>JAFVBK010000260.1 GCA_017480045.1 Clostridia bacterium
ACCCAGTGCGAGGCCATGACCATGGTGGCCGTGCAGGTGATGGGCAACGACGTGGCCGTGGGCATGGCGGCCTCTCAGGGCAATTTTGAGCTGAACGTGTTCATGCCCGTGTGCGCCTACAACTTCCTGCAATCGGCGCGCCTGCTGGCGGAGGCCATGCATTCCTTCAACATCAATTGCGCCGTGGGCATCCGCGCCAACCGCGAGAAGATGGCCCATAACCTGCACAACAGCCTGATGTTGGTGACGGCGCTGAACCCCTATATCGGCTATGAGAATGCCGCCAAGACCGCCAAGAAGGCGTTTAAGGACGACATTTCGCTGAAGGAGGCCTGCGTGGCGCTGGGCTTTTTGACGGCTGAGAGATTTGACGAAGTTTTCCATCCCGAAGAGATGGTCTGACATGAGAGAGGTTTGACCAATGACGTATAGCTACTATCCCGGCTGCACGCTGAAGACGAAGGCCAAAGAGCTGGATCGCCAGGGCCGCTTGAGCGCCGCGGCGCTGGGCGTGGAGCTTGAAGAGATCGAAAACTGGCAGTGCTGCGGCGCGGTATATCCGCAGGCCAGCGACGAGATCGCCACAAAGCTCTCCGCCATACGCGCGCTGGATGCGGCCAAGCAGAAGGGTCAGCCGTTGCTGACCCTCTGCTCTGCCTGTCATCACGTCATCAAGCGCGTGAATCACGACATGCTCACGGACGAGGATCTGCGCCTGAAGGCCAACAACTATTTGCAGCTGGAGGAGCCCTATCTGGGCGAAGCGCAGGTGGTGCACTATCTGGAGATGCTGCGGGATCAGGTGGGCTTTGACGCGCTCAAAAAGGCGGTCAAAAACCCGTTCAAGGGCGTCAAAATCGCCGCCTACTACGGCTGCCTGCTGCTTCGGCCCTCCGGCGTGATGGCCTTTGACGATCCGGAGAATCCCACGATCATCGAGGATTTCATCCGCGCCATCGGCGCGACGCCGGTGCCCTATTCCCAGCGCAACGAGTGCTGCGGCGGCTATATCACCCTGGAGGACAGGCCCGCCGCCCAGAAGCGGGTGGACGCCATCGTGAAGTCCGCCATGGACGCGGGCGCGGAGGTGATCATCACCGCCTGCCCGCTGTGCATGTACAACCTGAGCGCGAACGCTACGGCGCATAAGCTGCCGGTGAAATACTTTACCGAGCTGCTGTATGAGGCGCTTGGCCTGGAGAAAAAGGAGGGTGAATGATGGCGAACGGCGTCACCACAGAGGATATCCTCCGCATCAGCGGCGTCAATCCCCGCAAGTGCATGAAGTGCGGCAAGTGCTCCGGCACCTGTCCCGCCTACGATGAAATGGAATACCATCCCCATCAGTTCGTCTACATGGTCGAGCGCGGCCGGATCGACGAGCTGATGCGGAGCAAGTCCATATACCGCTGCCTGACCTGTTTCGCGTGTCTGGAGCGCTGTCCCCGCAGCGTGGAGCCCGCGAAGCTGATCGAGGCGGTCCGGCTGGCGGTCGTGCGCCAGCAGGGCATGAACCACATGACGGAGAACGACATTCCCGCGCTGCTGGACGGCGAGCTGCCCCAGCAGGCCATCGTATCCGCCATGCGAAAGTATAAGAAGTAAGGAGGACGGCGCGACATGCAAAAGATAGGCGTATTTGTGTGCTGGTGCGGCAGTAATATCGCCGCGACAGTGGACGTCAAGGCCGTCGCGAACGCGATGAAGTCGGAGCCCGGCGTCGTCTTCAGCACCAATTACCAGTACATGTGCTCCGAGAACGGGCAGAACCTGATCAAGGACGCCATCCGGGATTACAAGCTGGACGGCATCGTGGTCTGCTCCTGCTCGCCCCGCATGCACGAGGCCACCTTCCGAAAGACCGCCATGGCCGCGGGGCTGAACCCCTACATGGTGGAGATCGCCAACCTCCGCGAGCAATGCTCCTGGATTCACAAGGACATGGCGGAGGGCACCGAGAAGGCCATGGTGCTGGCGCGGGCGGCCATCGCCAAGGTGAAGAAGAACGCGCCGCTCACCGCTGGCACCAGCCCGGTCACGAAGCGCGCGCTGGTGATCGGCGGCGGCATCGCCGGCATTCAGACGGCGCTGGACGTGGCCGACGCGGGCTATGAGGTGGATATCGTCGAAAAGGCGCCCACCATCGGCGGCCGCATGGCCCAGCTGGACAAGACCTTTCCCACGCTGGACTGTTCCGCCTGCATCCTGACCCCCAAGATGGTGGAGGCCAACCAGCACGAGAAGATCAACCTGATCACCTACGCGGAGCTGGAAAACGTGTCCGGCTTCGTGGGCAACTTCACCGCGCGCATCCGCAAGAAGGCCCGCTTCGTCGACGAGACCAAGTGCACCGGCTGCGGCGTTTGCACCGAGAAGTGCCCGTCCCGCAAGGGGCTCAACGAATTCAACATGGGGCTGAACACCCGCGGCGCGGTGTACATTCCCTTCGCCCAGGCCATCCCGAACCTGGCCGTCATCGACGCGCCGAATTGCCTCCACTTCCGCACAGGCAAGTGCGGCATCTGCCAGAAGAACTGCTCCGCCGGGGCCATCAACTTTGAGCAACAGGACGAGGTCATCGAGCGCCAGTACGGCGCGATCATCGTGGCCACGGGCTTCAAGCCCATCGACGCCAGCGCCTTTGACGAGTATGCCTACAATCAGTCCAAGGACGTGGTGACCAGTCTGGAGTTCGAGCGGCTGATGAACGCGGCGGGCCCCACCGGCGGCACGCTGCTCAGGCCCTCGGACGGCGAGCATCCCCATGAAATCGTGTTCATACAGTGCGTGGGCAGCCGCTGCGCCAAGGACGCGACCAAGGGCAAGGAGTATTGCTCCAAGATCTGCTGCATGTACACCGCCAAGCACGCCATGCTGGTGCGGGAGAAGTATCCGGACACCAAGGTGCATGTGTTCTACATCGACGTGCGTACCCCCGGCAAGAACTTCGACGAGTTCTATCGCCGCGCGGTGGAGCAGTACGGCGTGGACTACATCAAGGGCATGGTGGGCAAGGTGACCGTCGAGGGCAAGAAGCTGCGCGTTCAGGGCAGCGATCTGATCTCCAACGAGCAGATTCACATCGACGCGGATATGGTGGTGCTGGCCACGGCCATCGAGCCGGATCCCACCGCCCGCAGCCTCGGCACCATGCTGACCGCCAGCATGGATACCAACGATTTCTTCACCGAGGCCCATCCAAAGCTCCGGCCGGTGGAGAGCCCCACGGCGGGCATCTTCCTCTCCGGCGTGTGCCAGGGGCCCAAGGACATTCCCGAAACCGTGGCCCAGGCCGGCGCGGCGGCCAGCAAGGTGATCGGCCTGCTCAGCAAGAACGAGCTGGTGGGCAATCCCTGCGTGGCCCATTCCAACGAGCTGCTCTGCAACGGCTGCAGCCAGTGCGAGCGGGTCTGCCCCTACGGCGCCATCTCCTATGTGGAGAAGGAGGTTCGCGGGCCGGAGTTCCGCGGCGTGAAGCGCGTGGCCGTGGTCAACGAAGCCGTGTGCCAGGGCTGCGGCGCCTGCACGGTCACCTGCCCGTCCACCGCGATGGATTTGAAGGGCTTCAGCAATAACCAGATCATGGCGGAGGTGGATGCGATATGCCGGTAAACTCCGATAATCTGCGCGCCGCTGCGCAGACCGCGGATGCGCGGGACGGACGCCTGGAGGCGTCCCGTCCGCCTGTCGAAAAAAATGAAAACTGGAAGCCGAAAATCGTCGCCTTCTGCTGCAACTGGTGCAGCTACGCCGGCGCGGATCTGGCTGGCTCCAGCCGCCTGGCTTATCCGGCGGACGTGAAGATCATCCGCATTCCCTGCTCCTGCCGTCTGAACCCGCTGTTCATCCTGCGGGCCTTCCAGCGTGGCGCGGACGGCGTGATCCTGTGCGGCTGCCATCCGGGCGACTGCCACTATTCCACGGGCAACTACTACGCCCGCCGCCGCATGACGCTGCTGTTCAGCATGCTCAATTATCTTGGCATCGACAGCCGGCGCACCCGCGTGGAGTGGGTCTCCGCCGCCGAGGGCGCGAAGTTCGCGACGACGATGAACGATTTTGCAAAGACCATCACCGAGCTGGGTGAGAACGTGAAATTGGGGGATCTGCGATGCAAAGAGAATTGATAAACCGTATTCGCGCCCTCATGGACGAGGGCGTGGCCTGCCGCGTGCTCGGCTGGAAGAACGGCGAGTTCTTCTTCGACGTGGAACCCGCGTTCTTCGACGCTGAAAACCTGGAGGAGCTGGTCTGCAATTCCTTCTGCGGGCCGAACCTTTCGAAGTACCTGATTCAGGAGATGTCCGGGGACGAGAAGCTCATCGCCCTGATGAAGCCCTGCGACAGCTATAGCTTCAATCAGCTCTGCACCGAGCACCGGATCGACCGGGACAAGGTGTATGTGATCGGCGTGGGCTGTCGCGGCAAGATCGACATCGACAAGATCAGCGGCTTTGGACTGAGCGGCATCACCGCCATTGAGGAGGACGAGGCCGGCGGCGTCGTTACCGTGCACACGCTGTACGGCACGGAGATCATGCTCCGCAAAAACATATTGCTGGACAAGTGCATGGCCTGCAAGGGCAAGGAGCACAGGGTGGCCGACGAGATCATCGGCGAATCCGAGGATACCGCCAGCGTGGAGCGGTTCGACATGGTGAAGCGGCTGGAGGCCATGAGCGAGGCGGAGCGCTTCGCATTCTGGCGCGGCGAATTGTCAAAGTGCATCCGCTGCAACGCCTGCCGAAATGTCTGCCCGGCCTGCTCCTGCGTAAAGTGCGTGTTCGATAACCCCGATACGGGCGTGCAGAACAAGGCCGCCGCGGACAGCTTTGAGGAAAACATGTTCCACATCATCCGCGCATTCCACGTGGCCGGCCGCTGCACCGACTGCGGCGAGTGCAGCCGCGTGTGTCCCCAGGGCATCCCGCTGCACCTGTTGAACCGTAAATTCATATCGGATATCGACGCGCTGTACGGCGACTATCAGGCGGGGGAGAGCGTCGACCAGCGCCACCCGCTGATCGACTACACCCAGGGCGACTGCGAGCCCTCCATAGTACGCGAGCGGGGAGGTGCGAACGCATGAAGAAGCTGAACATGGCGGAGCTGAACAATTGGCTCGCCGCCATCGCCGAGACGCGGCGCGTGATCCTGCCCATCAATCAGGCGAATCAGGTGAACTACGGCGTTTGGACGCCGGAAGCCGATGTGAATCTGGAGGCGCTGCGCACGGTAAAATCCGCCAAGGACGCGTTCTTTCCCCAGGTGGAGAACATGATGCGCTTCGAGACCGAGGGCAAGAGCCTGAGCGTACAGATGATCGATCCCGCTTCGGAGGACTTCGTGATCCTGGGCGTGCGCGCCTGCGACGCGAGGAGCTTCGACATTCTCGATCGCGTGTTCCTCTCCGACCCCTGCGACCCCTTCTACGCCGCCCGGCGGGAGCACGGCGCGGTGGTGACGCTGGCCTGCGGCCGCCCGGATGAGAATTGCTTCTGCACGAACTTCGGCATCGATCCCGCCGACCCCAAGGGCGACGCGACGATGTGGCTCGTGGATGAGACGCTCTACCTTCGCGCCAACACCGAAAAGGGCGAGGCGCTGGTGGCGGGCCTTTCCGACGCGGACGACGAGGGCCCCGTCGAGGCGCAGCAGGCCGCGACGCGCGAAATCGTGGGAAGGCTGCCCCTTGCGAATCTGAATTTGAAGGGCTTCGACGGCGAGCACCTGATGGAGAAGTTCGACAGTCCCAAGTGGGCGGCGCTTTCCCGCTCCTGCCTGGGCTGCGGCACCTGCACCTTTGTGTGCCCCACCTGTCAGTGCTATGACATCCGCGATTTTGACACCGGCAGCGGCGTTCAGCGCTATCGCTGCTGGGACAGCTGCATGTATTCCGACTTCACGCTGATGGCCCACGGCACCAATCGCCCCACTCAGCTGGAGCGCTTCCGCCAGCGGTTCATGCACAAGCTGGTCTATTTTCCCGCCAACAACGAGGGCGTGTATTCCTGCGTGGGCTGCGGGCGCTGCCTCGCGAAATGCCCGCAAAACCTGAATATCGTGAAGGTCATCAAGGCGCTGGGAGGTGACGAGGCGTGAGAACCGACAACCTGATTCCGATGATCGGCGTCGTGACCGAAATTCGCCGGGACACGCCGGACATCAAGACCTTCCGGGTGGAAAAGCCGGAGGGCGGCAAGTGCTTTGAGCACATGCCTGGCCAGTGCGCCATGCTGTCCATTCCCGGCGTGGGCGAGGCGATGTTTTCCATCACCTCATCCCCGACGGTGAAGGACTACCAGGAGTTTTCCATCAAGAAGTGCGGCCATTTCACCGACTGGCTGCACGCGATGGACGAGGGTCAGCAGATCATGATTCGCGGCCCCTTCGGCAAGCACTTCCCGGTGGAGGACGCCCTGAAGGGCAAGGATCTGCTGTTCATCGCCGGCGGCGTGGGTCTGGCCCCGCTGCACAGCGTCATCAACTACGTGCTGGACAATCGCGCCGACTACGGTAAGGTGGATATCGTCTACGGCTCCCGCAGCAAGGACGACCTGCTCGACATCGAGGAGATCCAGACCAGCTGGATGGACCCGGCGAATAGCATGGACGTGCACCTGACCATCGACCGCCCCCAGGAGGGCTGGGACGGCCACGTGGCCTTTGTGCCCACCTACGTGGAGGAGCTGGGCTTTGACCCCAACAAGACCGTGCTGGTCTGCGGCCCGCCGATCATGATCAAATTCGTGCTGCAGGCGCTGGAAAAGCTGGGCTTCAGGAAGGAGCAGGTGTACACCACCATGGAGCTGCGCATGAAGTGCGGACTGGGCAAGTGCGGCCGGTGCAACATCGGCGACAAATATGTCTGCAAGGACGGTCCCGTGTTCCGCTTTGACGAGCTGGACGAGCTGCCGAGCGAGTATTAGTCGATTGGAGGAACAAAGAAAACATGGCTGATATGGTAAATGTCTTCCTTTATGGCAAGAAATACGAAGTGCCCTCTGATCTGACGATCATGGAGGCGATGGAATACGCGGGCTACAAGCTGGTGCGCGGCGTTGGCTGCCGCAACGGCTTCTGCGGCGCCTGCGCCACGGTGTATCGCGTCAAGGGCGATCGCGAGCTGCACGCCGCGCTGGCCTGCTCCACCAAGGTGGAGGACGGCATGTATGTGGCGACGCTGCCCTTCTTCCCGCTCATCAAGGAGGTCTACGACATCAACGCGGTGCGCCCGGACGAGCAGATCATGATGCAGCTCTATCCGGAGATCTATTCCTGCGTGGGCTGCAACGCCTGCACCAAGGCCTGCTCCCAGCAGCTGAACGTGATGCAGTATATCGCCCACGCCCAGCGCGGGGAATACGACAAGTGCGCCGAGCTGAGCTTTGACTGCGTGATGTGCGGCATCTGCTCCAGCCGCTGCCCGGCGGGCATCTCCCATCCGCAGGTGGCCATGCTGGCCCGCAGGCTGAACGGCAAGTACATCGCGCCGGAGGCGAAGCACCTCACCGAGCGCGTGCGCGAGATCCAGGATGGCCTGTGCTCCGAGGCGATGGAGGCCATCATGGCCAAGCCCATTGAGGAGCTGAAGGAACTCTACAACCACCGCGACATTGAGAAATAAGGGGGCGGGCGCATGATTTTCACGGAAGAAATGCTGAATTCGATGAAGAAGGTCGAGGCGGCGCGAGCGGCGAACATCGCCCTGGAGCCCCGGCGCATGACGGCGGAGGAAAAGGAGAAGCTGCTGAACGAATACCATCCGGATTACAGGGACGACGGATTTACCACCATCCGAACCGGCCCCAACAAGGGCGAGAAGTGCCCTGTGGAGCTGGCGGAGCTTCTGGAGGGTCGCGCCCGCGTGCTGGATATGGACGTGGATCTGGGCAAGATAGATTACGACGCCGACGTGCTGATCATCGGCGGCGGCGGCGCGGGCTCCTCCGCGGCCATCGAGGCCCATGAGGCTGGCGCGAAGGTGATCATGGTGACGAAGCTGCGCATCGGCGACGCCAACACCATGATGGCCGAGGGCGGCATTCAGGCCGCGGACAAACCGGGCGACTCCCCGGCCCAGCACTATCTGGACGTGATGGGCGGCGGGCACTATGCCAACCGGCCCGAACTGGTGAAGAAGCTGGTCATGGAGGGCCCCGGCGCCATCAAGTGGCTGAACGAGCTGGGCGTGGAGTTTGACAAGGACGCGGACGGCACCATGATCACCACCCACGGCGGCGGCACCTCCCGAAAGCGCATGCACGCGGCGGCGGACTACTCCGGCGCGGAGATCATGCGCACGCTGCGGGACGAGGTGCTGAACCGGGGCATTCCGGTGATCGACTTCACCGCCGCCATCGAGCTGATCAAGGACGACCAGGGCCACGCCGCCGGCGCGGTGCTCCAGAACATGGAGACGGGGGAGATCCTGATCGCGCGGGCCAAGACGGTGGTCATCGCCACCGGCGGCGCGGGCCGCATGCACTATCAGGGCTTCCCGACCAGCAACCACTACGGCGCGACGGCGGACGGCCTGATCCTGGGCTACCGCGCCGGCGCGAAGCTGCTCTATCAGGATGCCCTGCAATATCATCCCACCGGCGTCGCGTTTCCGAAGCAGATCTTCGGCGCGCTGGTGACGGAGAAGGTGCGCTCCATGGGCGCGAAGCTGATCAACAGCGAGGGCGAGGTGTTCATGCACCCGCTGGAGACCCGCGACGTGGCCGCGGCGAGCATCATTCGCGAGTGCAGCACCCACGACAAGGGCGTGGAAACCCCCGCCGGAAAGGCCGTGTGGCTGGATACCCCGATGATCGACGCCATCCATGGGGCGGGGACGCTTGAAAAGCGCCTGCCCGCCATGCTGCGCATGTATCTGAAGTTCGGCATCGACATGCGTCAGAAGCCGATACTGGTCTATCCCACGCTGCACTATCAGAACGGCGGTCTGGAGATCAGCGAGGACGGCCAGACCGGCGTGGAGAACCTGTTCGTGGCGGGCGAGGCCGTGGGCGGCATTCACGGGCGCAACCGCCTGATGGGCAACAGCCTGCTGGACATCATCGTATTTGGCCGCAACGCCGGTCAGCAGGCCGCCGCGAAGGCGAAGGGCGTGACCGTGGGCGAACTGACGCTTGAGCACGTGCGGCGGTATGACGATGAACTGAAGGCCGCGGGCATTGAGAGCAAGGCGCTCTCGCCCAAGCTGCTGCCCGATTACACGCGCAGGGTGTAGAGCGTGTTACTAAAATGCCAAAAGCGCGATTCAGGCGTCTGAGGCTGATCTGAAAACCCAAAGGCCTTCAGCCTCTCCGCTCTGAATCGCACATTCTCGACTTCGGAAACACACTCCAGGAACGCGCGCCAGAACGCGATTGCGGTCGACCGACAGGGAAAAGGATGATATCCGTTGCATTGGAATCTCAGAGAACACATCACCCATGAGCAGCAGATGTCCGAGGCCTTTCTGCTCAGCGGCTTCATGGCACTGAGCGGGGGCTTTCAGGACGCGTATACCTATATCGTGCGCGGCCATGTATACGCCAACGCCCAAACGGGAAACGTCGTATTGATGAGCACCTATCTGATGGAGGGCAAATGGCACGACGCGCTGCGCTATCTGCTGCCGCTGCTGGCATTTGCGCTGGGGGTGTTTGTGGCTGAAAACATCCACCACTATCTTGAGCAGGCGCGGGTGCTGCACTGGCGGCAGATCGTGGTGCTCGTGGAGATCGGGGTGATGTGCGCTGTGGGCTTTATGCCGCAGCGCCTCAACCTGCTCGCCAACATGCTCGTGTCCTTCGCCTGCGCGATGCAGGTGCAGGGGTTCAGAACGGTGCACGGCTACGCCTACGCGAGCACCATGTGCATCGGCAACCTGCGCAGCGGCACTTCGGCGCTCACGCACTTTGCCCAGACCCATGACAGGCGCGAGCTGAAGCGCGCCCGATACTACTTCGGCGTGATACTCAGCTTTGCCATCGGCGCGGGCGTGGGGGGCGTGCTCTCTCAGCGACTGCTGGAGCGCGCCATTTGGATGTGCGTCATCTTCCTTGCCGTCGCGTTTCTGCTGATGGAGCTGGATCGCAAGAAAAACGCCGTCGCCAGAGGCGCGTAAGACCGACTCGAAGGGACAGAACAGGGGGAATAGAAGTGAACAGAAAGATTACCATCATCGGCGCGGGCAGCGTAGGCTCCACGATCGCGTTCATGTGCGCCGTCAAGGGGCTCGCGGCTGAAATCGTGATGATCGACATCAACGAGAAGAAGGCGCTTGGCGAGGCCATGGATATCCGCCAGGGCACCATCTTCACCGATCCGGTGAAGATCTATGCCGGCCAGTATCCGGATACGGCCAATTCCGACATCGTCATCATCACCTCCGGTCTGGGCAGAAAGCCCGGCCAGACGCGCCTGGAGCTGGCGCAGACCAACGTCAACATCATGAAGTCCATCGCGAGCGAGATCACGAAGTACGCGCCGGAGGCCATGTACATCATCGTCAGCAACCCCGTGGACGTGCTGACCTGGGTGTTCAACAAGGTCACCGACATTCCGGAGCGCCGGATCATCGGCACGGGCACGCTGCTGGATACCTCGCGCCTCTGCTCTCGCCTGGCGGACTATCTGGACGTGAGCCAGAAGAACGTGCAGGCCTACGTGCTGGGCGAGCACGGCGACAGCTCCTTCGTGCCGTGGTCGCTGGCCCGCATCGCGGGCGTGCCCATCGCGGACTATCAGAACCGCCTGGTGGGCTGCGACAAGCTGACCATGTCTCTGGACTATGAGAACATCGAGCAGTATATGCGCACCTCCGGCGGCAAGATCATCGCCCGAAAGGGCGCCACGTTCTATGCTATCGCCATGTCGGTGTGCCACATCTGCGAGTGCGTATTCTCCGACGCCAACGAGGTGGCCACGCTCTCCAGCATGACCCACGGCGAATACGGCATCAAGGACGTGTGCATCAGCCTGCCGACGATTTTGAACGGCAAGGGCATGAGCGGCAAGCTGATGCTGCCGCTGACGGACGCGGAGAGCGCCAAGCTGCGTGCCAGCGCGGATGTGTTGCGCGGCATCATCGACCAGATCGAAATTTGATCGCGGGGAGGTTTTTCGATGAAAGTGACGATATGCGTGGGCAGCACCTGCCATCTGATGGGCTCCAAGACGGTCGTGGAACGCTTCCAGCAGCTGGTGGAGCAGCATCATCTGGAGGACAGGGTGGAGCTTTCCGGCAAGTTTTGCATGGGGAAGTGCGGCGAGGGCGTCAGCGTGACCGTCGACGGCGTGCATCACGCGGTGGCGCCGTCGGATGCCGAGAGTTTCTTCGAGCGGGAGATCCTGGCGAAGGTTTAGTTGCTTTTGCCCGATACGTTGCGCAAGCGGGGGTGTTATGAAATGCTGCCCATCATTCGGCTGAACGAGGCCAACTGCAAGGACTGCTATAAGTGCATCCGCAATTGCCTGCTGAAGGCCATTCGCTATTCGAACGGCCACGCGGAGATCATCCAGGACGAGTGCATCGGCTGCGGCGAGTGCGTGGTGACGTGCCCGCGCCGCGACCACTATGTCATGAGCGACCTGGACGAGGTGAAGCGGGCGATTCGCACCGGCCGGCAGGTGGTCGCCAGCGTGGATCCCGCGTTCATCTCGGATTTCGACGTCAGCTGTATCGAGGATATGCGGGACGCGCTTCAGCAGCTCGGCTTCTCCGATTGCCAGGAGATGGCCATTGGCGCGGAGCTCGTCAGCCGGGAATACGAGCGCATCATGCGCAAAAACGAGGTGGAGGTGCTGATTTCAAGCGCCTGCCCCTCCATCAATCTGCTGATTCGCAAATTTTATCCGGATATGCTCAAGTATCTGGCCCCGGTGGAATCGCCGATGGTGGTGCACTGCAAGCGCCTGCGCAGGGAGTATCCCGACGCCTGCGTGGTGTGCGTCGCGCCCTGCTATGTGCGCAAGGACGAGGCGATGGAGACGGGCAGCGCGGACGCGGTGATCATGTTCTCAGACCTCAAGCAGTGGATGTACGAAAAGGGCGTGGTTTGCCATAACTCACACACCCAGACCGAGCACGGCATTCGCGCGCGCCGCTACCCCAGGTCGGACGGCATCGTGAAATCCATGTCCAAGATACCGGGCTGGAGCCGCGTGTCCATCGACGGCGTGGGAGACTGCATCTCGGCGCTGGAGGAGATGCGCATGGGCAACGTCACCCACGCTTTTCTGGAGATGACCGCCTGCGAGGGCAGCTGTATCAACGGCCCCGCCATTCGCAGCAATCGCTATGAGAACCGCATCCGCGGCAGCATCGCCGTGAACTCCTATGCCGGCGATTTTATCTTCGGGGTCACCGAGGAGAATTCCATTCGCGCGACCTACAGCGCCCAGCCGGTGGCAAAATTCGAGCCGGACGAGGCGCTGGTGGAGCAGATACTGGAGAAGCTGGGCAAGAACACGGCGGAGACAGCGCTGAACTGCGGCTGCTGCGGCTATCCAACCTGTCGGGAGATGGCCTTCGCGCTGTGCCAGGGCAAGGCGGAGATGGACATGTGCCTGCCCTACCTGCACGAGCAGACCGAGCACCACTCTCAGGAGGTCGTCAGCAGCACCCTGGAGGCCGCCGACCGGGTCATCGACAAGCAGATGCGCGTGGTGCAGGACATCGCCTCCATTCTGGGCGAGACCACGGCGGAGACGAAGATCATGCTGGAAAAGCTGAAGGAAGCCATACAAGCCTGACGCCGGCGATGCGGCGCTTGCTTGAACGCGGCAAAAAGGCGGGAATGGGCGGCATATGGATAAAGGGTTGTTTATTGAAACCGGCTATATCAGCCTGATCAAGGCGGGGGAGCAGCTGTGCGGCGATCGCGTGGTGTTCACCGGCGACGACGGCGTGCGCATCTGCGTGCTGGCGGACGGGCTGGGCAGCGGCGTGCAGGCGAATATCCTCGCCACGCTGACGGCCCAGATTCTGGCCACCATGAGCGCGGGCGGCATGCCCGTGGAGGAATGCGTGCGCACCGTCGTCAGCACGCTGCCGGTGAGCCGGGTGCGCAAGGTAGCCTATTCCACGTTCACGATCGTCAAGATTCGGGACGATCGCTATGTGGAGCTGATTCGGTTCGACAACCCGCATACCATCGTGCTGCGCCGGGGCGAAAACTACCCATTTGAGTACAAATCGCGCCTGATCGCGGGCAAAAAAATCTATGAGAGCCGCTTCGAGGTGGAGGAGGGCGATGTGTTCGTCGTCATCAGCGACGGCGTGATCCACGCCGGGCTGGGTGGCGCCTATCCCTTCGGCTGGAGCCGGGAGAACGCGATTCGCTTCCTGGAAATGCGCTACGATCCGTCAAAGACGGCCCAACAGATCGCGGGAACGCTGGCGGAAAAGTGCAGCGAGCTCTACGGCGGCAAGCCGGGAGACGATACCACCATCGCCGTCATGAAGGTGCGAAGGCCCTTCATCGTCCATCTGATGATCGGCCCGCCCTCATCCAATGCCCTGGACGGGGCGATATGCGAGGCTTTTTTCGCGGCGGCGGATGCCCACATCGTCTGCGGCGGCACCACCAATCGCATCGCGGCGTCCTATCTCGATCAGCCCCTTGAGGCCTCGCTGGATTACGCCGGTTCCGACCTGCCGCCGATGTACGCCCTGAAGGGCGTGGACCTGGCGACGGAGGGCGCGCTGACGATTTCCCGCGTGCTGGATTACGCCGCGGAGTATCTCAGCGGCACCAAGCTGCACTACCAATGGGAGTCAAAGGGCGACGGCGCGTCGCACATCGCGCGCATGCTGTTCGACCAGGCCACGGACATTCGCTTTTTCGTGGGCTGCGCCATGAACCCCGCCCATCAGAATCCCAAGCTGTCGCTGGCCTTCGGCGCGAAGTTCCAACTGATCGACAAGCTCTCCAAGAGCCTGGAGCAGATGGGCAAGCGGGTGGATGTCAGCTATTTCTAGTGTATGTTTCTAATACTAAATACCATGTCAGCATAGTTGACATGGTATTTAGTATAAAATCGCCGCGCTGCATTTTGGACATGTTTGTCTGCCCTTCTGTATGATCAGCGTTCAGCGACATTCCCTTGTGAATCAAATCACGTAGAACCATTCGGGCTCGTCGCCCGGCAGTTCCGGCTGGAGCACGTAGCCCTGGCCGTTTTTGTATTGCAGCTCCTGATTTTTGATGCTTACCCGCGTACCCGGCGCGATGGGGTGGGTGATGAAGGCGTTGGAGCCGATCACAGAATCGTGGCCGATCACCGTCTCGCCGCCCAGTATGGAGGCGCCGGCGTAGATGGTCACGTTGTCCTCGATGGTGGGATGGCGGCGCACGCCGTGCAGCTTTTGCCCGCCGCGGGTGGAGAGCGCGCCCAGCGTCACGCCCTGGTAGATCTTTACGTTGTCGCCAATGACGGTGGTCTCGCCGACGACAATGCCGGTGCCGTGGTCAATGAAGAAGTATCGCCCGATCTGCGCGCCGGGGTGAATGTCGATACCGGTCTTGCTGTGGGCGCATTCCGTCATGATGCGGGGTATCAGCGGCACCTTCAGCTGATACAGCGCGTGGGCCAGTCGGTTGACCGTAATGGCGTAGAGGCCGGGATAGGCGATGATGACCTCCGCCTTGCTGGAGGCGGCGGGGTCGCCGTCGTAGGCGGCCTGCAAATCCGTCTCGACGTACGCGCGGATCTCCGGCAGCCCTTCAAGGAACGCGGCGGTGATGTCCTCCGCGGCGCCGGTCACGTCCTCGGAAGCCTGCGCGCTGTCCCTGAGGGCGATGGCGATCTGCCGGTTCAGGTGAAAGGCGACGTCCTCAATCAGCGCGGCGAGGCTGTTTTTCGGGTTGTAGATGCGGTAGTTGTAATCCCGGTAGTAGCCGGGAAACACCAGGCGCAGCAGCTTTCCGATCAGCTCCTCGATGATTTGCCGGTCGGGCTGGGTGAACATCTCCAGCCGATCGATGACCCGCTCGTTGCCGTAATCCCGCAGAATGTTGCATGCCAGCGCGTGGATGCGGTTTTCAAACCTCTCAGCCTTGTCCTTCATGGCTCCGTCTCCTTTTATGGCGGTAATGACATTCGGTTAGGAAATTATACCACAGTTTGCGCCGGCTGTCCAATTGGTTTTGGCGCCTTTCAGCTATAGTTTGCGCCATTTGCCCGCTATAGGAATAAACGATCGCGACCGGGCTTGACAAGGGCGGTCGATGGGGTTATAATTCCTATTAAATCAATCGGCAATAAAGCGAGGCATGATATATGAGCGTTCGTCCCTGCGTCTGTTGTTGTTCGCGCCCGGCAGAGGGTCGCTTTTCATGCAATGACGGACGCTGAAAGGCCGGTTTGTATGCCCGCTGTCGGATTTCCAAGGGAATGCGATGGCGGGCGTTTTTTATGCTCGG
>JAFVBK010000261.1 GCA_017480045.1 Clostridia bacterium
GCCGGCCGGCTGCACATCGACGAAAACCTGATGCAGGAGCTGCGCGACGTGCGCGCGGCGGTCAAGCCCAAGGAGATCCTGCTGGTGGTGGACGCCATGACCGGCCAGGACGCCGTGAACGTGGCCAAGACCTTCAACGAGGAGCTGGGCGTGGACGGCGTGATCCTCACCAAGCTGGACGGCGACACCCGCGGCGGCGCGGCCATCTCCGTGCGCGCGGTGACGGGCAAGCCCATCAAGTTCGCCGGCATCGGCGAAAAGCTGACGGATATCGAGCCCTTCCACCCCGACCGCATGGCATCCCGCATCCTGGGCATGGGCGACGTGCTGACGCTGATCGACAAGGCCCAGGAAAGCTTCGACGAGCAGGCCGCCATCGACCTGACCCGCAAGATGCGCACCAACAGCTTCACACTGGAGGACTATCTGGAGCAGCTGCGGCAGATGAACAAGATGGGCTCCATCACGGACCTTTTGAAGATGATCCCCGGCGTGGGCAGCAAGATCAAGGACGTGGACATCGACGAGGAGCAGGTGATGAAGGCCCAGAAGAAGAACGAGGCCATCATCCTCTCCATGACCCGCATGGAGCGCCGCAATCCCGACATCCTCAACGCCAGCCGCAAGCGCCGCGTCGCCGCGGGCAGCGGCACCACCGTGCAGGACGTCAACCTGCTGCTCAAGCAGTTCGACCAGGCCCGCAGCATGATGAAGACCATGATGGGCGGCGGCAAGCGCGGTCGGATGCGGATACCGTTCGGAAAAATGCCGAAGTTCTGATTTTCGAATGTGGACGGGGAAATCCTTCCCCCGCCACTGCCACCCCCCGGTATCCCCGGCAAATTGGTTTCGATATACGTGGCATCAAGCCGTATATATATAACACCCGACAATATTAAGGAGGAATTCCAAATGGTCAAGATTCGTCTGAAGAGAATGGGCATGAAGAAGAGGCCCTTCTATCGCCTGGTTGTCACCGACAGCCGCAGCCCCCGCGACGGCCGCTTCATCGAGGAGATCGGCTACTACAATCCCGTTTCCGAGCCCGTGGAGATGAAGATCAACGACGAGCGCGCCAAGTATTGGCTGGGCGTGGGCGCTCAGCCCACCGACACCGTCCGCGCGCTGCTCAAGAAGGGCGGAGTCCTGTAATCATGGTTGAATTGGTCAAGTATATCGCCCAGGCCCTGGTGGAAAAGCCGGAGGCCGTGGATGTCCGCGAGGTCGAGAACGAGGACAGCATCGTCATCGAGCTGCGCGTCGACCCCGACGACATGGGCAAGGTCATCGGCAAGCAGGGCCGCATCGCCAAGGCGATCCGCACGGTGGTAAAGGCCGCTTCCGTCAAGACGCCCAAGCCCGTGTTTGTGGAAATCATCTGAGCGTTTTAGCGACGATCCCGGCGCGCATGCGCCGGGATCGTCTTTATGGAATTGATGTGATCATAATATCGCGGTCAAAATTATTATAATTTGTTATATATCAATAATATAATTTAATATTAATGTCTGTTTTGTCTGCCATTGCCCTCCGCGCCAGTTTTTGCCATTTTAAGATGTTTGTTCCCTCAAACCCCCTCTGAATCCGTCGGAATTTGATTGCTGCAAAATTGAATCCGACGCCCGCCATACGGTTCAAATTTGAAAGTTACCATCTGTTAATTTGCATTTTTTTACTATGGTCTTGCAGTTTTTCATGACTAACCTGCGATGTTAGCGGTATTTAACCAGAAATTTTAGAGAAAATGAATTTCAGACAAGCCGGATATTGCATTTTTCGCGCGTCGGGTGTATAATGTTCTCAACAACAAAACAGGAGGTACGAATCATGGCATATGCGATCAGCGAAGAGTGCATCGCCTGCGGCGCGTGCGCTGAGGAGTGTCCCGTTTCCGCCATCTCTGAGGGCGAGGGCAAGTTCAACATCGATGCTGACACCTGCGTTTCCTGCGGCGCTTGCGCCGGCGTTTGCCCCGTGGGCGCGCCTGCCGAGGCCTAATCGCGCGGCTTAAAGGCTCGATATAAAAATCCCGCTTCGGCGGGATTTTTTATTTTCGTTTCGCGCGGCGCTGGAAAATTCGCCCGAAGCCGCGCCGCATCGGCTTCATAATTTCAATTCCATTCAAATTCCTTTTCGATATTCTTACAATTATATGCCCTTGCAGGAAAAAGGAAACAGAGGTAGAAGTTGTATAGTTGGTTTTGTATCGAATATCGGGCAAAGCCGCCTACAAAAGACACGGGGGCAGCATGCGAATGATGAACCACCGGAGCACGACGAACGCCTGCGCGCGAATCCTGATCGCGGCGCTGGCGCTGTTTGCGTGCCTCTGGGCGTTGATGCTCCCCGCGCGCGCGGAGGCAGACGGCATGCTCAGGGTCAAGCTGGCCAGGCTGGGCTCCCCCTCCGCGATCGAAATGCGCGCCGACTGCGACTATTATCTCGCCGCCGATCCCACGGTACGCGTGCTCGCGGGCACGGAGATGACCATAGCCGCTTCGGACGGCGCTCTGACGCTCACCGCCGGGGATGGCGCCGTCGATCTGGGCCCCTCGGCCCAGCTGATGCGCAGCGTGCCCGGCAACGCGGGCGTGCAGTTCCTCTCCCCCGCGCTGTCCAACCGCTTTTGCGGCGATTTGAGCTTCGCCGCCACCGGCGATGTGATCACCACCGTGCTGCGCATCTACGTAGAGGACTACCTCTACGGCGCGGTGGGCTACGAGCTGGCCCCCACCAGCGGCCTGGAGGCCCTGAAGGCCCAGGCCATCGTGGCCCGCAACTATGCCCTCAGGCAGAAGGCCGCCCGCAGCGGCGCGTCCTACGACCTCTCGGATTCCGGCGACGCGCTGAGCTATCGCGGCTACAGCGCCGCCGCGGACTATGCCGACGTGCTGCGCGCCGTGGATGCAACCCAGGGGCAGACCCTCTATTACGGAGACGCCCCCGCCACCTGCTACTACTGCGATTCCAATGGCGGGCAGATCGAATCGAGCGCCAACGCGCTGGGCGAAGCGCTGCCCTACAGCGCCGTTCGGGACGACCCCTACGACTACGATGGCGGCGGCGCGAAGAAGACCGCCGAGCTGCGCAAGGACGCCGCTGACCTGGCTCCGGAGCTGACCGCCGCGCTGATCGACGGCGCGGCTCGGCAGGCCGCGCTGCTCGGCCTGAGCGCCGACCCCGCCGACC
>JAFVBK010000021.1 GCA_017480045.1 Clostridia bacterium
CCATGGCCCACGGCGTGCCCACCGCCGATCCGCTGGACGCGGGCGTGCAGCGCTGGTGGCGCGCGCGGGCGGACGCCGTCTGGGCGGCCATTCCCGATTTCGCGGGCTTCCTGGTCAAGGCCGACAGCGAGCACCGGCCCGGTCCCTTCACCTACGGGCGAAGCCATGCCGAGGGCGCGAACATGCTGGCGCGGGCCGTCGCGCCCCACGGCGGCGTGCTGGTGTGGCGGGCCTTTGTGTACAATTGCCAGCAGGATTGGCGCGATACCGCCACCGACCGGCCCATGGCGGCCTGTCAGACCTACGCGCCGCTGGACGGACAGTTTGACGTCAACGTGATTTTGCAGGTGAAGCACGGCCCCTTCGACTTTCAGGTGCGCGAGCCGGTGTCGCCCACGCTCTATGCCATGCCGAACACGCGGCTGGCGCTGGAGGTGCAGCTGGCGCAGGAGTATACCGGCCAGCAGATCGACCTCTACGCCATGAACCCCATGTGGCGGGAGCTGACGGAGGCGCTGCCGCCGGAGAGGGCGGCGGCGGTGGCGGCGGTTTCCAACCTGGGCCGGGACGACAACTACACCGGCCACCCCTTTGCCGCCGTGAATCTGTACGGCTACGGGCGCTGGGCCTGGGATCCGTGGGTGGAGCCGGAGACGGTTCTCAGGCGCTGGGCGCGGCTGAGCTACGGGCTGCCGCGGGAACAGGAGGACGCCCTGACCGCCATGCTGCTTTGCAGCCGCGCGGTCTATGAGAAGTATACCGCCACGCTGGGCCTGGGCTGGATGGTGAATCCCCACAGCCACTATGGCCCGAACCCCAGCGGCTACGAGTACGACCTGTGGGGCACCTATCACAGGGCCAACCGCGACGCCGTGGGCGTCGACCGCACGGCCAGGGGCACCGGCTACACGCTGCAATACCCGCCGGAGATCCGCGCGCGCTATGAAACGCCGGAGGCGTGCCCGGACGCGCTGAAGCTGTTCTTCCATCGCCTGCGCTATGACTACGTGATGGCGGACGGGCGCACGCTCATTCAGCGCATCTATGACGACCACTTCGAGGGCTGCGCCGAGGCCGAGGCGATGGAGGCTACGCTCGAAGCCCTTGATCTTCCGGAGCCGGACAAGGCCGAGGCCATGGAGCGCATGACGCTGCAAATCAAAAACGCCCGCGAGTGGCGGGACGTGATCAACACCTTCTTCCATCGCCTCAGCGGGGCGGAGGACGAGAAGGGGCGGAGGATATACGACTGACGAAATCGGGGCTTCGCAAAGGTGCGAAACCCCGATTTTTTGGGATTGGCACGATTAGCGGACCGCCGAGGCGCGAAATCGAAGATTTCGCGGTCTGCTTTGCAGACTGGCATGGTAAAATCAAAGATTTTAGCATGCCACCGCACCGGAGGCCGCAGGACTACGGCGAAAATCGTTCAGTTCTGCGTCTCCTCCAGCCGCGCCTCCAGCTGTCCGATCCTCTCTGAGATTTCCTCGCAGAAGGCCCCGGCGGCCTCCATGCGGGCCTGCGCGCCCAGGGCGACAAACTCCTTGATCGGGCCGATCAGCGCCCGCGCGGCCTCGGTCAGGCCCGCCTCCGGCTGCGCTGTCCGCTGGGCGCGCAGATACTGGGTCAGCACGTCGCAGGCCTTGGCCAGCTCCGCGTCGCCGGAGCGGCGCGCCTCCGCCATCAGTTCGCCGGAGGAAGCCTGCAAATCCACCCGCGCCCGATGGTTTACCTGGGGCGTCTCGCATTCCACGCCCTGCTCGTTCAGCTTTTCCACCATATCCCGCACGTAGTCCGGGCGGCTCTTGATGACCGCGCGATACTTGTTCTGATACCTGAGCATCAGGCTGTGATCCCCACCGGACAGCTTTTGCAGACAGGAGCGCACCGACTGGCCCGCCGACCGGGCGATCAGCACCTGCTCCATCAGCCAGTCCACCTCCTGCTGTGTAAAGGGTACAAACCGCGCCGGGCGGGCCTCGCCGCCGTCGTGCTGGCGCACCTGGGCGTAATAGTAGTTGCGGATGCTGTTGGGGCGGCGGCCCGTCTTGCGGGCGATCTGCTCGAACACGGCTTTCAGCGGCAGCCCCTGCTGCTGCGCTTCGTCGGCGGTTTCCCATAGCAGCTTGTTTTCCGAATCGCTCCAGCCCGTGCGCCTGCCCGCGCGGGGGAATTCCATGCGGCCGCTTCCTTCGTGAGAGATGGCATGCTCCAAAGCCTGATCCATTCAATCCCCTCCAAACCGTTGATGATACAGAGTATGCGCTTCGTGTGCGGAGAATATACTGAACCGCGCGATTGTCAAAACTTTTTAATTTTCCTACGCACGCGGCGAAAGACGGCAATATGAATTCCATATGCGCGCTTCACCGGAAATATGCCTGCGTTGCCTTGACTTTCGCGGCGTATCGATTAAAATAAAAGATATATTGAGGAAAACAGGAGGAACGACGTATGTCTGTTAACAAGCCAACCCTCGTCATCATGGCCGCGGGCATGGGCAGCCGGTTCGGCGGCGACAAGCAGATCGCGCCCGTGGATGAGGCGGGTCATATCATCATTGATTTTTCCATATATGATGCCCTTCGCGCGGGCTTCGGCAAGGTGGTGTGCGTCATCAAGCCCCAGATGGAGGCGGATTTCCGCCGCGCCATCGGCGATGACATCGCCCGTCACGTGGCATTGAAATACGCCTGGCAGGTGCTGGACGCGATGCCCGCGGGCTTCGCTGTGCCGGAGGGCCGCCAGAAGCCTTGGGGCACCGGCCATGCCGTGCTGTGCGCCCTGGATGAGATCGACGGCCCCTTCGCCGTCATCAACGCCGACGATTTCTATGGCCGGGACGCCTTCCGCGCCGCGGCGGAATTCCTGCTGGCGGACGGCGACGCGGATGAGCACGCCATGGTGGGCTACAGCATCGAAAACACCCTGACGGAGAACGGCTCCGTATCCCGCGGCGTGTGCGCGGGGGACGCGGAGGGCTTCCTCACGGACATCACCGAGCGCACGCGCATCGAGCCCAGGGAGGGCGGCGCGGCCTTCACCGAGGACGGCGGCGCCTCCTGGACGTTCATCCCCGCCGGCACGCCGGTTTCGATGAACCTGTGGGCGTTTCGTCGCGGCGTGCTGGAGGCCTTTCCCAGGATGTTCGAGGATTTCCTTAAAAACGACGTGCCCGCGAATCCATTGAAGGCGGAGTTCTATCTGCCCAACGTGCCCAAGGCGCTGATCGCCTCCGGCAAGGGCAGAGTGCGGCTGCTGACCACCGGCGAGCGCTGGTACGGCATGACCTATCGCGAGGACGCCGACAAGGTGAAGGCGGCGATTGCCGGTATGAAGGCGCGGGGGATCTATCCCGAAAAGCTGTGGGGCTGAGCGCATTCCCCGCAACTTTTTCCCAAAACTTTCGTCATAGGTATATATTAGGTATATATCTATGAAGAAGGAGCGTGCCATACCAATGAAAAAATTGATTGTCTGCGTCTTCTTGCTGTCTCTGCTGGCCTGCGCGTCCGCGCTGGGAGAGGTCGATCCAGAGCCTGGAACAAAGCTGCGGGTGGTGAACTGCGACGAGTACATAACGCTGAGGGAGGCGCCGGATACCTCCGCGGCGGCGCTGGCCAGACTGCCGCTGGGCGCCGAGGCGATTGCGCTGGGCGATGAGAGCAACGGCTTTGTGCGGGTGGCCTGGCGCGGGCAGTCGGGCTGGGCGCTGGAAAGCTACCTGACGACGGTGAAAGAGAAGGGCGGCGCCGTCGAGCTGACCGATGCGCAGCGCTACAACCTGAACCTGTTCCTTTCCAACTTCACCGAGCAGGGCTTCTGCCGGATCGAGGGCGGCTACAGCTACGACTGGGCCGATCCGGCGCAGCTGATCCGCTTCGCCATCGACCACTGCTGGTTCAACCGCCAGAGCAAGCTGGAGTGGGGCGATTATTTCAACGGCAACAATGTGCGCCTGCCGGAGGATCAGGTCGCGCCGATCGTGACGAAATATTTTGGACTGACCGTCAAAGCCAGTCACGAGCCGCCGTACATCGACTACAGGAATGGCTATTACTACTGGGAGGAGACTGGCGGGCATACGAGCGACGGCTTCGCCAGCCTGAGCCGCGTGGAAAAGCTGGACGACTACCGCTATCGCGTGTGGTTTTACATTTACGGCGGGGGCGAGACCTGGAGCAACGAGGTGTGCTACTATACGCCCGAACAAGCGAAGAACGCCTACCCGGTCTACGGCGCGGAGCTCGAAGGCTGCGCCGTGGTGTATACGGGTCAGGGCGGTCTGGACGACCGGAGCGACTGGGCGCTGACGCGCTACGCGGTGAACTATGACATATGGTAATAAGACGGATGAACGGAATTGCGGGGGCGGCCGATGGCCGCCCTTGTTAATTGTCGCCGTCTGTGCTATAATCAACATGGATTTCTGTATTCTCTGGAGGGCATTATGGAAAAGATCAGAACCACGGTGCGCATCGCGGGCAAGGAATACACCATCGCCAGCTATGACAGCGAGGAATACGTGAACCGGGTGGCGGCCTGGGTGGACCGGCGAATGGAGGAGCTGGCCGCGGCCACAAGGCTGCCGGCGGGTCAGCTGGCCGTGCTGACGGCCATCAACGCCGCGGACGACATGATGAAATCCCGCGACGAGATCCGCCGCCTGAAGGCGGAGCTGGACGAGCTGCGCCATCAAAAGGGCGAAGCGGACGCCAATGAATAGCGAACCCATGGAGCTGCTGGCCCCGGCGGGAGACATGGACGCCCTGCGGGCGGCGGTGCAGAGCGGCGCGGACGCCGTGTATCTGGGCGCGGGCAGCTTCAACGCGCGGCGCAACGCCGGCAATTTTGACGGCGAGGCGCTGAACGCCGCGGTGGCCTACTGTCACGCGCGCGGCGTGAAAGTGCACGTGACGCTGAACACACTGGTGCGCGAGGACGAGTTTGCCGCGCTGATCGAATCGGCAAGAACGATCAACCGCGCGGGCGCGGACGCCGTGATCGTGCAGGATTTCGGCGTGGCGCGGGCGCTGCGACAAATTGCCCCGGAGATCGAGCTGCACGCCAGCACCCAGATGGCGGCGCACAACCGCCAGGCGGTGGCCTTTTTGCGGGAGCAGGGCTTCCAACGGGCCGTGCTGACGCGGGAGTTGCGCTTTGAGGAGA
>JAFVBK010000262.1 GCA_017480045.1 Clostridia bacterium
AATCGATGGCCGTGATCAGATCCAGCAGATTTTTAGCAAATGTCGGCTGTTCCATGTATCCTCCTCGCGGGGCGTGACGCCCTTGCAGAAAAAAGAATCAATAAATATCACAGTGAAAAGACAATGAACCAGAGGCAGGATCGACGTCTGTTTCGACGGCCCATACTGCCCACTTTTAGATTATAACATAAAATTTTGGAGAATACAATAATTTGTTACATGAAAAAATATATACGGAATGACATAAGTTACTGTTAATTGTTAAAAATCATGTAACCCATAGCGCGCGCGCCAGACCGATGGGCGCGGGCAGGTCGCGCCGAAGCGCAAAAAAAGGGCTGTCTCAAAGTTGACGGCGCGGTATCCTTCGCAGGGGCGCAGCCGACGGCGCCTGCGGGCGGCATTTCCCGCGCTTTCTTCGAATGTTGAGACAGCGCTTTTTAAGCGCCTTGTTCGTTTTAATGACGGTTCGCGCGAATCAGAGCAAGCCGGCCTTTTCAAGCGCCTGCTTCAGGTCGAAGATGATGTCCTCGGCGTCCTCCAAACCCACGCTGAAGCGGAAGAAGCCGCCGTGGAATTCCTCCGGGAACAGGTACTGGCGCTCGTCGTCCTCACCCAGGAAGACGATCAGGCTCTCGTCGTGGCCCAGCGACACAGCGGAGGTGATCACCCGCAGGTGGCTGACGAAGCGATTGTGGCCGTCATGGTCTGTGTTCAGGCCGAAAGCCATCACGCCGCCGTAGCCGGGCGCCATCTGGGATTGGGCGACGGCGTGACCCGCGTGGCTCTCCAGCCCCGGATAGGCCACGAAACGCACGCAGGGCTGGGCCTCCAGCCATTCGGCCACCTTTTGGGCGGAGGCGTTGTGCTGGCGCATGCGCAGGGGCAACGTCACCGCGCCGCGCATGATCAGCCAGGCGTTGAAGGGACTGATGGTCGCGCCGAGATTGATCTGCGACTGGGCGCGAATCGCGGCCAGATCCTTCGTGCGGCCGATGATTGCGCCGCCCATGGCATCGCCGTGGCCGTTGATGTATTTGGTAAGACTTTCGACCACGAAATCCGCGCCCAGCTCGATGGGGCGCTGGTTGAAGGGGGAGGCGAAGGTGTTGTCTACGGACAGATACGCGCCGTGGGCGTGAGCGATTTCAGCGATAGCCCGGATATCTGAAATCATCAGCGTGGGATTGCCCGGGGTTTCAATGTGTATCAGCCTGGTGTTGGGCCGGAGGGCGCGCCGCACGTTTTCCGGGTCGGTGGTGTCTACCAGGGTTGTCTCCACCCGGAATTTGTTGTTGAACAGCTCGTTCAGCAGCCGGTAGGCGGCGATATAGGTGACGCTGGAGAAGATCACGTGGTCGCCGCTCTGCAACAGCGCGAAGAACAGGCCGGAGAGCGCGCCCACGCCCGAGGCCAGGGCGACGCAATCCTCGCCGCCCTCCAGCGAGGCCAGCTTCTCCTGGAGGTACTTCTGGTTCGCGCCGCCGTTGCGGGTGTAGAGGCTGCCGCCGGCATCAGACCAGTTCATGTCGCTGGGATCATAGGGCAGCTCATAGCTGTTGGCCATGGTGATGGGGCGGCGCAGCGCGCCGGTTTCCCCGTCGATGTCGTTGCCGGTATGCACGGCGCGGGTGGCAAAGCCGAATTCGTTTCCATAGGTGCGTTTTGGCATGGTGCAGCTCCTTTCGCGGCGCATGGCCGCCGGTCGTCGCGGCAATTTTGGGATACTTCGCTTCGCTCAGAATGATGCGGGGGGGCGTGCTTTGTTCCACAATGTCATCCTGTGGGGAGTGAAGAAGCTTCGATCAATTGACATAATCCAAATTATTCTAAACTAACCATATCACATTCGGTTTCGGGTGTCCAATCGTTTTTATATGTACGAGCATATAGATAAAAACTATAATGTACGCATTGCCGACCCCTGCCGATGGGGAGCGGCGAGGCCTAAAGCGCTGGGGAGAGCGACTGATCTGCATACTGGCACAGGCGCATTGCGGGCACAAATTGTGCGTGAGCAGCGAAAAAATTGCCGCCGGGCCTTGACAAACGCCGCGTCCGGGCATATAATGCCTATGAATTAAGTAGGAATTGAGAGGGGGCGGCACAGTGCTTTACCGGTTGAATCGAAATGAAATCGCGATGCTTTCCGGTCGCGCCTGGGGGCGCGATCCGTTCGCTGCGCCCGCCTGCTGTTGTTGTACGCGCCCTGGCAGAGGGTCCGTTTGCGTGCAATGACGCGCGATTGACCGCAATTTGCGACGCCCGCTGCCAGGGTTTCATCAGGACATGGCAGCGGGCGTAATTTTATGGCTTTAATTGGTTATTGCGAAGGGAGATTGAACGATGGCAGAGTATAAGAAGATCGAATCCGCGTTGATTCACGGCGGTATATTCGGCGACGAGCTGACCCATTCGGTAAACGTGCCCATCTACCAGACCTCCACCTATCAGCAGTTCGAGCTTGGAGCGGGTCCCAGGTGGGAATATTCCCGCACAGGCAACCCCACTCGCGCTGCGCTGGAGGCGCTGATCGCGGAGCTGGAGGGCGGCACGGCGGGCTTTGCCTTCGGTTCGGGCATGGCGGCCATTACGGCGGTGTTAAGCCTTTTCACGAGCGGAGACCGGGTGATCATTTCCAGCAACGTCTACGGCGGCACCTATCGCGTGCTGGACAAGGTGTTCAAGCAATTCGGCCTGGGCTATGGCATCGTGGATACCACGGATCCGGCGGCCATCGAGGCGGCCATTGCGCCGGAGGTCGTCGCCATTCTGGTGGAGAGCCCGGCCAACCCGCTGATGACCGTCACTGATTTGAAGTTGGTCGCACAGATCGCGCGAGCCCACGGCATGCTGACCATTGTGGACAATACCTTCATGACGCCCTATCTGCAAAGGCCGCTGGAGCTGGGCGCGGATATCATCGTGCACAGCGCGACGAAGTATCTTGGCGGCCATAGCGACGTGGTGGCGGGCCTGGCGGTGGTCAAGGACGGCGCGCTGGCCGAGCGGCTGGGCTTCATACAGAACGCCACGGGCGGCGTGCTCGGTCCCTTTGACGCCTTCCTGCTGATCCGCGGAATCAAGACGCTGGCCGTGCGCATGGACCGTCATGTGGAGAACGCCGTCGCGATTGCCGGCTGGCTGGACGCCCACGCGCTGGTTGACAAGGTGTACTATCCCGGCCTGCCGGGCGACGCGGGCTATGCCGTCAACCGCCGCCAGGCGAAGAACGGCGGCGCGATGATCTCATTCACATTGAAGGAATCCTGCGACTTCCGGGCCTTCTTCAAGTCCCTGAGGCTTATCACCCTGGCGGAGAGCCTGGGCGGCGTGGAATCGCTGATCGACCATCCCGCCACCATGACCCACGCCTCCATCCCGCGGGAGCTGCGGCTGAGAATGGGCATCTCGGACAGCCTGATCCGCCTCTCCGCGGGCATCGAGCACGTGGACGACCTGATTGCGGACCTGGACCAGGCCATCGCGGCCAGCACCCGCTGACGGCGACTGCCGCGGCGCTTTGCCGCCATTTTCCGCGCCGCGGATCCCAGCGCGAGAATGGTTGTAGGCACAAATGACATAATTGGAGGCATGAACATGGCGATCTATCAATCGATGCAGGCGCTGATCGGCGAGACGCCGCTGGTGAAACTGAACGGGCAGAATTTGCCGGACGGCGCGAATCTCTATGCCAAGCTGGAGTTGTACAACCCCTCCGGCAACGTGAAGGATCGAATCGGCAGATCCATGCTGGAGCGGGCGGAGCGCGAAGGGCGCATCGCGCCCGGCGGCACCATCGTGGAGGCCACCGCGGGCAACACCGGCCTTGGCATCGCCTTCGCGGCGCTGAACAAGGGCTATCGCGTGATATTCGTGGTGCCCACGAAGTTCAGCCAGGAGAAGCAGACGCTGATGCGGGCGCTGGGCGCGGAGATCGTGAACACGCCCCGCGAGGGCGGTATGCTGGGTGCGGAGGCGAAGGCCAACGCGCTGCGCGAATCCATCCCCGGCGCGATTTCGCTGGAGCAGTTTCACAACCCAGCCAACCCCCAGGCGCACTACGAGACCACCGGCCCGGAAATCTGGCGCGACCTGAACGGCAGGGTGGACTATCTGGTGGCCGGCGCGGGCAGCGGCGGCACCTACAGCGGCATCGTGAGGTATCTGAAGGAAAAGGATCCGGCGGTAAAGGGCGTGCTGGCCGACCCCGTGGGCTCCACCATGGGCGGCGGCGAACACGGGGACTACGATATCGAGGGCATCGGCAACGACTTCATCCCCGACACCATGGATATCAGTCTGGTGGATCAGGTGATCAAGGTCACCGACGTGGAGGCCTTCAACAGCGTGCGGCGACTCGCCCGAACCGAGGGCATCTTCGCCGGCTCCTCCTCCGGCGGCGCGCTGGCGGCGGCGCTGAAGCTGATCAGGGACGGCGCGCGGGGCAATATCGTGGTCGTGTTCCCGGACAGGGGAGACCGCTATTTCAGCAAGGGCTTGTATGACGGGATGGGGGAATAGAGCGCAATAAAAAAACACCACATGTCACAATGCAAAGATCCTTCGCCGCGCTCAGGATGGCTGCCTGGTATCGACCGTCATCCTGTATGCGGCGAAGGATCTTTGCATTGGCTGCCAACCGCCGTTGAATACTTCCTCACAGTCCCACGGCTACCAGCGCCTGGTCGAGATCGCCGATGATGTCCTCCGGCTCCTCCAAACCCACACTGAAGCGAATGAAGCCCCTTCGGAAACGCTCCGGATAGAGCAGTATGCGCTCGTCGTAGCTGGGCTGGGGGAATATGAGGCTCTCGTCGTGGCCCAGGGAAACGGCGAAGGTCACCACCTTCAGGGCGGCGCAGAAGCGCTCCACGGTCCGGTCGTCGGCGTTCAAGCCGAAGGAGATCACGCCGCCGAAGCCATTTTTCATCTGCCGCTTCGCCAGCGCGTGGCCGGGATGGCTGGGCAGGCCGGGGTAGGACACGAAGGTGACGTTTTCCCTTGCCTCCAGCCACTCCGCGATCCTTTGAGTGGACGCGTTGATCTGCCGCATGCGCAGCGGGAAGGTGACGGAGCCCCGGAAGATTTGCCAGGCGTTGAAGGGGCTGATGACCGATCCGACGTTCACCTGGGCCTCGTAGCGAATGCGGTCCATCGTCTCCAAATCGTTGGAGATGATCGCGCCGCCCTGGGCGTCGCCGTGGCCGTTGATGAACTTCGTGAGCGCCTCCACCACGAAGTCCGCCCCCAGCTCCAGCGGGCGCTGGTTCAGCGGCGAGGCGAAGGTGTTGTCTACGGAGAGCAGCGCGCCGTTTTCGTGGGCGATCCGGGCGATGGCCGCGATGTCGGTCACGCCCACAGTTGGGTTGTCAGGCGTCTCGATGTGCACCAGCCGCGTGCCGGGAGTGATGGCCCTGCGCACGGCGTCCAAATCGGTCATGTCCGCCATCACCGTGTCGACGCCGAACTTTCGGTTGAACAGCTCGTGGAACATCCGATAGACCGCCATGTAGCTCACCTTGGGATAGACCACTCGATCCCCGGAGCTGAGCAGCGTCCAGAACAGGGCGTGCAGCGCGCCCACGCCGCTGGCCAGCACGACGGCGTCCTCCGCGCCGTGCAGCGCCGCGATCTTCTCCTCCAGCCAGTGCTGGTTGGGGTTGCCATTGCGGGCATACATCAACAGGTCGGTGGACGAGTAGTTCACCTTCGACAAATCGTCCGGCAGCTTGTAGCTGTTGGCCATGTGCAGCGGGCGGCGCACCGCGCCGGTCTCGGCGTCGTAGTCGGTGCCGGTGTGGATGGACTGGGTCGCGATGCCGTAGTCCTTAAACTTGTTTTCCTTCTTCGCCATAGACCATGGTCCTCCCTTAGAACTTGATGTGGCAATAGCCGCCGGGATTCTTGTCCAGGTATTTCTGGTGATACGCCTCGGCGCTGTAGAAGCTTTCAAGCGGCTTGAATTCCACGGCCAGCGGCGCCTCACAGCGCGCGGCCAATGCCTTCAGCGCGGCGCCAATGATAGGTATGTCCGCGCTGTCCACATAGTAGATGCCCGTGCGATACTGGATGCCCTCGTCCGCGCCCTGCTTGTTGACGGACGTGGGGTCGATGACCTTGAAGTAGGCCTCCAGCAGCGCCGTGAGGGGCAGCGCGTCGGGATCGTATACGACGCGCACCGTCTCCGCGTGGCCCGCGTGGCGCTTGACCGCCTCATAGGTGGGATTCGCCGTGGGGCCGTTGGCGTAGCCGACCTCCGTCTCCACGACGCCCGGAATCAGATCAAAGTATTTCTGGCAGCCCCAGAAGCAGCCGCCCGCGAGATAGATGGTCCTGACGCTCATGATGATGTGCCTCCGATCAATGCTGATGGATGAAAATGCTTTACCAGCATTGTAATACACCGGCGGCGCTTTTGCCAATAAAGTTTTTTGATGAAGGGCTATAGTTTGATCCTATCAAACGATAGAGGATAATAAGATGAGCCGCAAAATGGCGCGCTCCCTTGAATTTTAATCTGCGCGGGGCTATAATGACGATGACAATATATGATGACAGGCGGGGTTAGCCAATGCGGAAGGAATGGATCGCACATCACAGCAATGCCCTTGGACGGGAGATGCACCTCATGGTCTACGGCCATGGCGGCGTGCCTTTCCTCTCATTTCCCACCCAGGATTCCATGTGCCATAACTACGAGGACTTTGGCATGATCGACCAGCTGGCCGACTACATCGACGGCGGCAGGATCCAGCTGTTCGTGGTGGATACCGTGGACAGCGAGAGCTGGTCGCTCAAGGGCGGAGACAATGTCTGGCGGGCCGCCCGTCAGGAGCAGTATTTTCACTACATCGTGGACGAGGTCGTGCCGCTGATGCGCGCGCGAAATCCGCAGATGCCCGCCGTGACCGGCTTCAGCATGGGCGCGGATCACGCGGTGATCACCTTCCTGCGCCGCCCGGATCTGTTTCGGGGCGTGCTGGCGCTCTCCGGGGTCTACGACGCGGACTACTTCTTCGACGGCTGGATGAACCCCACACTCTACGACAATTCGCCGGAGCGCTTCCTGCCGAACATGCCGGCCGATCATCCCTACATACGCCTGTACAACGAGCGCAGAATGATCCTCTGCGTGGGCCAGGGCGCCTGGGAGGAGGACGGCATGCGCACGCTCAGGAACCTGGAGGCCATCTTCCGCGCGAAGGGCATTCGCGCCTGGTGCGATTTCTGGGGCTACGACGTCAACCACGACTGGCCCTGGTGGTTCCGGCAGATGCGCTATTTCCTGCCTTATATGCTGGGCGATAAGTAACAGAGGATGATCGTATGAATTTCGTATTTATCTCTCCCCATTTTCCCCATACCTACTGGCAGTTCTGCGACCGGCTGCGCAAGGATGGCGTGAACGTGCTGGGCGTGGGCGACGCCCCCTACGACGGGCTGGAAGCGCCGCTGAAGGCCGCGCTGACGGAATACTACCGCGTGGACAATCTGGAGGACTACGACCAGGTGTACCGCGCCGTGGCTTACTTCGCCTTCAGATACGGCAGGATCGACTGGATTGAGTCCATGAACGAGTACTGGCTGGAGCAGGACGCCCAGCTGCGCACCGACTTCAACGTCAAAACCGGCATACAGTCCGATCGCATCGGCTTCATCAAGGAGAAGTCGCTGATGAAGTGACTGTATCTGGATGCGGGGATTCCCACCGCCCGCCAGCACGTGGTCTCCACCCGCGAGGCCGGCCGCGCCTTCATCGATCAGGTGGGCTACCCGGTGATCGTCAAGCCAGACGTGGGCGTGGGCGCCACCAACACCTGGAAGCTTGAAAAGGACGCTGATCTCGACGCCTTCTACGACGACCTGCCCGCCGCGCCCTACGTGATGGAGGAGTTCATCCAGGGCGACATCTGCTCCTATGACGCGATCCTCGACTCCAAATGCGAGCCGCTGTTTGAGAGCATGACGGTCTGGCCGCCGGTGATGGACATCGTGAACAAGGACCTGGATTTGATGTACTACACCTGTCCGGACGTGCCGGAGCAGCTCAGGGCGCTGGGTCGAAGGACCGTGAAGGCCTTCGGCGTGGACCGGCGCTTCGTGCATCTGGAATTCTTCCGCCTCGCCAGGGGCCGCAAGGGCCTGGGAAGGAAGGGCGACTTCGTGGCGCTGGAGGTGAACATGCGCCCCGCGGGGGGCTATACGCCGGACATGATGGACTTCGCCCATTCCACCGACGTCTACCAGATCTACGCCGACATGGTGGCCCACGACGCCCGCAGGCTGCCTGAACCGGCGGAGCACTTCTACTGCGTCTACGCCAGCCGCAAGGACGGCCACAGCTATGCCCGTCGCCATGAGGAGATCATGGAGAGGTACGGCTGGGCGATGATGATGCAGGAGGAGATGCCCCCGATGAACTGGCCGCAGATGGGCCGCTATATGTACACAGCGCGGCTGAGAACCTTCGAGGAGGTTCAGGCGTTCATCGAATTCGTCCAGGGGGCATAGCCGATGATCTATCTCGACTATACCGCGAATATGCCGGCGGAAGAGGCGGCACTGGAGGCGCTTTGCGCGGCGGAGCGGCAGAGCCCCGGCAACGCCAACGCCCACCACGGGGCGGGGCGCGCGGCGCGTGCGCTGC
>JAFVBK010000263.1 GCA_017480045.1 Clostridia bacterium
GACTACCGAATTAACTAGGACACAGAATCCACAAGGTCTGGCGCAAAACCAATCCGTGGCCCGCGAAGGTGGCGAAATCGCTGGAAATGCCCGCAAGGAAATCGAAGCCAGAACTGGTCAATCCGTTATCATTACGAAAAACGCAGCCAAACTGAACTCGGTAGTAACAAACCTAATTGAGGGCGTAGCTGATGAAACCGAGAATAGCTAGGCGGACGTAGTTATCCCTGCACACATCTCCTAGGGAAACTGGTGCAACAGATTATCTAGAAAAGCCAAATTTCAAAGGACGCTAAAATCCGGCATATGCAAACGACTCCCCGCTGACGTCCGATTACAAAAACCGCCTCGAAGCGAGGCGGTTTTTTTGTGCTGTATTCGCCAAGCAGACCGAAGTCTTTTACAGACTTCGGTCTGCTTGGCAAATGGGATTCATGGCGCGGCCCGGAACGGCGGCGTATTGGCGCCGCCAGCGCTTTCAACGCGCTGCCGCTTTAATCCGTCCACTGATCGTCGCCCCACTTGTCGGGGGATTGGTCTGTTTCCGGGGCGTCCTCCTGCGCGTCGAAGCTGGTGAAGATTTCCCGCATCAGCAGGTCGTTGTTCACCAGATTTTTAAGATCATCCCGGCTGATCACACTGTTGGTGCCCAGGCAGGCCTTGCAGCGGTAGCCGCAGCTGGGGCAGACGCAGCCCAGCTCCAGCCCCTCGGACTGGTTCATGTAGGTATCGCACACGTGACAGCTGCAGCGCATGAATTTACCTCCTTGAAAGGGTTCTGCGGCGATAGAAGCGTGTTGCGCTCATCGTGTACCACAGCTGCGGGGATGCCGCTTTGGAAACACACTCCAGAATTACAAGTATTCTTTGCTTCGCTCGGAATGACGTGGCGATGTGCGTGTCCGCATATCGTTTGAAGGCTATATTTCCAACGGTTCGCCGTCCAGCACGGCGCCCACCAGCGCCTCGCCGTGGTAATTGAGCGTCAGGTCGAAGAAATCCCGGCGCGTATCCAACAGCTTTACGAACACCTTGTCGCCCTCCCACAGGGTCAGCCGGAGCAAATCGCCCTTGTCGATCCAGGCCAGATCGCCCTCGTCGCAGTCGATGATCTCGCCGGTGTAGCGGGTGGCGGTGAACAGGTGCATGTCCTCGTCCTCGTAGCCGTCGGAGCGGAAGCGCACGATGCCGCGATATTCGCAGTCCGTCAGCGTCAGCCCGGTCTCCTCCCACACCTCGCGCAGCACGCAGTCCTGGGGCGTCTCGCCCGGCTCGATGTGGCCGCCGATGCCGATCCACTTGTCGTGGTTGTAGTCGTTGGCCTTTTTTGTGCGGTGCAGCATCAGGTATTGATTGTCGTGCTCGATATAGCACAGCGTGGTCTGCTTCATAAAAACCTCTAAGTTCATAGTGATCTCGCAGAATTATAGCACAACGCGCTTGCTTTTGCAAACCGATCTTTCAAAAAGGTTACAGAATGAATACAAATGCCGCACACTCCGCTCCGATTTGACAGAATTTAACCTTTTGGGACTATAATATTCTCAGATTATTATGCAATCTCGGAGGCAGAAATGGCAAAGACATATACCGCGCAGGACATACAGGTGCTGGAGGGACTGGACGCGGTGCGCATGCGCCCCGGCATGTACATCGGCTCCACGGGCACCCGCGGCCTGCATCACATGATATGGGAGATCGTGGACAACGCCATCGACGAGGCCGCCAACGGCTACGCCACGGAGATATCCGTGACGCTGAAGAAGGACGGTTCCTGCGAGGTGGCGGACAACGGGCGCGGCGTGCCGGTGGATATTCACCCGAAGCTGGGCGTCTCCGCCGTGGAGGTGGTGTATACCCAGCTGCACGCGGGCGGCAAGTTCTCCGACAAAAATTACGCATACTCCGGCGGTCTGCACGGCGTGGGCGCGTCGGTGGTGAACGCGCTCTCGGAGTGGATGACCGTGGACGTGTACAAGGACTACAGCCACTACTTCATCCGCTTTGAGTCCATCGTGGACCGCAAGACCGGCAAGATCATCAGCGGCCACACCATGGCCCCGCTGGAGAAGGTGGGCAACACGCGCAAGCGGGGCACCGTGGTCTGCTTCAAGCCCGACGCCCGCGTGTTCGAGGACGTGCGCTTCCAGTCCGACCTGGTGCGCCGCCGCGTGCGCGAGCTGGCCTACCTCAACAAGGGCGTCCACTTCATCTTCAACGATGAGCGGATCAAGGAGCCGGAGAAGCGCGTGCACGAATATTGCTACGAGGGCGGCATCTCCGATTTTGTCAGGTATCTGAACACCGACAAGACCACCATCACCGACCCGATCGTGTTCGAGGCCGTGCGGGACGGCACGCTGGTGCGCGTGGCGATCCAGTACACCGACAGCTATACTGAGAACATTTACTCCTTCGTCAACAACGTGCCCACGGCTGAGGGCGGCAGCCACGAGACTGGCTTCAAGGCCGCCGTCACCAAGGCATTCAACGACTATGCCCGCCGCGCCGGCATTCTCAAGGAAAAGGACAACAACCTGGCCGGCGACGATTTCCGCGAGGGCATGACCGCCGTGGTGTACGCGGGCGTGAAGAACCCCCAGTTCGAGGGCCAGACTAAGGGCCGCCTGGGCAACACCGAGGTGCGCCCCATCTTCGAGGCCGTTTGCCAGGAGCAGCTTTCGATCTATCTGGACGACCTGAAAAACCAGGATTTCGCCAATGCCATCGTGGCCAAGGCCGTGAAGGCCGCCAAGGTGCGCGAGGCCGCGCGAAAGGCGCGGGACATCGCACGCCAGGCCAATCAGCTGGAGGCCGCGCCGCTGGTGGGCAAGCTCTCCAGCTGCACGGGCAAGAAGCCGGAGCTGAACGAGCTGTTCATCGTAGAGGGCGATTCCGCAGGCGGCAGCGCCAAGCAGGGCCGCGACCGCCGCTTCCAGGCCATCCTGCCGCTGCGCGGCAAGCCGCTGAACGTGGAAAAGAAGCGGCTGGACCAGGTGCTGGCCAACGAGGAGTTCCGCAGCATCATCACCGCGCTGGGCACCGGCATCGGCGAGGATTTCGACCTCAGCAGGCTGAAATACCACAAGGTGATCATCCTCTCGGACGCCGACCAGGACGGCGCGCACATCCGCGCGATACTGCTCACGTTCTTCTTCCGCTACATGCGCCAGCTGATCACCGAGGGACACGTCTACATCGGCATGCCGCCGCTCTATAAGGTGGCCAAGGGGAACAACACCCTCTACTGCTACGACGACAACGCCCTGCCGGAGGCCATCAGGCAGGTGGGCAAGGGCTATACGCTGCAAAGATACAAGGGCCTGGGCGAGATGAACCCGGAGCAGCTGTGGGAGACTACCATGAACCCCGACGGCCGCAAGCTCATGCAGGTGGGCATCGAGGATTTTGTGGAGGTGGAGCGCCGCGTCACCATCCTCATGGGCGACAAGGTGGAGCCGCGGCGCGAGTACATCAGCGCCTACGCAAACTTCAACAAGGAAGACAACTTTGTGCCGGTGGCGGGGGAGTGAGCGGTGAAGGAGCTGCTGAAAACCTGCCTTTGCCCCTTGTGCCGGCCCTGTGCGCCGGGTTGTTCCGCTTGTTTCGCGCGGCGCAGGGTGAGAAGGCCGAGGAGATTGCGTGCGGTATAATCATCGGCATCGGCATTGACATCGTGTATCTGCTTGTACTCCACATCATCAGACGGTTCAGAGAATAGGGACTATTCCTGGGACGGAGGACGGTTTGCCAACAGCTGTCCTTTGTTTAAGCGAAAAGCCCGGCGTCAAGGATCTGAACGAGACGGTTCCATACTATGAGTCGTGAGTCGATAGAAATTCAAGGTGTAGTTATTGCTTGATTAAGGAGCATTATCCATGGCAAGGAAAAAGAAGGAAGAGCCGGTTCAGAAGTGGCCGGAGGAGATCATCCAGCGCAACATGGAGGACGTGATGCACGAATCCATGATGCCCTATTCAGAGCACGTCATATTGGAGCGCGCGCTGCCGAGGGTGGAGGACGGCCTGAAGCCCGTGCAGCGGCGCATACTGTTTACGATGCACGAGCTGGGCAACACCCCCGACAAGCCCCACCGCAAGTGCGCCCGCATCGTGGGCGACTGCCTGGGCAAATACCATCCCCACGGCGACAGCTCCGTCTACGACGCGCTGGCCCGCATGGCGCAGCCCTTCGTGATGCGCGCCATGCTGGTGGACGGCCACGGCAACTTCGGTTCTATCGACGGCGACAGCCCCGCCGCGATGCGCTATACCGAGGCCCGCATGACCGAGGCCGCCATGGCCATGCTCAAGGACATCGAGAAGGACACCGTGGGCTTTCACCTGAACTTCGACGACACCCAGAAGGAGCCGGACCTGCTGCCCGCCCGCTTCCCGAACCTGCTGGTGAACGGCGCGAACGGCATCGCCGTGGGCCTGGCAACGTCCATACCGCCCCACAACCTGGGCGAGGCCATCGACGCGGTGATCGCCCAGATAGACAAGCCGAGGATCACCACGGCGGAGCTGATGGAGATCATGCCCGCGCCGGACTTCCCGACCGGCGGCGTGCTGGCGAGGGACGGCGAGCTCACCCAGGCCTACGAGACCGGGCGCGGCAAGCTGAAGGTGCGGGCGAAGGTACACATTGAGGATGGCAGCGCGGGCCGGAAGCTCATCGTCGTGGATGAAGTGCCCTATCAGGTCAACAAGGCGGCGATGCTGGAAAAGGTGCTGCGCGTCAGCGAGGAGAAGAAGGGCGTTTTCTCCGGCATCTATGACATCCGCGACGAATCCGACCGCATGGGCATGCGCGCCGTGGTGGAGGTCCGCAAGGACGCCGACCCGGAGAAGATACTGAACGCGCTGTATAAATATACCGACTTCCAGACCACGTTTGGCGTGAACATGGTGGCCATCGCCGAGGGCAAGCCCCGGCAGATGGGCATCAAGCAGATGATCGGCTATTACATCGACCACCAGAAGGATGTGGTCACGCGTCGCACGAGGTATGAGCTCCAGCAGGCCGAGGCCCGCGCCCACATCCTGGAGGGCCTGATCATCGCCGTGGACAACCTGGACGAGGTCATCCGCCTGATTCGCGGCAGCAAGACCCCGAAGGAGGCGCGGGAAAAGCTGGTGGCCCGCTTCGCCCTCACCGAGATACAGGCCCAGGCCATTCTGGACATGCGCTTGCAGCGCCTGACGAATCTGGAGGTGCTGTCGCTTAGAAGGGAGTATGAGGAGCTCACAAAGCTGATCGCCAATCTGAAGGCGATTCTGGGCAGCGAGCGCAAGCTGCTGGGCGTGATCAAGAAGGAGCTGCTGGAGGTGCGGGAGAAGTTCGCCGACTCGCGCCGCACCGAACTGGTGGATTCCTTTGAGGAGATCGTGATCGAGGACGAAAAGCCCGTGGCCGACGAAACCGTGGTGCTGCTCACCCAGGCGGGCTTCGTCAAGCGCATGACGCCCAAGGCCTACGACAAGGCCGCCGCGAACGGCGAGTTTGCCGACCCGCCGCGCCAGGCGATTCGCACCATGACCGACGCGAAGCTGCTGTTCTTCACGGACATGGGCAACGCCTACATTCTGGCGGCGGAGAAGATCGCCGAGGCGTCCCGCGCCAAGGAGCGCGGCTTGCCGCTGGGCGGGGTGCTGGCGGGCCTCGAAAACGACGAAACGCTGGTGGCGCTGATCGAGGCGGGGGACTGGACCGGAGAATTGATGTTCGTCACCCGCAAGGGCCTGATCAAGCGCACGGCGCTGGGCGAATACAACGTGCGCAAGTCGAAGTTTGCCGCGCTGAATTTGAAGAACGGCGACCGGTTGCTGAACGTGCTGCGGCCGGAGGGTGGCGAGAGCGTGCTGCTGCTCACGAAGGCGGGCATGGCCATTCACTTCGCCATTGCGGACGTATCCCTCATCGGGCGCACGGCGGCGGGCGTCAAGGCCATCGCGCTGAGCGCGGACGACGAAGTGGCCTTCGCCTTCGTCCACAACAGCGAGGGCGAGGTCGTGCTGATCAGCGACATGGGCTACATGAAGCGCTGCCTGCTGATCGACTTCGAGCGCCAGGCCCGCGGCGGCAAGGGCGTGAAGGCCTTCAACTTCCTGAAGAACGGCGCCAACGGCAATTACCTGGCCGGGGCGCTGGATGTGCGCGAGGCCTACGACTTCAGCATCGTGCAGAAGAACGGCACCCTGACCCCCTGCAACACCGAGAATGTGGCCATTGAGCCCCGCACCGGCCGCGGCCAGCCCTATGTGGTGGTCGTGATGGACGATGTGGTGACGGAACTCGTAAAGGCCTGATCGGTCGCGGAGCGAAAAATCGACATTTGTATTTTCATTTCATATAGGCTATAATAAACATGACAGTCAGTTGTCATGTTTATTATTTTATACTAAGGTTGTGATCGCCCGTGAAGCTGGACCGAATGATCGGGATACTTTCCCTGCTCTTGCAGCGCGACAGCGTGACCGCCCCGGAGCTGGCGGCGCGGTTCGAGGTCTCCCGGCGCACCATCCTGCGGGATATCGACGCCCTCTGCCGCGCGGGTATTCCCATCGCGGCGCGGCAGGGCGCGGGCGGCGGCTTTTCCATCATGGAGGGCTATCGGATCGATCGAACGCTGCTCACCGGCGCGGACATGCAGGCCATCCTGGCGGGATTGCGCAGCCTCGACAGCGTGAGCGGCACGCGCCGCTACGCTCAGCTGATGGAGAAGCTCTCCGAGGGTTCGACGGGGATGCTGCCGGGGGACGGGCGGATTTTGATCGACCTGGCCTCCTGGTACAAGGGACCGCTGTCGGAGAAGATCGAGGCGATTCACGCCGCCATTGACGCCGCGCGCTGCGTTGCCTTTCGCTACTATTCGCCCGGAGGCGAGACGGAGCGAGAGATCGAGCCCTACTATCTCGTGTTTCAGTGGGCCAGCTGGTATGTGTACGGCTGGTGCCGCGCGCGGCTGGACTGGCGGTTGTTCAAGCTGAACCGGCTGACCGAGCTTGCGGTGGGAGAGCCCTTCGAGCGCCGGGACGCGCCCTGGCCCGACCTGTCGAACGCGCGGGTGTTCCCGGAGCGCTGGCGCGTGCGGGTGCTGATCGAGCCGAGATTCAAGTGGCGGCTCATCGAGGAATATGGCCCGGACTGCTATTCGGTTCAGCCCGACGGGCGGCTGCTGTTCGAGGGCGGCTTTGCCGGTCGGGATCACCTGATCACCTGGCTTTTGTCCTTCGAGGACGGCGCGGAGCTGCTGGGGCCGCCGGAGCTGCGGGCTGAGCTGGGGCGGATCGGCGCCGCGATCAGCGGTATGTATATGTGAGGAGAGATACCATGCGCTACGACTGGATGGACGCCTACCTGCTTTCAAAGCGGGCGGTGACAAAGGATTTGCAGCCGGAATGGAACTGGATTCGATACAAAATCGGCGATAAGATGTTCGCGGCGATCCTGCTGGACGATCAAAACGAGCCCTACTACATCAATCTGAAGCTGGAGCCGGCGGAGGGCGAATTTTTGCGCGGGCAGTATGCCGACATCATTCCCGGCTACTATGCCGACAAGCGCTGCTGGAATTCCGTCATGCCGGACGGGGCGGTGCCGGACGAATTGCTGCGGGGGCTGCTGGACAAGTCCTACCGGCTGGTGCTCAAGAGCTTCAGCAAAAAGCGGCAGCGGGAAATCCTGGGCCTGAGCGTGTGCGGCGCGGATTGCTCGGTCTGCTATTGCCGCGATCAGTGCGAGGGCTGCAACGCGGCCTGCGGCAGGGTGTTCCACATGCAGGCGGGCAAAGTCTGTCCAATCTACGCCTGCTGTGTGAACAAGCATCGCTATGCCACGTGCGGCGAGTGCCCGGATATGCCCTGCGAGCGCTGGCGCTCGGAGCGCGACCCCAGTTATTCCGAGGAGCAATTCGAGGCCAGCCTCCGCGAGCGCGTGGACAATCTGAAGGGGATGTGACGGGAATGGCCTTTGACTTCAAAAAAGAGCATAAAGCGCTTTATCTGCCGGGCCGGGCGCCGGAAATCGTGACGGTGCCGCCGATGAACTATGTCGCCGTGGAGGGCGTGGGCGATCCGAACGCGCCGGAGGGCGACTATCAGCGGGCGCTGACCATGCTCTACGCCGTGGCCTACCCGATCAAGATGAGCAAGCTGGGGAATAACAGGATCGATGGCTATTTTGACTACGTTGTTCCGCCGCTGGAGGGTTTCTGGTGGCAGCCCGGA
>JAFVBK010000264.1 GCA_017480045.1 Clostridia bacterium
AATTCGCCGTCATAGGCCATCACGCGTCCGCGGGTCTCGGCCACAGCCGCCTCCACCCGCTCGTTGACGCTGTCCGCGGCATAGGCCTGGGCCTCGGCTACGTCGGTGGAAATGTCCGCGCCGTCATACTTTGACTCATTGTCCGCGCAGAACTTCATCACAAATGTCCGCGCCAGGATCGCCTGAGCCTTGAGGGCCTCCTCCGGCCAATCGTTCTTCATCTCGCCCGCCACGACGCCCGCGACGTAGGTCTCCACGTCCATGTCGGTCAGCTCGCCGGCGGCGGCGTCCCACACCGTCAGGACCGGCAAATCATCCTCGCCGACCGCCAACCGCTCCGGTATCTGCGGCGCTTCCGCGTTCGTATCGGCAAGCCGCCAGCTGATGGGCTCCTTTTCCGTCTCCATACAGCCGCCCATCGCGAGTATCAGCGCCAGCAGCAGCGCGGGCGCGCATTTCTTGAACATCACACGATCACCTCTCGGATAGTATGTGTCAGGCCGCGCCTTTTATGTGCCGCGAAGAAAACGTTTTTTGCGCATTTTTTGCGCCAACAGCTAAATAAATATCAAAAAAGTGCTGAAAACTATAGATTTTTTTGGAAAGATGTTGTATACTATATTATGATTTGGTAACGGGCACAAGAACAGCCCGTCTGCACAAGCAACAGAAAGTAGGGATAGTGTGAAGAAAAAGAAGTGTATCGCCATGCTTCTGGCTGGCGGCCAGGGTAGCCGCCTTGGATTGCTCACCAAGGTCATGGCGAAGCCCGCCGTGCCCTTTGGCGGAAAGTATCGAATCATCGACTTTCCGCTGTCGAACTGCACCAACTCCAGCATCGATACCGTCGGCGTGCTGACCCAGTATCGCCCGTTGGAGCTGAACAGCTACATCGGCTCTGGCCAGACCTGGGATTTGGACCTGAGCTATGGCGGCGTCTACGTGCTCCCCCCCTATGCCACCGCCGATAGCAGCGAATGGTACAAGGGCACCGCGAACGCGATCTTCCAGAATTTCGCGTTTATCGAGCAGTTTGACCCGGAATACGTGCTGGTGCTCTCCGGCGACCACATCTACAAGATGGATTACAACCGGATGCTGAACGCTCATATCGAGCGCAAGGCCGACGTCACCATCGCCGTGCGTCCCGTGCCGTGGGAGGTGGCCCCGTCCTTCGGCATCATGAACGTGGACGAGAACGACGCCATCGTCGAGTTTGAGGAAAAGCCGGCCAAGCCCAAGAGCAACCTGGCCTCCATGGGCGTGTACATCTTCACCTGGGATATCATGAAGAAGTATCTCACCGAGGACAACGCCGACCCGAAGTCCAAGAACGACTTCGGCAAGAACATCATCCCGAATCTGCTGAACGATAAAAAGGCGCTGTACGCCTACGCCTTCACCGATTATTGGAAGGATGTGGGCACCATCGCCAGCCTCTGGGAGGCCAATATGGACCTCTTGAAGGATCCGCCGGAGTTCGACCTGACCGATCCGCGCTGGAAGATCTACTCCCGCACGCCGGTCATGCCGCCCCACTACATCGCCGCCGGCGCGGCGGTCGCCAACTCCATGATCACCGAGGGCTGCGACATCCGCGGCACCGTCAGCGACAGCGTGCTGTTCGCGGGCGTGAAGGTGGGCGAAGGCGCGCTGGTGGAGGACAGCGTCATCATGCCGGGCACGACCATCGAGTCCGGCGCGGTGGTGCGGCGCTGCATCGTGGCTGAAAACTGCGTCATCTCCAAGGGCAGCCAGGTGGGCGAAGTAGACGGCGACATCGCCCTGATCGGCCAGGGCACCACGCTGCCGGAGGGCTACGTGGTAAAGGCCGGCGAACAGGTGGACACGGATGACATTACCAGAAAGGAGGGCGCCTGATATGAATGATGTCATGGGTATTGTCTATACTTCAAAAGACGACCTCACCCTGCGCGAGCTGACCAGCCAGCGCGCGGTGGCGGCGATCCCGGTGGCCGGGCGCTATCGCATCATCGATTTCACGCTTTCCAGCCTCGTCAATTCCAACATTCACAATGTCGGCATCATCGCCCAGAAGAACTATCATTCCCTGATGGATCACCTGGGCTCCGGCAAGGATTGGGATCTGCACACCCGCAACAACGGTTTGTTCATACTGCCGCCCTTCCTGACCCGCGAAAACGGCGGCGAATACCACGGCGTGCTGGACGCGTTGAAGGCCAACTTTGACTATCTGCGCCGCTCCCGGCAGGAGTTCGTGATCCTGACCAACAGCGATTACGTCATGAACACCTCCTTCGAGCCGATGATCCAGCAGCACATCAAGTCCGGCGCGGATATCACGCTGATGTACAAGAAGGCCACCCCGGAGGTCACGGAGTTTTCCTCCTCCTCGAAGAACAACCATTGCTACATCAACGTGAACGACGATAAGGTGGTCACCGACATCGAGATCAACCCCAACGCCGCCTCCTACGACAACCTGTACCTGAACGTGATGATGATCAAGCGCACGATGCTGATGTACGTCGTGGATCAGGTCATCTCCCACGGCAGCCACGATCTCTACGCCGACGTGCTGCGCCCGTTCATCAACTCCGGCGCGCTGAAGATCATGGCCTATGAGGAGCAGGGCTACTATCGCCGCATTGAGACGATTCGCGGCTACTTCAACTTCAACATGGATTTGCTCAAGCCCGGCGTGCGGGACGAGCTGTTCGGCAGCAATCCCGTCTACACCAAGACACGGGATTACATCCCCACCATCTATCGCGGCAACGCGAAGATCGCCAGCTCTCTGATCGCCGACGGCTGCGTGATCGACGGCGAGGTGGAGAACTGCGTGCTGTTCCGCGGCGTGCGCGTGGGCAAGGGCGCGAAGCTGAAGAACTGCGTGATCATGCAGGACGGCTACATTGAGGAGGGCGTAGAGCTTGAAAACGTCATCTTCGACAAGGCTGTCACCATCCGCAGCAACAGCCGCCTGATCGGCCAGAAGCAGTATCCCATCGTGATCGGCAAGAATATTACGCTGTAAGGGCGTCGATCGGCCCGGAAGGCGCGTCTTTCCGGGCCGTTTCACCCAATTCAATTCAAACAGGAGGATCCAGCCATGAAAATACTCTTCGCAACCTCGGAATGCGTACCGTTTGTCAAGACCGGCGGTCTGGCGGACGTAGTCGGCGCGCTGCCCAAGGAGATCCTGAAGGCCGGCGAGGATGTGCGCGTGATACTTCCGCTGTACAAGGCCATCGGCCAGGAATGGCGCGAGCAGATGCAGCACGTGATGTACTTCTACGTCAACCTTGGCTGGCGCAGGCAGTACGTGGGCATTGAAACGCTGAAGTATGCCGGCATCACCTTCTACTTTGTGGATAACGAGCAGTACTTTGGCCGGGATTATATCTACGGCATGGGCGGCGACGAGGGCGAGCGCTTCGCGTTCTTCAGCCGCGCCGTGCTGGAAGCGCTGCCGAAGATCGACTTCATTCCCGACGTGCTACACTGCAACGACTGGCAGACGGGCCTCATCCCCGTGCTGTACAAGCTGCAATACAAGCAGCTGGAGCTGTTCGCGAATATCAAGACGGTCTACACGATCCACAACCTCCAGTATCAGGGGCTCTTCCCCATCGATACCATTGAGGACCTGCTGTACCTGGGCAACCTGGCCTACACCAGCGACGCGCTGGAGTTCTACGGCATGTGCTCCTGCATGAAGGGCGGCATCGTGTTCTCCGATGAGATCACCACCGTCAGCCCCACCTATTCCCAGGAGATTCAGACCGCCTACTACGGCGAGCGTCTGGACGGCCTGCTCAGAAGCCGCGTGGATCACCTGACCGGCATCCTCAACGGCATCGATACCGACGAGTACGACCCCGAAAGGGATCAGGCGCTGGTCGCGCCCTATACCGCCGACAGCTTCGACAAGAAGGTCGAGAACAAGCTGGCGCTGCAGCGGGAGCTGGGGCTGACCGTAGACGCGGAGGTTCCGCTGATCGCCATGATCACCCGCCTGTCCGGCCAGAAGGGCCTGGATCTGGTGGAGTGCGTGCTGCCTGAGATCATGAACACCGGCGCGCAGCTGGTGGTGCTGGGCATGGGCGAGAGCCGCTATGTGGATCTGTTCAGCTGGGCGCAGTGGAAGTATCCGCAGCAGGTTTCCGCGAACTTCCAGATGAACTCCACGCTGGCGCACAAGCTGTACGCCGCGGCGGACATGTTCCTGATGCCCTCGCTGTTTGAGCCCTGCGGGCTGAGCCAGCTGATTTCTCTGCGCTACGGCACGCTGCCCATCACCCGCGAAACCGGCGGCCTGCGCGATACCGTGCTGGCTTACAACGAGTACACCGGCGACGGCAACGGCTTCACCTTCCTGTACTACAACGCCCACGACATGCTGCACGTGATCGAGAATGCGGTGAAGATGTTCCACGAGCAGCGCGAAATCTTCAATGGCCTCGCCATCCGCGCCATGAAGGGCCAGTACGGCTGGGATCAGTCCGCGAAGCAGTACCTTGAACTGTACGCGAAGGTGCTGAGCGCGCCCTCCGCGCCGCTGCCCGGCGCCAAGAGCGCGTCCCCGGAGGAGGCCGTGCCCGCCGCAAAGCCTGCCCGCAAGCGCGCCGCGAAGGCGACGGCGGAAAAGACCGAGGCCAAGCCCGCCGCGAAGAAGACCTCGGCAGCGAAGAAGCCCGCGGCCAAGGCCGCCAAGGCCCCGACAAAGAAGGCAGGAGCGACGGCGAAAAAAACAGAAGCCGCCTCCAAGCCCGCTGAAAAGAAGCCCCGCGCCCCGCGCAAGAAGAAGGCGGAAGTCGAGGCCAAGTAAATACTAAATTCCGTTGGTCGATTGCCAGGCTCCCCACCGGGAGCTCGGCGTCAAGCCCTTGTAGGGGCGGCGTATCGCCGCCCGCCCAATCCATGCGCCGCATTGCGCGACACCGCGCGGCTGCAAATGGTGTGTCCGGCTCTGCCGGGGGCGGGCGCCGCAACGGCGCCCCTGCATTGCGTAATGGGGGCATACCCGCCCTAGCAAGAAAATATGAGGATATGAGGATCACATTTCTATGAGCATGGATAATCGCGACGAGATCATTCGCACCCAAATGGACGTGATCAGCACGCTGGTCAGCAACAACCTCAAAAACCTGGCGGACGACATCTGGGGCGCGCCCGCGCCAAAGCGCCCGGAGAGCGCCGCGCCCAAGACGCCCGCTTCCGAGGGCAGCGGTTCCTCCGCGCCGAAGGACGCCTCCCCCACGCCCGCCGCGCAGCCGCAGAATGCGCCTGCCACAGAGAGCGAGGAGGCGGATGCGCCGCCGGAGGACATCGAGGATTTGAAGGCGGAGCTCAATGAGCTGATCGGCCTGGAGGGCGTGAAGAAGGAGGTCAACAACCTCATCAACATCGTCACCATCTACAACCTGCGCCGGCAGAATGGCCTCAAGACCGTGGATATGTCGCTGCACATGGTGTTCTCCGGCAATCCCGGCACCGGCAAGACGATGATCGCGCGGCTGATGTCCCGCATCTACAAGAGCTTGGGCATGCTCAAAAAGGGCCATCTGGTGGAGGTAGACCGCTCTGGGCTGGTGGCGGGCTACGTGGGCCAGACCGCCACGAAGACCAGCGCGGTCATTGAAAAGGCGCTGGGCGGCGTGCTGTTCATCGACGAGGCCTACGCGCTGAACAACAAGTCGGAGAATGACTTCGGACAGGAGGCCATCGACACGCTGCTCAAGGCCATGGAAGATCATCGGGACGACCTGGTGGTCATCGTCGCGGGCTACGACGGACTGATGGACC
>JAFVBK010000265.1 GCA_017480045.1 Clostridia bacterium
GAGCTCCGGGTGAAAGCCGGTGCCGATCTCCAGAAGGCTGGCCACGCGGCCCCGGATGCGGATTTCGCCCTCGGTGGGCGCGGTGATGCGGCTGATCAGCTTGAGCATGGTGCTCTTGCCCGCGCCGTTGCGGCCAAGCAGGGCCACGGCGTCGCCCCGGTCCACGTTGAAGGAGACGTCCTTCAGCGCCCAAAACTTCTGGTTGATGGCCAGGTGTTCCTTGCCGATTTTGACGTTGGGGTCCTCCTTGCCGCGCACGCGGGCAAACCAGCTGTTCAGATCGTCGTGCAGCGTGCCGCCGCCGATCATGCCCAGGCGGTACTGCTTGGAGACGCTGTCGACTTCCAATACTCTTTCAGACATGGCGAATATCCTTTCAAATCAGACCGTATCCATAAACGTCTTTTCCGTCCTGGAGAACAATATCACGCCCAGCATGAACACCACCGCCGTCACGCCCACGGACAGCAGGTTGTAGCCGTAGGAATAGCGGGGCACGCCCAGATAGGCGGCGCGGAACAGCTCGATGATGGGGGTGATGGGGTTCAGCATGTAGACGCTCAGCAGCTGGGGGAATTTATCGGCGATCATGGACGTGGAATAGGTGACGGGCGTGCCGTACATCCACAGATGCACGCCGAAGCTCACCAGCATCGCCAGGTCGCGGTACTTGGTGGTCAGCGCGGAGATGATGATGCCGAAGCCCAGGCCCAGTACGCCCAGCTGAAGCAGCATCAGCGGCGTGAGCAGGATCAGACGCCAGTTGGGCGCCACGCCGCTGTCGGGCCGGGCGGCATAGACGGCCACGAACACGATGAACAGCGCAAACTGCACCGCGAAGTTGATCATCTCGGTGAGCACCGTGGAAAAGGGCATCACCAGCCGCGGAAAGTAGACCTTGCCGAACAGCTTGCTGTTCTTGGTGAAGGTCTCGGAGGTGACGGTCAGGCACTGGGCAAAGAAGTGCCACATGATGTTGCCCGCCATGTAGAACAGGAACTTCGGCACGCCGTCGGTGGGCAGCCCGGCCAGGTTGCCGAATACCACCGTGAACACCAGCGTGGTTAGCAGCGGCTGGATCACCACCCAGGCGGGGCCGAGGATGGTCTGCTTGTACAGTACGGTGAAGTTGCGCTTCACCATCAACAGGATCAGGTCGCGGTAGCGCACCAGCCCCTTGAAGTCGATGTCAAACCAGCCCTTGCGCGGCCTGATGACCGTGTCCCAGCCGGTGGTCTTACGGGTATTATCCATGAATAAGCTCCTTCATGCGGAAAGATTGCGCGTGAAATCTACTATATTATTGTAGCACGGGAATATTATGCTTTCAAGCAGCGCGTGTGGATAACGGCGGCATGGCGGAGAAACGCGGTCGGGCCCGTAGCGCGGGGCGGCATTGAGGGCGCATGCTTTTGAGGAGCCAAATCGCCGCGCCGCCCCATTCGTGGGTATCATCTTTACTTCGGAAATGCCGATAATTAACGCAAAATTAATACCAAGAGGCGGGGGGCCTGAATATGTTACAATACTTTTACCATATGTAATTTATGGAAAAGGAGCGATATAGGATGAAACAGCGCACGGTGAAGAGTCTGCTGGCCCTTGTGCTGGCGTGTACATCGCTGGTCAGCGCGCTCGTGGCCGAGGAGGCGGTGACCCTCGTTGAGGGTGAGACGATCGAAACGCTCGTCAGCGCGAATCCTGACGCCGCCGGTACTGACGACGCGCAGAACGCGAATGACGATGAAGCTGTAAGCGACGGAGACGCCGCCGCGGACGGTCTGGACGATGAGGACGGCGCTGCCGATGGCGCTGCCGTCGCCGAGGGCGAGGAAGCCGCCGACGCGGATGCGCAGGACAACGGCGCGACGGAGGGCTCCGATGAGGAGCAGGCGTCGGAAGCGCCCGCCGAGGGGACCGAGACTGTCGCGGAGGAGACTGAGCAGGTCGAGGAGACCAAGCCTGCCGAGGAGACCGCGCCCGTTGAGGAAGCGCAGGCTGCGCCGTATGTGCATGAGCAGCTTATCAGCGTCGCCAGCACCGAGGTCAGCACTGTTGCCGCGGCAGAGGTTGAGGAAGCGGAGTGCGATCACGTCTGGGAAGAGGACGGCGATTGGTACGACCATCAGAATCCGCGCTACGAGCAGATTGAGGGCAATGATAGTAATCATACAATCATATACGAAAATCTCGTGCATTACGTGCAATACTATTGCAGCAAGTGCGAGAGTTACAAGCAAGAGAGCGAGCAGACCACGCAGACGGAGTCGTGGGGAGAACCCCATGCTTATAACGGCGGGGATACCTGCTCGAAGTGCGGCTACGCGCTGAAGGAATGTGAGCACGAGTGGGATAGCAACGGCTACTGCATGAAGTGCGGCATTGTCTGCGGCCACGACTGGTCCAACAAGGACGGCGTGTGCGCAATCTGCGGCTACAAGCACGAGTATCACGACTGGTGGAGCGGCGATGAAAGCACCGGCGTCTGCTATGTCTGCGGCTATGCCTGCAAGCACGGGGAGATCAATACACGGTTTGAGTCCCTGGGCGTGAAGGGTACGGCGAAGGAGATCGCCGGCAACGACGCGGTCCATACGGCCACGATCCAGTATGCCAACGTGACCTCCTGCGATGAGTGCGGCATGACCATCAAGACCGAGATTCTGGATCAGGAGGATGGCGAGCGCTGGCATTCCTATGACGACGACGGCGTCTGCATGGACTGCGGCCACGTCTGCGCCCACTCCGAGCGGTATGTAACGGATGAGTACTGGCTCGACGACGAGACGATCGATGGCGTCAAATATGACGTCACCTATACCGACAACGGAGACGGCACCCACACCGTGAAGGGCTATCAGGGATGGCACTACCACTGTGAATACTGCGACTACTGCTTCGGGAGCGAGAACGACGAGATCGTCGGGCCGATTGAAGAGGTGGCGCGTCATTATCAATCGAGATGGGACGAAGAGACCGATACCTATAGCTGCGCGTGCGGCTACGTGTTCAAGAAAAGTGAGGATTGCGATCACAAGAATGCGGAGTACATCCTCGACATTGAGGGCGATTGGGTCGAGGAGATCAAGGGCGACGACGAGTATCACGCCCACAAGCAGGAGCAGTGGGAGTACGACAGGTGCTCAGACTGCGGCGAATATTTGAATGAAAAGTCGTCCACCACAACCGTGAAGGAAGCCCACGACTACACCGCCAACGGCGTGTGCCGCGAGTGCGGCCATGCGCGCATCAACGCGCCCCACACCCACACCCCCGCCGAGGCGGTGAAGGAGAACGTGGTGGCCGCCAGCTGCGCCGCCGAGGGCAGCTACGACGAGGTCGTGTACTGCAAGGAGTGCGAGGCGGAGCTGAGCCGCGAAAAGAAGACCGTGGCCAAGCTGGCCCACACCCCCGCCGAGGCGGTGAAGGAGAACGAGGTCGCCGCCACCTGCACGGCGGAAGGCAGCTACGACGAGGTCGTGTACTGCTCGGTCTGCAAGGCGGAGCTGAGCCGCGAGAAGAAGACCGTCGCGATGATCGACCACACGCCCGCGAAGGCCGTGAAGGAGAACGTCGTGAAGGCCACCTACGAGACGGAAGGCAGCTATGACAAGGTGGTCTATTGCGAGGTTTGCGGCGCGGAGCTGAGCCGCGAGGCCAAGACCATCCCCGTGCTCACCGAGCCGGAAGAGGGCCCGCAGATGGAGCTGGTCTTTGAGGAAGTGGACGAGAACACCGAGATCAACGGCATCGTGGTGGCCGACCATCCGGCGATGGCCGAGGCGCTGGCGACCGTGGGCGAGAGCCTGGACGTCGAGAATGTGACCGTTGAAATCGTGGATTCCGAGAAGCTGATGAATGTCGAGGAAAAGGCGAAGTTCGACCGCCTGCCCGTGAAGGATCGCCTGCTGGTGGTGCTGAGCGCGCTGGGCTTCGGCGACGCGCTGGGCGATACCGCGGACGAGATGACCGACGACGCCAAGGCGCTGGCCGAGAGCATCGCCGCGCGGGTAGACAGCCTGAGCGAGGCCGAGAAGGACGCGCTGCTGAATTCCATCGCCGGGAAGTTTGAGCCGCGACTGGTCGTGGTGGACGGCGTGGAATACGAGAGCGTCGGCATCGAAGTGGTGATCGACCGCGACGGCAAGAAGACCTACGAGCGCTACATCTTCTACAAGGCGGACGGCACCTGGAAGCTGTACAACATCGAGGTTGGCGAGTACAGGATCGTCGAGGATTGATCCCATTGAACGACGGAGAGGGTCGGGGCATTTGCCCCGGCCCTTTGCGTTGCCCAGAGCGGCCGTTTGTTTTTCTTGCGCCCCCATTGTTTTTATGTTATAATTATCCTGTGAAAGTTTGCGGGCGCGAAACGCGCCCACCCAAAGATAGGAACGGCGCGGAGACGCGCGGGAAAGGACGGTAGACACTATGGCAAGAGGCGGATTTCCCGGCA
>JAFVBK010000266.1 GCA_017480045.1 Clostridia bacterium
GACGCGCTGCTCAGCGACCCCGGCTATCGCGTGGATTACGTGATGACCAATCCGCCCTTTGGGAAGAAATCTTCCCTCACCTTCACCAACGAAGAGGGCGAGCAGGAGGAGGAAGACCTGGTCTATAACCGTCAGGATTTTTGGACCACCGGCTCCAACAAGCAGCTGAACTTCCTCCAGCACATCAACACCTTGCTCAAGAGCAACGGCAAGGCCGCCGTGGTGCTGCCGGACAACGTGCTGTTTGAGGGCGGCGCGGGAGAGACCGTGCGCAAGAAGCTGCTGGAGACCTGCGAGCTGCACACCATCCTGCGCCTTCCTACGGGCATTTTCTATAAGCCCGGCGTCAAGGCCAACGTGCTGTTCTTCGACCGCCGCCCTGCCAGCCCGGACATGCAGACGAAGGAGATTTGGGTGTACGACTTCCGCACCAACATCCACTTCACGCTTAAGCAGAATCCCATGCGCGACGCGGATTTGGAGGACTTCGTGCGTTGCTACCATCAGGAAAACCGCTATGATCGCAAGGAGACCTGGTCCGAGGACAACCCGGATGGCCGCTGGCGCAGGTTCCCCGTGGATTTCTTCCTCAAGCGCGATAAGACCAGCTTCGACTATTTCTGGATCAAGGACAAGGCCCTTGCTGACCTCGACAACCTGCCCGACCCCGACGTGCTGGCGGCGGACATCATCGAAAACCTCCAGAGCGCTCTGCAGAGCTTTTCCGAATTGCAGGCGCAGCTGAAAAAAGGTGAGCAGTAAGAAATATCCCAAAGCAATTCATTATTCTGACCAATCCTGTCTGACAGATGCAAATGCGCGGTGCTCATACTGTCTTATGAACATCGCGCATTTACGGCGTTTTTCAAGGCTTTGCCTTTTTGTGCCTTCAAAATGTCTACAGAAAAGGCGTTTTTTCTAGCTGACGGCTGGTTTGGAACAGGTGGGTTTTAGCCCATCACGCTGTCCAGTCGGTTGGCTACTTCGGCCGGCTTGTTGGGGTAGAGGTGCTGCTGGTTTCCATTGTGGTTTGGACGCGCTCATGACCGAGGCGCTCCGCGATCAGCAGCGGGGAGAAGCCCATCTCTACCAGCAGGCTGGCGTGGGAGTGCCAAAGCGCGGACGGTTGAATCTTCGATTCAACCGCCCGCATTTTTTGCCTTACGAAAAATTAAAAAACCAAAGGGTTTTCAACCTCGTGTCGTGAATATGGATCTCTTTCATGTCGGATTGCCTGCGGTCGCGCTCCATTTCGCGGATAAGGTATTATAGGCCTTGAATGTCGCACGAAAGGGAATGGCTGTCCATTCGTTGGGGAGAAGGCTTCATGTCATTTTTCCAGCAGGGCCATGCACTTTTCTGCTTCCGGGGCAAAAAGACCAATTACAGGCACCTGTTCCGAAATGCAGGCCTCCGCCAGCATGGATTTTAATTCTTGTATGAATATACCGCTCTTGTCGACCAGACGCTGCGTTTTCAGTACCTGCTCCAGATCAGTACGGCCACCGAAGCTGCCGTGCCAGTCAGCCTCGGAGGTGTGGTCCACACCACAGCTGGGACTGCCATCCACTCCAACGATGCCGAGCACTTGAAAGCGCTCCGGATGCGCAAGGTATTCCCGCAGCTGCTGAATGACCGGGCCAAGGCACTTGCGGCAGTGTTCACGAAAAAAAGGATTGTCGAATTGGTTGCTGCAATGCCCCCATCGGCGGGAGCCGTAGAGCGTGAACTCCGGGCAGGGGAGCTGCACCAGCTGAATGCCTTCGCCGATGGCCTTTGCCAGAAATTGCATGCGCAGCGCCTCTTCGGCGTCGATGGCGGCTTGATTGAACAGCACTACCTTCGCGGCGGTATTCAGTATGCAATGAGAGACAAAGAGTATTTTTTGCATGGTATTTCCTCCTGTGCGGCGCGCATGAATCGTTGCTATTATAGCACGAAACCGGGAAATGGGGAAGGGCTTGGTGTATCCGTTCGGCATTTTGAAAAGTAAATGATAGCGCCTTGCGGATTTGATGATTTGCTTGACAATCCGCTTGGGCGGCAATAAAATATCAGAAAACGGACAAATGTCCTTTTTTAGATGAAATACTTATCCTATAATAGAGGAGAAGGTTATGCGTATACACGAAATCTTAGAGAACCTGGAAGCCCACGGCCGCGTGCGCGTCATGAAGGGTTTCGAGGATATGCCGGATGTCTACGCGAATACGCTGACGATACGGAGGATCGGGATAGGGGAATACCTTGTGCGCGACTCGGAGGAGGCTACCGGCGTGCACTTCCTGCTGAGAGGCAGTGCGACGGCCGTGTACAGTCAACCCGGCGGCGAGGAGTATCCCTTCGCCACGTTTTGGGCCCCGACGGTAATCGGCGAATTCGAGGCGCTTGCGGAGCGACGATGGTATCGCAGCAGTGTGCTGTGCAAAACGGAGTGCTGGGTGGCAAGGATGCCGTCAGACGCATATCTGCAATGGGTGCGGGCCGATTCAGAGCTGTTGTATGCCCGTACACGGGAGATCATCCGGGCGCTGACTTATCAGGCAAGGCTGGAGCGCAGCCAGTTGTTCCTGAGCGCGCAGCAGCGCATCTGCCTGTATTTGTGTGACAGCGCGGGGCCCTGCGATGACGTGAGCGCGCGCGGCGGCAAGCTCTACGAGGTCCGCGCAACCCGGCGGCAGATCGGGGATGGAACGGGCTATTCGGAGAAAACCGTGCAGCGAGAGTTGGGTAAGCTGGCCCGCGAGGGCAACCTCACGCTGCGACGGGGAAGAATTCAGATGACGGTAGAACAGCTGTCCGCGCTGAATGAACGAGCGGGGCGGCGTACGAGCATGATTGAGGAGGAACAGCCGTGACAAATGTGAATGACATTTACAACACCATTACATCCACTCACTTGAACTATCATCAGAAGCTGAATCAGCTCTGCGTGCAGGCTGAAAACATGTTGGATGTGCTGGATATTCCGGAGGATTTCAAATATTTTTACGAACATGGCGCGCTGTGCGATATGAACGAGGGCCACGCCCCTTACCGCCCGCGCTATGTCATGGTGGACTATGAAAAGTTCGTGCGCAATGGTAGCGCCTTTCTGCGCATCGATCCGCCGAAGAACTTGGACGACCTGATCACGGCGCTGGAGATACTGTACTATCACGTGCCGTCGATCACCACCAAGCCTGTGTATCTGGGGAACATCGACAAGCTGATCGAACCCTTTCTGGAGGGCATGAGCGATGCGGAGGCCAAAGCGAAGATCACACGGCTGTTGGTATACTGCGATCGTACCATCGCCAACGCCTACAGCCATGCCAATCTCGGCCCTGAGGCGACCAGAGCGGGCCGCTTGATCATGGAGATCGAGAACGAATTGCAGCTTGAGGTGCCCAATCTGTCGCTGAAGTACGATCCGGATATCACGCCGGATGAATTTGCCGAACAGGCGATATTAACCTCTCTCAAGTGCGCCAATCCCGCCATCTGCAATCATCGCGCCCATAAGGATACTTACACCTTTGACTATGGCGTATCCTCTTGCTATAACGTGCTGCCCCTGCGCGGCGGCGCTTACACATTGTCCCGCATTGTGCTGCCGAGGCTTGCGGAAATGGCCGGTTCAGTGGAAGAATTCATGAGCGATCTGCTGCCGAGAGCCTGTCAGGCGCTAGGCGAATATATGAACGCCCGCGTCAGCTTTCTGGTGGAAAAGTCAGGCTTCTTCCAGTCTGATTTTCTGGCCGTGGAGGGCCTTGTGGAGCGGGAACGCTTCGTGGGGATGTACGGCATCGCGGGGCTGGGGGACTGTGTGGACCATTTACTGCGCGATCAAGGGGCTCAGTATGGCCGAGATAGGGCTGCGGACGATCTGGCCGATGCCATCATGAGCTACATTGAAAGCTTTGTGGCCAGCTTCCCGGCGAAGTATTCCGAGATTTCAGGCGGTCATTTCCTGCTGCATGCGCAGGCAGGCCTTGCCACCGACGGCGTGACTTCCGGCGTGCGCATTAAGGTGGGCAACGAGCCGGAGAATCTGTTGGACCACCTGCGCCATTCCGCGCGGTTTCACCGCTTTTTCCCGACCGGTTGCAGCGACATATTCCCCTTCGATCAGACGGCCGAGCGCAATCCGGCGGCGCTGCTGGACATCGTGAAGGGCGCGTTCAGCATCGGTGACAAATACTGTGCTTTCTATGGCGCGGACGGCGACCTGGTGCGCATAACTGGCTATCTGGTCAAGCGCAGCGACCTTGAAAAGTATGAGCGCGGCGAGGTCGTGCTGCAGGACAACGTGATTAACGGCAGCAGCAACTATCGCATGAATCGGTTGGCGGATCGCAAGGTTCGCAGCGTCGGATGAGCCTGACTGCGCCGGTCAACCGCATACTGCCCTACAGCGTCGTCGACGGGCCGGGCAATCGCTGCGCGATATTCTTTCAGAGCTGCAATTTACACTGTGCCTATTGCCACAATCCCGAGACTCAGCGGTTGTGCACGGACTGCGGCGAATGTGTGGACGGCTGCCCCGCGGGCGCGCTGTCGGCGAGCGGTGCGGGCGTCGCATGGGATGCCGGTCGCTGCGTGAACTGCGATCGCTGCATAAAGGTCTGTCCGCACCGCGCTTCGCCGAAGGTTCGGTGGATGACGCCGGAGGACGTTTTGGCCAAGGTGTCCGAAAGCGTACCGTTCATTCGGGGCATCTCCACGTCGGGCGGCGAGTGCGGACTATATCCCGCGTTTCTGGAGCGGCTTTACGGCATGGTTCACGAAATCGGCCTGACCTGTCTGATGGACAGCAATGGGACCATCGATCTGAGCCTATACCCTGGCCTGATGGCAGTGTGCGACGGTGTGATGCTGGATGTCAAAGCGTGGGACGCCGGGGTGTTTCGCGGACTGACCGGCGGCGACGTGTCTGTGGTGAAGCGGAATCTCTCGTTTTTGGCGGACGAAGGCAAACTTGAGGAGATACGGATTGTTACGTTGGATGGCTACATGGACGCGGAGCGCTGCGTCGAAGGTATAGCAGAGGTGTTGGGGCCCGAATTGACGCGGCATCAGACGCTGAAGTTGATCCGCTTTCGCCCGTTCGGCGTGCGCGGGGAGTTGGAACGGGAATTGCCGCCGACGATGGAACGCATGCGGCGCCTCGCGGATATGGCGGCGAGCATGGGCTTTGAGGATATTAGAATTATTTGAATACAACCTGACGCGCGCCCGCGCAATGCGGAACGCGCGTCAGGTTGTTTCTGAATATGGCAGTTGGAGAAGGCGACGCCTCCGGACGACAGGCGCCGGAGGAATACGTCGGCAATCGTCGGCGCCGATTACTTGCCCGCGGCTGCCCGATCCTGATGAATCAGTATGCGGATTGCCTCAACGGCGGCGCGGATGGCGTTTTCTGTCTCCCAGTCGGTTTCAAAGATGCCCTCCGACTTTTCGCGCTCAATGTTGCGGCACAGATGCAGCACCGCGCCGGCGCGCATCCGGCGAACGCCCGCGACAACAAACAGCGCGGCGCATTCCATTTCGCTTGCCACGGCCCCGGCCATCTGCCAGGCCTTCCACTTGGCCAGCAGCATATCGCCTACGGGCATGGAATCGGGGCTGTGCTGGCCATAGTAGCTGTCCTTGCTCTCGGAAACGCCGACGACGCTGGGCAGCCCGAGGTTCGCGGCGGCCTGACGCAGAGCCAGCACCACGTCGAAGTTTGGCACGGCCGGATATTCGATCGGAACATATTCCCTGGTGGTACCCTCTTTGCGAATCGCGCCGGTGGGGATGATCAGCGTACCGGGGACGATGGAGGGGTCGATCCCTCCGCAGGTGCCCACGCGAATCAGCGTGTCCGCGCCGCACTTCTTCAACTCCTCGATGCCGATGGCTGTGCTGGGGCCGCCCATGCCGGTTGACATCACGGTGACCGGCTCGCCCTCCAGCGTACCCGTCCAGGTTGTGTACTCGCGGTAGGTGTTCACGTGGCGGGCGCCGTCCAGATGGGCGGCGATCTTCTCTACGCGGCCGGGATCACCCGGCAGGATCACGTAGCGCCCGATGTCGCCAACGCCGCATCGAATGTGGTGCATGAGTTCCTTCTCTGACATATAGATCACCTCAATTGCTAATCATAGTATCTTTCTATTGTGCGCTCGTTTGTGATTGCAACACAAATTATAGCAGAGATCCGTCTACAATACAAGATATTTATGTAATAAATGGCTGATTTAACTATTATTTTAATTTTTGGATTAATTTCACGAGAGGCTTGACAGCTTAAAAGATATGATCTATAATAGTCGCATACAGAACGACGCAATGTGAACAAATTCGACAAAGAGAAGGCGTATGCGCAGACAAATCATTCAATTGCTTCGGGACATTCTCATCATCGAGATCGGCTTGATGATATCCAGCTTCGGTACGGCGCTGTTTTACGCCTCCAATCTGGGCTCCGGCGCGATGGCGACGTTCAGCGACGGCCTGCACCGCGTGGCTGGCATCACCTATGGTCAAGCCAATATGGCTGCCAACATCGTGCTGCTGCTGGTGCTGCTGGTTCTCGACAGGCGCTACATAAACGTCGGCACGCTGCTGTGCGTGTTTACCATCGGCTTGTGGGTGGATCTCTTCAACGGTGCGCTTGCCTGGGTGGACGCCGCCAGCCTGGGCACGGCGGTTCGGATCGCCATGAGCGTGGTGGGCAGCGCGCTGATGGGCCTCGGTCTCGGCATCTATGTGGCCGTCGGCCGAGGGTTGGGGGCGCTGGAGGGTCTGGTCAAGGTTGTATGCGGCAAAACGGGATGTTCAATTCGTATCGCCAAGATCATTCAGGACGCGACGCTGGTTATTCTCGGCATCGCGATGAGGGCCGCGTGTGGCGTCGGCACGCTGATTGCCATTGTACTGACCGGCCCGGTGCTTCAGGAATCCTGCAAGCGATTTGAGAGGCTGCTTGCGCGGCTGGCGGAACCCGCGTGAATGTGTTACTCTCCGCTCGAGGGCGGGCGGAAATAATAAATACTCAAGAGGAGGAGACCCTAATGAAGAAAATCCTGTCGTTCGCTATCGCTCTGGTGCTCTGCCTGAGCCTGATGGCCGCCTCTGCCGAAACCGTTTCCGGCTTTGACAAGGCTCCCGAAGAAATGGGCGTCGTTCTGGTTGTAAATACCAACCTGGGTGATCACGC
>JAFVBK010000267.1 GCA_017480045.1 Clostridia bacterium
CGCGCGATGTGCGAAACCCGCGAAGATTCCTGTTCTGAAAGCATACCCCCCAAATCCCCGTTCCCGGCCTTGGATTTTAATCGGTCCTGCCTGTTTCCGCAAAAGTAAATGCTGTCGCCCTGCTTTACCGGGGATTTGCCATTTACAAACCTATTTATATATGATAGAATATTGTCGGTATAAAATTTTTAGAATGGTATGCCATATTCAACGCGCGAGATTCATGTAATTGCACAAAATCATTGATGAAGGGAGTCGATGACGTTGAAGGACACCTTTCGCGGCGGAGTCCATCCGGCGGGCCACAAGGAGCTGAGCCGGGAAGTGCCGCTGCGCGACTTTTTGCCCACGGGTGAGATGGCGTTTCCGCTGTCGCAGCACATCGGAAAGCCCGCCAAGCCCATCGTGAAGAAGGGCGACACCGTGCTGGTTGGCCAGCGCATCGCGGAGGCGGACGGCTTCGTGTCCGCCCACATCGCAAGCTCCTGCTCCGGCACCGTAAAGGCCATCGAAAAGCGCCGGGTGCTCTCAGGCGCGATGGCGGACTGCATCGTCGTGGACAACGACGGCCAGTTCACGCCCGCCGCGGATTTCAACGCGCGGCAGGATCCCGCCGCCATCACCAACGACGAGCTTCTGCGCCGCGTGCAGGAGGCTGGCGTGGTGGGCCTGGGCGGCGCGGGCTTCCCCACCCACGTGAAGCTCAAGCCGAGAGACGCAGCCGCGATCCGCTATATCATCGCCAACGGAGCGGAGTGCGAGCCCTATCTGACCTGCAACGATCAGCTGATGCGCGTCAAGGCCAACGAGATCGTGGAGGGCTTGCAGCTGATGCTGCGGCTGTTCCCCAACGCCGAGGGCATCATCGCCATCGAGGACAATAAGCCAGTGGCCATCGCCGCCATGAAGCAGGCCGCCGCCGGCAAGGACAAGATCCGCGTCAAGGCCATGAAGACCAAGTACCCTCAGGGCGGCGAGCGCAGCCTGATCCAGGCCATCGCCGGCGTGGACTTCCCCGTGTCAAAGCTGCCCGCGGACGTGGGCTGCATCGTGGAAAACGTGGGCACGATCTACGCCATTCAGCGCGCCGTGCTGTACAATGAGCCGCTGTACGCCCAGTGCTTTACCCTCACCGGCGAGGCCGTGAAAAACCCCGGCAACTACATCGTCCGGGATGGCACAAGCTTCGCCGAGCTGCTGGAGGCCGCGGGCGGGCTGAAGGAGGGCGTCGCCCTCAAGAAGGCGCTGGTGGGCGGCCCGATGATGGGCATCGCCATGGGCAGCCTGAACGTGCCGATCCAAAAGCAGAACAACGGGCTCACGCTGCTGGCCGAAGATCCCTCCGAGCAGGCCGAGGCCCAGATGACCGCCTGCCTGCGCTGCGGGCGCTGCGCCACGGTCTGTCCCATGGGGCTGCTGCCCCAGCTGATGGCGGAGGCCGCGCTGATGGGCAATTACGACCGCTATGAGAAGAAGCTGTACGGCCTGGAGTGCATACAGTGCGGCTCCTGCTCCTACATCTGCCCGGCCAAGCGGCCGCTGACGCAGACCTTTAAGCAAATGAAAGCCGAAATACTGGCGCGCAGAAGCGCGGAAGGAGGTAGCAAGAAGTGAATACCGCTCTGAACCTCTCTTCCAGCCCCCATGTGCGGGACAAGTGGTCCACCGCGTTCATCATGCGGGTGGTGGCGCTGTCGCTGCTGCCGGCGACGCTGATTGGCGTCGTCGTCAACGGCATCCACGCGCTGCTGGTGGTGCTGTGCGCCGTCATCGCGGCGGTGGCCTCGGAATTCTGCTTCGATAAGCTCTGCCACAAGGGCGACACCTGGAAGGACGGCAGCGCCGTGGTCACAGGCCTGATGCTGGCGCTCTCCCTGTCCCCCACCGTGCCCCTGAGCATGCCGATCATCGGCAGCGTCTTCGCCATCATCGTGGTCAAGTGCTGCTTCGGCGGCCTGGGCAAAAACTTCCTGAACCCGGCGCTGGCGGCGCGCTGCTTCCTGCTGATCTCCTTCGGGCGCACGATGTCTACCTATCAGATGGTGGACGGTATCTCCGCCGCGACGCCCGTGGCCATGCTCAAGAGCGGCGAGGCCGTGAACATCACGAGCATGTTCCTGGGCACCGCCAACGGCGTCATCGGCGGCTCCGTGCTGGCGCTGCTGGTGGGCGGTCTGGCGCTGTGGGCGCTGGACATCATCCACGGCCAGATCTGCTTCTCTGTGCTGGCCGCGTTCACGCTGTTCATGGGCCTGTTCGGCGGCCAGGGCTTTGACCCGCACTTCCTGCTGGCGCACCTGTGCGGCGGCGGCGTGGTCATGGGCGCGTTCTTCATGGCCACCGATTACGTCACCTCCCCCGTCGGCCGCCTGGGCCAGACGGTGTACGGCGTGCTGATCGGCGCGCTGGGCGCACTGTTCCGCATCAAGGGCGGCGCGGCCGATTCCTTCAGCTATTCCGTCATCAGCGCCAACCTGTTCGTGCCGCTGATCGACATGTACGTCATCCCCAGGCCCTTCGCCTTCCGCAAGATCGCCAACCGCCCGATGGCGGATACCCGCCCGTTCTATAAGCGGATCCCCAAGCCCGTCGTGGTGCTGACCGTGATCACGCTGATCGCGGGCGTGGCGCTGAGCGGCGTCTACACCATGACCAAGGACACCATCGAGGATCAGAAGCGCGCGGCCAGCGCGGCCTCCTACAAGGTGGTGGTTCCGGACGCGGATCACTTTGACGTGGACGAGGCCATCGACCGGGCCGTGGCCGACCTGAACGGCGCGGTCTACGGCACGAGCTTCGGCCGGGCCTACATCAACGAGGCCTTCGTCGGCAAGACCGAATCGGATGAGATCGCCGGCTACGCCATCAGCGTCACCACCGCGGACGGCTTCGACGGCAACATCACCCTGGCCGTGGGCCTGAGCCCCGACGGCACGGTGAACGGCATTTCCTTTACCGAGCTGAACGAGACGCCCGGCATGGGCATGCGCGTGGACGAGCCTGAATTCAAGGATCAGTTCGCGGGCAAGGCCGTTTCGAAGTTTACGCTGAACAAGGCCGGAGGCTCCACCGAGGACGACCAGATCGACACCGTCTCCGGCGCGTCCACCACCTCCGGCGCGGTGGTCAACGCCGTGAACGCCGCCCTCGACTTCTTCCAAAACGCCGTGAAGGGAGGCAACGCCTGATGAAGAAATACCTCGAACGCCTGTACAACGGCATCATCAAGGAGAATCCCACGCTGATTCTGATGCTGGGCATGTGCCCCACGCTGGCGGTCTCCACCCGCGCGATGAACGGCATCGGCATGGGCCTCTCCACTACGGCGGTGCTGATCCTCTCCAATCTGGTGATCAGCCTGCTGCGCAAGGCGATACCCGACCAGGTGCGCCTGCCCGCCTACATCGTGATCGTCGCCTCGCTGGTGACGGTGACGGAGCTGCTGATCGAGGCCTACCTGCCCTCCCTCTACGAGGCGCTGGGCATCTATATCCCGCTGATCGTGGTGAACTGCATCATCCTGGGCAGGGCCGAGGCCTACGCCAACAAGCACACCCCCGGCCTCAGCGTGATGGACGGCCTGGGCATGGGCCTGGGCTTCACGATCGCGCTGACGCTGGCGGGCCTGCTGCGCGAGGTGCTGGGCAACGGCACCGCCTTCGGCGCGCAGATCCTGCCCGCCAGCGTCGAGCCCATCGGCATCTTTGTACAGCCTCCGGGAGCGTTCCTGATCATCGCGCTGATCATCGCGGTGCAGAACGCCATCGGCATCAAGACCCGCCAGCGCCAGCTGGTGGAGAGCGGCTGCGACGGCGTCTGCGCCAAGTGCTCGACCGCCTGCGTCAACTCTGAGGAGGTGCGCGCCAAGTGAACAACCTGATCCTGATCATCATCGCCAGCGCCCTGATCAACAACGTGGTGCTGAGCCAGTTCCTGGGCATCTGCTCCTTCCTGGGCGTGTCCAAGCAGATGAAGGCCTCCGCCAGCCTGGGCGGCGCGGTGATCTTCGTCATCACCATCGCCAGCGCCGTGGCGAGCCTGCTCTATGACTATGTGCTGGCGCCCCTGGGCCTGGACTATATGAAGACCATCGTGTTCATACTGGTCATCGCGGCCCTGGTGCAGATCGTGGAGATGTTCCTGAAAAAGACCTCTCCCGGCATCTACCGGGCGCTGGGCATCTACCTGCCCCTGATCACCACCAACTGCGCGGTGCTGGGCGTGGCGCTGACCAACGTGCAGGACGGCTACAACTTCATCGAGAGCGTGTTGTCCGGCTTCGGCACCGCGGTGGGCTACACCATCGCCATCGTGCTGCTGGCATCCATCCGCACCCGCATCCACGAGGAAGACCTGCCCGCGCCCCTGCGCGGCGCGCCCATCGTGCTGATCTCGGCGGCGCTGATGTCCATCGCGTTCATGGGCTTCTCCGGCCTGTCGCTGTGATGGAGGTGTCGATATGCTGACGATTATCATTACAACGCTGGTGATCGCCGTGATCGGCCTCATCGTGGGCGCCGGCCTCGTCTACACCAGCAAGAAGTTTGAAGTGGAAGTGGACGAGCGGGAGAGCGCGGTGCGCGAAGTGCTGCCCGGCAACAATTGCGGCGCCTGCGGTTACGCGGGCTGCGACGCCATGGCGGCGGCCATCGCCAAGGGCGAGGCCCCGGCGAACGGCTGTCCCGTGGGCGGCGCGCCGGTGGCGGCGCAAATCGCCGCGATCATGGGCGTAAGCGCCGAGGCCGTGGAGCGCAAGGTGGCCTTCGTACGCTGCAAGGGCACCTGCGAAGTGACCCACAACCAGGGCAACTACATCGGTATCCAGGACTGCAGCACCGCCGTGCTTTCGGGTTTGAACATCACCGACTGCACCTACGGCTGCCTCGGCTTCGGCTCCTGCGCGACGGTCTGTCCCCAGGACGCCATCCGCGTCGTCGACGGCGTGGCCATGGTGAACCGCGCCCGCTGCGTGGGCTGCGGATTGTGCGTAAAGGCCTGTCCCCGCGGCATGATCGAGTTGGTGCCCGAATCGAAGCGCGTGATCGTGCAGTGCTCCAACCGGGACAAGGGCCCGATGGTAAAGAAGGTCTGCACCGCGGGCTGCATCGGTTGCGGCATCTGCCAGCGCCAGTGCGAACACGACGCCATCCACGTGGAGGGCAACCTGGCCCACGTGGATTACGAGAAGTGCGTGCACTGCGGCAAGTGCGTGGAAAAGTGCCCCGTCAAAGTCATCACCCCGCCGCCGGCCGCATAATAGGTCGGATGGACGCTTAAGAAGGGATGATACCATAGTATGGAAAAGAAGACAATTTTCAAATTGTGCGTCTCAGCGGTGATTCTGATCCTTGCGGTCGTCTTCGCAAGCGGCATCATCGGCGGCAAGCAGGTGACCTACCAGGTCCCCGGCCCCTACACCGCCGAGAGCACGAATCAATTCAGCACCGTGAAGGTGGACATGATCATCGAGGGCGACAGGATCACCGACTGCGTGATCACCTCCTCCGGCGACAGCGACCTGATGACCGACGACATCCGCTCCGAGTGGGCGCAGGCCATCGTGGACGCCCAGTCCGCCGACGCCGACGCCATCACCGGCGCGACCCTCACCTACTCCGCCGCCTCCGTCCAGGAGGCCGTGAATGACATCCTCGTGCAGGCGGGTCTGCGCGAGCCCGGCGCTGCGGCAGAGGCTGAACCGGCGGAATCGGCGGCGGAACCCACTGATGAGGCGGAGACCGCCGAGGCCGGCGCTTACGCGGACGGCACCTACACCGCCCAGAGCGTCAACGATTTCAGCACCGTCGACGTCGAGATGACCATCGAGGGCGGCAAGATCGCCGATTGTTCGATCGCCTCCTCCGGCGACAGCGATCTGATGACCGACGACATCCGCTCCGAGTGGGC
>JAFVBK010000268.1 GCA_017480045.1 Clostridia bacterium
CACCACCGACGAGGTGCGCCGCATCCTGCAGGACGGCGGCACGCTGTACACCCAGCTGACGATCGACGAAATCTCCAACCCCGGCGCGGTGCGCATCCGGCTGCGGAGCCTGTTCGCGGCGCTGGAGCAGGAGGATGAGAACTGATGCAGAACAGGATCGAGTTTACCCGGGAGATGAAACAGGAGTACACCATCCTGATCCCGAACATGCTGCCGGTGCATCTCAAGCTCGTGAAGAGCGCCTTTGAGCTGCACGGCTACCGCATGGAGCTGCTGGAAAACGAGGGCCCGGAGGTGGTGGAGGCGGGATTGAAATACGTGCACAACGACACCTGCTATCCGGCGCTGCTGTGCATCGGGCAGTTCATTTCCGCGCTGGAGAGCGGAAGGTATGACGTGCACAGGACCGCCCTCATCATCACCCAGACCGGCGGCGGCTGTCGCGCCAGCAACTATATCTTCCTGCTGCGCAAGGCGCTGCAAAAGGCGGGGCTGGGCTTCGTGCCGGTGATCAGCCTGAACCCCGTCGGGATGGAGAAAAACAGCGGCTTCAGGCTGTCCCTGACGCTGCTGCTGCAGGCGATGATGATGGTTCTCTATGCGGATGTGCTGATGTGCCTGAAAAACCAGGTGGAGCCTTACGAGAACGAGGCCGGGGCCTGCGCCCGGCTGGTGGACGGCTGGGCCGCGCGGCTGACGGAGCAGTTCCGGCGGCACCCCCGGCTGGCGGCGCTGCGCTTCCGTGCGAATTTGAAGCAGATCGCCCGCGACTTCGACGCCGTGCCCTACACGCCCGCCCGGAAGATACAGGTGGGCATCGTGGGCGAGATCTACGTGAAGTATTCCCACATGGCGAACAATCATCTGGAGCGTTTTCTGCTGGACCTGGGCTGCCAGGTGAACGTGCCGGGCACGATGGGCTTCCTGCTGAACGCGTTGGACCACAGCATCGACGATGTGGATCTCTACGGCGGCAGCCGCCTGAAGCAGGGCGCCTTCAAGTTGGTGATGCGCTATGTGAACCACATCGAGGGCGTCATCTCCCGCGCCATTCGCCAGAACAGCCGTCTGAACCCGCCCACGCCCTACCGCGTCACCCGCCAGGAGCTGGGCGGCGTGCTGGGCGTCGGCTGCAAGATGGGCGAGGGCTGGCTGCTCACCGCCGAGATGTGCGAGCTGATCGACGCGGGCGTGCCCAACATCGTGTGCGTGCAGCCCTTCGGCTGCCTGCCGAATCACATTGCCGGCAAGGGCACCATTCGCGCCCTGCGGGAGAAGTATCCCGCCGCCAACATCGTGCCCATCGACTACGATCCCGGCGCTACCCGCGTGAATCAGGAGAACCGGCTGAAGCTGATGCTCTCCGTGGCGCGGGAGGCCGGGTAATACCCGGAGCCTATTGCCGCCGCTTTTCCGCTATTCATTTCCCGCGCTACGGATTCAAGCGCGGGAAATTTTCCCAATACTCCTTCATGACATAAATCCCTTTTGTTGTACTTATCATAAGTATATTTACATCAGATAAGGCGTATGGAGATATACACCTTCAGACCGCCGACTTTCCTTTGTCAACGGTCTGCCTGGACCTGTGACGCGCGTCACAGGTCCAATTTCCAGAACCGAACGCTTACCCGCGCCCTTCCATCGCAGAAGAACCGAATGCCCTGGGCGGAGAGCGTGGTATGCAGGGTGGCGGAGAGCGCCTTTTCGCCGTCGCCCACGAATGTCTCGGCGCTGTAGCGATCCAGGATCAGCCTGAGCCGCAGCCGTCCGCCGTCGTGGCGCACCTCTGCGCGGCGCTGGTGGATGATCGCCCGGCGGGAGCCGGAGAACTTGCGGTCGATCTTGAGGATGGATTCGCGGGGGCGGAAGCCTATGCTGGTGCGATAGGCCGCGTCCTGGGCAAAGACGACGGCGAAGCGGGTGAATATTTCGCCCTCCGGCTCGATTTCGATCTCCATATCCGCGGCGCGGCCCTCGACGCCCGGCAGGCTGACTTCACCGTTTTCCACCGCCACGCGGTCGAAGCGGATTTCCGAGCCCCGCAGCGCCTCCAGCTCCCTTATGGGGCGCTGACACAGCCGCCCATCGCGGATGGACAGCTCCCGCGGCAGGGTCATCTGGCCGAACCACGGCGCATCGTCCTGGGGCAGGCCGCAGGTATCCCAGTTCTGCATCCAGCCGATCATGATCCGCCGCCCGTCCTCAGTCGCGAGGGTCTGGGGCGCGTAAAAGTCGATGCCGTAGTCCACGGCCTGGTCGCGCAGCGCTTCAAACCGCCCGGTCGCCGCGTCGAAGCGCCCGATCAGGCAGAGCGCGCCGTTGTCGTTGTGATACTCGAAGCCCTCCGGCAGCATATCCTGGGCGCTGAGGAGCAGCGCGTGCCATCCGTCCAGCGCAAACAGGTCCGGGCACTCCCACATGCGGCCCAGCCGGCCGGGGTTTTGCGCGGGGCAGCTCAAAAGCTGCCAGCGGGCGAGGTCGTCGCTGCGGTATAGCAGCAGCTGCCCGCCCAGGCGCTCGCCCCGCGCGCTCAGCCGGTCGTTGGCGATCAGCGCCCGGTAGCTGCCGTCCGGCGCCATCCATATTTTTGGGTCGCGAAAATCGTAGGGGCTGCCTTCCGCGGGCAGGTCCTTCCCGGTGATGACCGGGTTTTTTTCGTATTTGACGTAGTTCACGCCGTCGCCGAAGGCCAGGTTCTGCGTTTGCAAATGCCGCTTCCGCCCGTCGAGGCCGGTTTCCTCTGCGACGCCGGTGTACATCAGCGCGTGACGTCCGTCAGGCAGGGTGACGGCGGTGCCGGAAAAGCAGCCGTCTCTATCATAGGGCGCGTCCGGCGCCAGGGCCGCGGGCAGATACTCCCAGCGCAGCAGATCGCGGGAGACGGCGTGGCCCCAGTGCATGGGCCCCCAGTGGGAATCGTAGGGGTGGTATTGGTAGAACAGGTGATATTGCCCGCCGTAATAGCTGAAGCCGTTGGGATCGTTCATCCAGCCCACGCGGGGCGATAGGTGAAACGCCGGGCGCTCCGCTTCTGATATCGAGCGCTCGCGCTCCGCTTCATAGCGCCGGGCGCGTTCCAGAGGTGTCGTCATTCAATCGCATCCTTTGTTGGAAAGATTTGGCGGGGCGCGTTAGCAATCCCATTGGCAAAGCTTCATATCCACACAGCCGTTGGACTTGAAGCGCACGCCCTCGGCCAGCAGCAGCGCCCGCTGCTGGGGAAAGTGGGGCGCGAGCCTGCCCGCGTGGTTGACCACCCGGTGGCAGGGATACTGCCCGTAGAATTCCGCCATGCTCAGCACCCGGCCCACCAGCCGGGCGTTTCTTTCTCGCCCGATCAGCCGGGCCAGCTGCCCATAGGAGGCGACCCGGCCCTCCGGAATTTCCGCGACCACGGAGAGAATTTCATAGGCGAGGCGCTCGTCCAGTCGAGTGCGCACGGGGCCGTCCTCCCTTCGGCAATCGTCAATTGAATCCATCGTTCATGCTGTCCTCCAGCGCGTCCACGATGGTTGCCACCACCTTGGTGGCATGCCGCTTGCAAACTTCAGGGGCATAGGGGAACGTGTAGGAGACGTCGGCAGCCTCCAGCAGCGGCAGATCGTTGATGGAATCGCCGATGCCGTAGAGGGTGAAGTCGCCCAGGCGGTCGCGCATGTAGTCGCGCAGCGCCTGCACGCCCTTGCCCTTGCTGCAGCCCCGCGGGGCGATGTCGATTTCAATGACGTTCTGAAAGGCTTCGACCTTATCCCCGAAGCGCGCGTTGATGGCGGCCGAAAGCGCGGCGGCGTCCTCCAGACTCTCAGTGTGCACGCTCACCTGATGGATGAGGCCCGCGGGCGCGTCGTCCACGCCGGTGATCACGTGGTATTTGCCGGGATAGTCCATCGGGGCGAATACGCAGATATCGCCCTCCACATCCAGCGTCAGGCGATAGCCCTTCGGATTCAGCGCCTGCACCAGCGCGCCCGCCACCTCCCGATCCACGCCCCGCTTGAGGATGGGCCGGAAATCGCCGTCCACGATGTTCGCGCCGCTGCTGGTGATGTAGAAGTCCGGCTTTACGAGGCCGGTGATGAAGGGCGTCAGCCCTCCAACCTGTCGCCCGGTGCACAGGCCGAACAGGTTGCCCGCGGCCTGGTATTCGCGTATTTTTTCCACGTTTTCCGGGGGCAGCTTCACGTCCGCCTTGTAAAAGTACAGCGTGCCGTCAAAATCGCTGGCAAAGACTTTTTTCTTCATGCTGCCCACCTCAAAGCACAAATTCGTCCGTCACGGACCGCGCCATCGGCCAGACGCGCAGGCCCACGCCGGCGCTGGCGGCGTAGTGGAGCTCTCGCTCGGTAGGGTAGGTGTGCGCGGTGAAGGTCGCTTCGCCGTCGTTTGCGAAAATTTCGGTGGAGCTGCGGTCGATGAATACGCGCAGGTTTTTGAGCGGCGCGTCCAGCGGCAGCTCCAGGGCTTCGCCGAGCTGCTGGTTGAAGCGTCTATCCATGCCGGCGCGATCCACGCGGCAGACCTGCCGGGTCGCGTCATAGTGCAGCTGCAGGCCGCCGCTGCCGTCCGCGTGGGTGAAGAGATTCAGATCGAAGTCGCCCTCCGGCGCGGTGACCTCCAATTCACAGGAGGCGGGCAGCGTGCCGTCCGGGGCGATTTCCGCCTCTCTCAGGCCCTCCAGCGCCCTGAGGGGCGTTTGCAGCAGCCTGCCGCCCTGAACGCGCAGCTCCCGCGGCAGGGATAGACTGCCCTCCCAATCCTCCGCCTCGGTGGGATAGTGGTTGTCGGGCAGGCCGATCCAGGCGATCAGGATCGCCCGGGCTCCATCGCCGGCGGCGTCGGAGTCCGCGGCCGGCTGAATCGCCGCGCTCTGCGCGGCGTAAAAATCAAAGCCGTAGTCCAGGTGGCGGTAGGGGCCGTCCGGCGTGAAGGTCAGCGTGTCATAGTCCATCGATCCGATCAGATAGATGTTGTGATTGGTGCTCTCGCCGCGCCCCGGAAGCCTGGTGTATTGAGGGGAGAAGATCAGCACGTCACGGCCGCCGACGTTCACGATGCACGGGCACTCCCACATGCCGCCGAAGGCTTCGTAGCCGGGCACCTTCAGTTCGCCCGCGAAGCGCCAGCCGGATAGCGGCCGCTCGGATTCATACACCAGCACGCAGCCGCGCTTGTCCAGCGTCTGCGCGCCCAGGAAGATATAATATTTTTGCTTGTCCGCGTTCCAGACCACCTTTGGATCGCGCTGATGCTCGCTGTGGTCGTCCCTGGGGCCGAACAGCGGCGCGTCCAGCTTGCGGGGTCGCCCGTCCTCGCCCAGCACGGCGGCGCAGGTATAGGGCGTGCGGACCCAATCCTCGTCCCGATGGTTGCCGGTGTAGAAGAAGATCAGGTCGTCTCCGTGGGCTATGGCGCTGCCGGAATGGGCGCCCCGGTTGTCATAGTCGCGGTCGGGCGCGAGGCCGATGCCGGCGTTTTGCCAGTGGACGAGATCTTTGCTTGTGACATGATACCAGTACTTCAGGCCGTGCACCGCGCCCCAGGGGCACCACTGGTAGCACAGATGCCAGACGCCCTTGTGCAGCGCGAAGCCGTTGGGATCGCTGGACAGCCCGGTGATGGGCTGCACATGGTAGCGCTGCCGGTAGGCCGATTTTTGAACGCGTTTGTATAGCGCGCGAATGTCCTCCGGCCCCTGCAGCACCCGATATCGCTCCTCGCGGGTCCATTCCCTCATGTTTTCCGCCCCCTTCAATGGCTTTTTCCAGAGCTGGCTTTATCATAACATGAAATGGAAAAAAAAGCTATGGATATCTTGTAAGTCCCCGCAAATAGGATTTGCCTTGACAACCCCTCGTCAATAATCTATAGTTGATTCAGCGCAAATTTACAGGCGAAAGAATTCGAAGGGTGATAATATGAGCGAAATCTATGGCAAGTATGACCGCGTCAGGGCCATCCCTCAGCAACGCGTCATTGAAAAAATGGATGCCTACATGGACCGCCGGGACTATGCCGGCGCCGAGCGCCACCTGCTGTACTGGCTGGAGGAGGCCCGCATGGGCGGCGATCTGCGGGGCATGCTGATGGTGCGCAACGAGCTGGTCGGCCACTATCGCAAGACAGAGGAATGGGAGAAGGCGATGGCGAGCGCCGACGCAGCGCTTGAGCTTCTGGAAAGACTGGATTTTGACAATACCATCAGCGCGGGCACGACCTATGTGAATATCGCCACGATGCTGAACGCCTACGGCGACAACGCGCGGGCGATCGAGTATTTTGAAAAGGCGCGCCCCCTCTATGAGCAGAGCGCCGCCACCCGGCCGGCGCTGCTGGGCGGGCTGTACAACAATATGGCGCTGACTTGCGTCTCCCTGAAGCGCTTTGACGAGGCCGACGCGCTGTACGATCTGGCCATGGATCAGATGGCCAAATGCCAAAACGGGGCGCTGGAGCAGGCCGTGACCTGCCTGAACCGCGCGAATCTTGTGGAGGACCGGGACGGTCTGGAGGCGGGCGAGCACGCCATCTATGAATTGCTGGAGCAGGCGTCGGCGCTGCTGCGTACGCCGGAGCTTCCCAGGGACGGCTACTACGCTTACGTATGTGAAAAATGCGCCCCGACCTACGATTACTACGGCTGGTTCGCCGAGGCGTCGGCGCTGAACGAGGAGGCGGAGCGAATTTATGCAGCGGGGAATTGAACTGGCGCGCGCCTACTGGGAGGCCTGCGGCGCGCCGATGCTGAGGGCGCAGTTCCCGGAGCTGCTGCCCCATATCGCGGTCGGCCTGTTCGGCAGCGGGTCGGAGTGCTTTGGCTTCGACGATGAAATCTCCCGCGACCATGACTTCGAGCCGGGGTTTATGCTGCTGCTGCCGGGGGAGGACGCGGTGGATCGCCGCAGCGCCTTCCTGCTGGAGCGCGCCTACGCCAAGCTGCCCAAGGCCTTCATGGGCTTTGAGCGCAGCCGGATGCAGCCGGTGGGCGGGCCCCGCCACGGCGTCATCCGCGCGGCGGATTTCTTTGCCGACAAGGTTGGCGCTCCGGACGGCGTGCTGACCGTGGGTCAGTGGCTGCAAACGCCGGAATACGCGCTGGCGGAAGCCGTCAACGGCGAGGTGTTCTTCGACGGCAGCGGCGAGGTGACCGCCATCCGCCGGCGGCTGTCGGCCTGGCCGGAGGATATCCGCCGAAAGAAGCTGGCGGGGCGGCTGCTGCTGATGGGGCAGGCAGGGCAGTACAACTATTCGCGCTGCCTCGTCCATGGGGAGACCGGCGCGGCACAGCTGGCGGCCATCGAGTTTGCCCGCGCCGCCATGAGCGCCGTGTTTCTGCTGAACGGCGTCTATCAGCCCTATTATAAGTGGGCCTTCCGTGCCATGCGGGCGCTGCCGAGGCTTTCGCTGCTGGCGGAGCTCATCGAGTACCTGATCACCACCGACAACGACGGCGACCTGGCCGCGGCCAAGCGGGACGTGATCGAGGGTATGGCGGCGGACGTGATCGGCGAGCTGCGGGCGCAGGGGCTGACGCGGGCCGACTGCGGCGATCTGGAGAAGCACGCCTATTCCGTGAACGACGGCATTGCCGACGCCCAGCTGCGCAATCTGCACGTGCTGGCGGCGGTGTGAACGGGCGAGCTGAGGGTTGAAAAAGAGCGGGCCGGGGCGGTTCGACAGGTCGGTCAAAAAATTCGCAAACCTTGAAACCTTCAATTTTCGTTTAAGGAAACTCTGTTATCATGCCATTGTCGACAGGGAAGAACCTTCCAAAAAATCCAAGTAAACGAAATGGAGGATAAAACCATGAAGAAGATATTTGCGATCATCTTGACCATCGCCATGATGGCGACCGTGGCCGCGCTGCCCGCGATGGCGGAGAGCGAGACGGAGAATACCCCCAACCAGCAGCAGACCGAGACCCGACAGCCCGGCGGCGAGGCGCCCACCGGTGAGCGCCCGGAGCTGCCCAATGGCGAAGCCCCCGCCGAGGGCGAGCGCCCGGAGTTGCCCGAAGGCGAAGCCCCCGCGAATGACGACGCCCAGGCCGACGGCCAGAAGGACGCCGGCGAGGATGCCCCGGCGGATGGCCAGCAGCCCGCGGACGGCAATGCTCCCGTCGACGGCCGGCAGCAGCCCGCGAACGGCAAGGGCCAGCGGCCTGCGCAGGGCCAGCTGCCCGCGCAGGGACAGCAGCCCTCTCAGGGTCAGCAGCCCTCTCAGGGTCAGCAGCCCTCTCAGGGTCAGCAGCCGAACCAGAACCAGCGTCCCGCGAATGGCAATGGCCAGCGGCGGCAGAACGGTCAGCAGCCCGCCCAGAAGGAGCAGCCCGCGCAGGGACAGCAGCCGTCTCAAGGCCAGAAGCCTTCTCAAGGCCAGCGCTTTAATGGCAACGGCCAGTTCGGCGGCAGGGATCAGCAGAACGGTCAGCAGCCCGCCCAGGGACAGCAGCCCGCGAACGGCAATGGTCCCAGGGGCATGAGGGGTGAGAACAAGGCCCGCGTCGACTTCGACGCCATGGTGAAGTCCGGCGTCATCTCTCAGGAGACCTGCGACAAGATCAAGACCTTCATGCAGGAGAACGCGCCCAGCAAGGGCAACGCGCCCAGCGAGGGCGGGAGGCCCGACCTGCTGGCGAACGAAGTCATCACCCAGGCCGAGTACGACGCCATCACCGCCTGGCAGTCCAGTGCGAAATGACGAGCCATTTCCGGAGGAGGCGCACAGCCTCCTCCAATAATTTGTAAAGGGTCTGATTGTACAGGGCGTTTTTTGCTTGACAAGCGCCGCGCGTGGGCTTTAGAATATTATCATCATAGAATCCAAAGGACGGAGGGCGCAACATGAAGATTCTGAATTTCGGTTCCCTGAACGTGGATTATGTGTATGCCGTGGATTACTTTGTGCGCGCGGGCGAGACGCTGAAGGCGGCCTCGCGCCAGGTGATGCCCGGCGGCAAGGGTCTGAATCAGTCCATCGCGTTGGCGCGGGCGGGCGCGAAGGTCTATCACGCGAACTGCATCGGCGCCGACGGCGCGTTTTTGCGGGCGCTGCTGGAGGAGAGCGGCGTGGACACCGCGTATCTGCGCCCCACCGACGAGATGCAGGGCCATGCCGTCATCCAGGTGGACAAGAAGGGTGAAAACTGCATCCTGCTGTACGGCGGCTCCAATCGCGTGGTCACCCAGGCCCAGATCGACGAGACGCTGGCGGGCTTTGAGGCCGGGGACTGGCTGGTGCTGCAAAACGAGATCAACCTGCTGCCGCGGATCGTGGACGCGGCCTACGATAAGGGCATGCGCATCGCCCTCAATCCCTCGCCCTACGAGGACAGCCTGCGGGAAGTGGATTTTTCAAAGCTCTCCTGGCTGCTGGTGAACGAGGTGGAGGCCAGCCAGATTTCCGGCAGCGACGATCCGGAGAGGGCCTGGGACGTGCTGCACGCGCGCTATCCGGCGCTGTCGGTGCTGATCACCCTGGGCGGCGCTGGCAGCGTGGCCCATCGCGTATCGGACGGCGGCGTGGAGACCGCCCGCCAGGAGGCCTTCCGCGTCCAGGCGGTGGACACCACCGCCGCGGGAGACACCTACACCGGCTATTTTATCGGCGGGCTTGCCGAGGGCCGGCCGCTGGCGGAGTGCATGAAGCGTGCCAGCCTGGCTTCGTCCATCAGCGTTACCCGCGCCGGCGCGGCGGTATCCATTCCGGAGCGCGCCGAGGTGGAAGCGCGGCTCTCAGAGCTTTGAATGGAGGAACAGCACAACCAAAGTGGACCGTCTCAAGGCGGTCCACTTTGCGCGCGGCGGCGTCTCCGGGTCGGATGATCGTGCAAGAAAAGTTCAAGTATATATGAGAATTGATCAACAAACGCCGTTGCCTTCTCCGATAAAACCCATTATAATGGTTTTAACGAGCGGATTTAATCAAAGGAGGAAACCCCATGATTTATTACGTCAACGCAAAGGCATCCAGAGACGGCGACGGGTCGAAGGCCATGCCCTTCAAGCGCATCAACGACGCCGCGCGAATCGCCGTGGCGGGGGACGAGATCGTCGTCGCGCCCGGCGTCTATCGGGAGACGGTAAACCCCGTCAACGCCGGTCGGGAGGATGCCCGCATCACGTATCGCTCCGAAGAGCCCCTGGGCGCGGTGATCACCGGCGCGGAGCCTCTGACCGGCTGGCGGCGTCACGCGGGCAACGTGTGGGTCAACCGGGTGAAGAACGGCGTGTTCGGCGGCTACAACCCCTACACCACCATGGTCTGCGGCGACTGGTATTTTGCCCCCACGGTGCGGCATACCGGCGCGGTGTTCCTGAACGATCAGATGATGTATGAGACCGTGACGCTGGAGGAATGCGCCGAGGCCCGGCCCGATCCCTGCGCCTTCGACGCCGAGCTTTCGACCTGGAAGTGGTACACCGAGCAGGACGGCGACGAGACGGTGCTCTACGCCAACTTCCACGAGCTGGATCCCAACCGTGAGAAGGTGGAGATCCTGGTGCGGCGCAATTGCTTCATGCCGGATAAGACCGGCGTGGATTACATCACCGTCTCCGGCTTTGATATCAACAAGGCCGCCACCACCTGGGCGCCGCCCGCCGCCTATCAGGACGGCATGATCGGCCCCCACTGGTCCAAGGGCTGGATCATCGAGGATTGCGAGATCTGGGGCAGCAAGTGCTGCGGCATCAGCCTGGGCAAGTACCTCGACCCGGAAAACGACATGTATTTCTACACCCGGCACGTGAAGAGCCCCACCCAGATGGAGCGCGACGCCGTGTGCCGGGGCCAGTATCACGGCTGGCTGAAGGAGAAGGTGGGCGGCCACATCGTGCGCCGCTGCCACGTGCACCACTGCGAGCAGACCGGCATCGTGGGCCGTATGGGCGCGGTGTTCTCCACCATCGAGGACTGCCACATCCATCACGTCTGCAACAGCCAGCAGCTGGGCGGCGCGGAGACGGCCGGCATCAAGCTGCACGCCGCCATCGACGTGACGATCCGCCGCAATCACATCCACAACTGCATCATGGGCATCTGGCTGGACTGGGAGGCCCAGGGCGCGCGCGTCAGCCAGAACCTGCTGCACGACAACCAGCGCCCCGACGGTGCGCCCCAGGCGCAGGGCGCGATGTTCAACTGCGACGTGTTCATCGAGGTGGGCCACGGCCCGACGCTGATCTACAACAACGTGATGCTTTCGAAGGAATCCGCCGTGCTGCCCAGCCAGGGCGTGGCCTGCGTGCACAACCTCATGTGCGGCGCCTTCGGCCTGATCAACAGCGGCGTGGACAGCGTGGTGAACGGCCAGCGCGAGCCCCGCTACACGCCCTATCACATCCGCCACCGCACGGAGGTCGCTGGCTTCATGACCATCCTGCATGGCGACGATCGAATTTACAACAACATCTTTGTGCAGAAGTGGCCCGTCACCGACGCGAGCATTCCGCCCACGTCCGCGGATCACCAGGTGGTCGGCACCGCGCCGTTTGACATCTTTCCCACTTACGAGGAGTGGATTTCCCACTTCATGATGGATCAGGAGCCGAATATGGGCGCGCTGGGCACCTATCACTTCGGCCACCTGCCCGTGTGGGTGGATGGCAATGCCTATCTGGGCGGCGCGTCTGTCAGCAAGCACGAGAAGCGCGGCCTGGTGAACGCGGAGGCGAAGGTGACGGTGGAACTTGCCGAGCAGGACGGCAGGCCGGTGCTCAGAACCAACGCATACGATTTCCTGGGCAACTTCCGGGATGGCATCATCACCAGCGACATCCTGGGCAAGGCCTTCGAGCCGGAGCAGCGCTTCGAGAATCCCGACGGCACGGAGATCATCTTCGACCGTGATTACTTCGGCGCTCATCGCGGCCTGGATACCCTCCCCGGCCCCTTCGCCGAGGGCGGCGCGGAGCGGGTTGTGTGGTAAAAAATCGTGGCGGCGTCGCGCCGCCTCTATGCAATCGAGTGAATTCATGGGAGGACAAGCGATGAGGAAACTGCTCGTGGACATTCCCCAGCTGACCAGCGCCCACCGGGAGGCGATCGCCCAGGCCGCGAAAGCGAGGGGCTGGCAGGCGATATTCAGCGACGACGAGGCGTCCGCGCTGGCGGCGGCGAGGGACGCGGAGGTCGTCTTCGGACCGAACCCGGCGCTTTTGAAGGCCGCGCCGGCGTTGAAGTGGCTGTGCGTGCCCAGCGCGGGCGCGGAGCAGTATCTGGACCCGGCGCTGTACGCGAATCCGCGGGCGGCGCTGACCAACTCCGCCGGAGCCTACGGTGTGACCATCGCCGAACACATCGTGATGGTGACGCTTGAGCTGATGCGCCGACAGCGGGAGTACGATCAAGTGGTGGCAAAGCGGGGCTGGCTGCGCACGCTGCCCATCGATTCCATTCGCGGCAGTCGGGTCACGCTGCTGGGCACCGGCGATATCGGCCGGACGGCGGCGGCGCGGCTGCGGGGCTTTGAGCCGGAGGTCATCGTCGGCGTGAATCGGTCGGGCCATCCCGTGCCGGGGGAGTTTGACCGGGTGGCGCCCCTCTCCGCGCTGGATGAAATCCTGCCGGAGACCGACCTGTTGGTGATGTCCCTGCCAGGCACGGCCGACAGCGCGGGACTCATGGACGGGCGGCGGTTGAGCCTGCTGCCGAAAACCGCGTATTTGGTGAATGTGGGCCGGGGCAGCGCCGTCGACGAGAAGGCGCTGTTGGAGCTGATGGCGGGCGGACACCTGTCCGGCGCGGCGTTGGACGTGTTTCAGACCGAACCGCTACCGCCGGAAAGCCCGCTCTGGGATTGCCCGCGCATCCTGATTACGCCCCACGTGGCGGGCAATATGACCCTGGGCTACACCGTCGACCGCATCGTGGCGCTGTTTCTGGAGAATTTCGAGCGGTACTGCGAGGGGAAGCCGCTCCTGCTGGTGGTGGAGCGGGAGAAGGGATATTGACAGGGCATCAAAGGATGGCATGGTATTTTGGCGGCAGGGTTTCAAGGGTTTGTGAGAGCCCTGCCGCCGTCGCGATGGGGAATGGCGATCAGGTCGCTTTTTCTTGATTTAGCCCCACTGCGCTGACCGAAGCGACCCAGTGCAGGAACGGAAAAGGCGCTCTCTATTGTGTATGAATTAGACGGAATTCAGCATAAACTTGCGGGGACTGGTGACCGCCGCTACATTTGCCCTGAATGGCTGCGCAGCCAAATCATCAACACCGTCACGTCTCCCGGATTGATGCCGGGGATGCGGCTGGCCTGGCCCAGGGAGGCGGGGCGCTGAGCGTCCAGCTTTTGCCGCGCCTCGATGCGCAGCCCGGACATGTTCAGGTAATCCGCGTCGGGGGGCAGGGGCGTGTCCTCCATGGCCAGGAACCGCTGCCGGTCGGCGGCCTGGCGCTGGATGTAGCCCTCGTACCTGGCGCCGATCTCCAGCTGCTCCTTCACCGCCGCCGGGTAGTCCGGCAGCTCCGGCCTCTCCGCCCGCAGGCCGTCGTAGGTGGCCTCCGGGTGGCGCAGCCGCTCCGTCAGCCGCAGCTTTTCCAGCAGCGCCCGACCCTCGTCGGTCAGGCGCTCTTTTTCGAGCGTTTTTCGATACCGTTCCTCGGATACCAGCCCCGCCGCGCGGCCCTTTTCCGTGAGACGCAAATCGGCGTTGTCCTGGCGCAGCAGCAGCCGGTATTCCGCGCGGGAGGTCATCATGCGGTAGGGCTCATCCACACCCTTGGTCACCAGATCGTCCGCCAGCACGCCGATGTAGGCGTCGGCTCTGGTGAGCGGCATCGACGGGCGATTTTGCAGCCACAGCGCCGCGTTGATGCCGGCGTACAAGCCCTGCGCGGCGGCTTCCTCGTAGCCGGAGGTGCCGTTGATCTGCCCGGCGCACCAGAGCCCTTCGATGTGCCGCGCCGCCAGCGTGCCGTTCAGCTGGGTGGGGTCGATGCAGTCGTATTCAATGGCGTAGGCCAGCCGCAGCAGCCGGGCGCTTTCGAGGCCCGGTATCGAGGCGTAGATCTCCCGCTGCACGTCCTCCGGCATGCTCGTGGACATGCCCTGAGCGTACCACTCGTGGGTATAGAGGCCCTCCGGCTCCATGAAGACGGGGTGGCGGTCCTTGTCCTTGAAGCGCACCACCTTGTCCTCGATGGAGGGGCAGTAGCGCGCGCCGGTGCCGTGGATCGTGCCGGCGTACATGGGGGCTCGGTGCAGGTTGTTGAGGATGATCTCGTGGGTCCTGGGGGTGGTGTAGGTCAGGTAGCACAGCGCCCGGTTTTGAAGCGTTGCCGGATCGGTCATAAATGAGAAGGGCACGATGGGGTCGTCGCCCTCCTGAGGCGTCATCTTCGAAAAGTCGATGGTGCGCCCGTCCAGCCGCGCGGGGGTGCCCGTCTTGAAGCGGCGCACGGAGAAGCCCAGGTCGATCAGGTTCCGCGTCAGCGCGTTCGCGGCCATCAGGCCCTGGGGCCCGCCGTTCCAGCTGCATTCGCCGATGATGATCCGGCTGTTCAGGTATACGCCGCAGCAGATCACCACGGCCCGGCAGGCCACGCGGCCCCCGGTGGTGGTCTCGATGCCGGCGACGCGCCCGTTTTCCACCACGACGCGGCTGACCTCCGCCTGCCGCAGCGTCAGGTTTTCACAGTCGTCGATGGCCCGTCGCATCCGCAGCTGATAGGCCTTCTTGTCGGCCTGGGCGCGCAGCGAGTGCACCGCCGGGCCCTTGCGGGTGTTCAGCATCCGCGACTGTATGAACACATCGTCGATGGCGCGGCCCATCTCGCCGCCCAGGGCGTCCAGCTCCCGCACCAGGTGGCCCTTGGCCGTGCCGCCGATGGACGGGTTGCAGGGCATCATGGCCAGCGCGTCCAGATTCAGCGTGGTCAACAGCGTAGAAAGGCCCATGCGCCCGCAGGCCAGCGCCGCCTCGCAGCCCGCGTGGCCCGCGCCGATGACGACGACGTCAAATGTATCCAGCGTCAAACCCCTTCACCTCTCGGAGAATTTCTAGGTAGCTGGTGAATATTATACATGGGTCAGCGGCAATCGGCAAGATTGGCAATATGAACTTTTCGGGACTGCGCCTATTCCAGCAGGCGCATTGAATTTCCCGGATGGGCCGCGCAGGCGATCCGTCAGCCGCTATAGGATTTAATCAACCGCAGGGACGCCATAGACGGCGTCCGGGCGGGCCTCTACCATATCTTCACTCTTTTCGTCATTTGGCGCTCTATAACGGCGATGTTTGCGTGGAATTTCACATACTTTCCGTTGACATCGCCGCTGGAACAGTGCTATAATCATCCCCGATATAAAAAGGCAGAAGGGGAACGCGCGTCCCCCGCCCTTTTCAGAGAGTCGCCGGGCGGTGTGAGGCGGCAGGGGAGCGGGAAGCCATGCCAGCCCCGGGGCGTTCGCGCCCATGCTCCGCGCAGGAAATGGCGCGGCGGTTTTCCCCGTTACGGAAGTCGAGAGGGTTCCCGCCCCGGCGGGAATCAATCAGGGTGGTACCGCGAAGCGCATCTGTTCGTCCTTGAGAAACAGATGCTTTTTATTTTGCGGGGTAACACAGTACCCCGGTAAATTGGAGGTTATGCTCATGAACATCAAATCCGCCAACGAGCTGCGCAGCCTGTTTCTGCGCTTCTTCGAGGAGAAGGGCCACGCCCGCATTCCCAGCGCGTCGGTCATCCCCGAAAATGACCCCACCGTGCTGTTCACCACCGCGGGCATGCACCCGCTGGTGCCCTATCTGATGGGCGAAAAGCACCCGATGGGCAACCGCCTGACCGACGTGCAGAAGTGCATCCGCACCGGCGACATCGACGAGGTGGGCGATCCCAGCCACCTGACCTTCTTCGAGATGCTGGGCAACTGGAGCCTGGGCGACTACTTCAAGGAGCAGATGATCCCCTGGAGCTGGGAATTTCTGACCAGCCCCGACTGGCTGGGCCTGGATCCCGACAAGCTGGCCTTCACCGTGTTTGAGGGCGACGCCGACGCGCCCCGCGACGAGGAGGCCGCAAACCTCTGGCGCGCTCAGGGCGTGAAGGACGAGAACCTGTTCTACCTGCCCAAGAAGCACAATTGGTGGGGCCCCGCGGGCATCACCGGCCCCTGCGGCCCGGATACCGAGATGTTCATCATCCGCGACCAGCCGCCCTGCGGCCCGGATTGCTCTCCGGCCTGCTCCTGCGGCCGGTATCTGGAGATCTGGAACGACGTGTTCATGCAGTATGAGAAGCTGGCCGACGGCAGCTTCATCCCGCTGAAGCAGAAGAACGTGGACACCGGCATGGGCCTGGAGCGCACCTATTGCGTGCTGATGGGCGCGAACACCGTGTACGAGACCGAGATCTTCGCCCGCATCATCGGCAAGATCGAGGAGCTGTCCGGCGCGAAGTACGGCCAGGACGAGGAGACCACCCGCGCCATCCGCATCATCTCCGACCACATGCGCAC
>JAFVBK010000269.1 GCA_017480045.1 Clostridia bacterium
AAGCGCCTGTGCCTGGACCTGCTGCGCTCGCTGAACCGAAAGAAGCCATAGGAATGGATCTATGCCCAAAATTATATTGCCATTGGGGCGGCGCGAGGGATATATCGCGCCGTTTTTTGATTTCCTTCAAGCCTCGTTTAAGGTTTCCCCGGTACAATGACCCCGTAATCAGGAAACACGCGCACCGACAAAAAACAGGAGGGCTTGAAATGAAACGTACTTTTATGATGACGATACTTTCCATGCTGCTGGCCATGCTGATGATGCTCGGCGCGCTGGCGGAAAACGCGACGCTGGCGGAGGTAGCCGCGCAGAATATCAATCTGGATGAAATCACCGGCCAGCTTGTGATCGACAGCGCCGGAGTCTACACCCTCTCCGGCACGCTGGCGGGCGGCGTGGTCGTCGATCCCGGCGAGGGCGACGTGACGCTGGTGCTGAACGGCGCGACCATAGAGAGCGCGGATACCGCGGGCATCGCGGCCATCAGCGGCGACGCCCTGACCATCGTGCTGGCGGAGGGCACGGAAAACGCCGTGTCCGACGGCGGCAGCGACGACGACTACGACGCCGCCATCTACAGCGCGGTGGCCCTCACCTTCGACGGCGCGGGCGCGCTGACGGTGAACGGCAACAATCAGGAGGGCATCAGCACCGAAAACGCCGACATGACCTTCAACGGCGGCGTCTTCACCGTCACCTCCCAGGACGACGGCATCAACGCGGGCGGCGACGACGGCGGGCTCATCACCTTCAACGGCGGCGAATTCACCATCAACTCCTCCGGCGATGGCATCGATTCCAACGCCGCGGCGGTATTCAACGGCGGCGCGATCTATGTGGTCGGCAGCGCCGCGGGCGGCGACGCGGGCATCGACACCGACGACGGGTACACCATCTACGGCGGCAGCATCATCGCCATCGGCACCGACATGATCGAGACGCCCACCGGCGACACCACCCAGACCACCCTCGCCCTCTCCCTGGAGGACACCATCGAAGAAGGCAGCGCCATCGTGCTCGCGGACGCCGACGGGAACGCCGTCGCCGAGTTCACCGCGCTGCAATCCTTCCGCACGCTGATCGTCTCCAGCGACGCGCTGACCGCGGGCAGCTACACGCTCTATGCCGACGGCGAAGCGGTGAGCGTCGACGGCGCGAACAGCGTGGAAATCACCGATACCGTCACCAGCGTGGGCAGCATGGGCTTCGGCCCCGGCGGCATGGGCCCGGACGGCGCATTCGGCCCCGACGGTATGGAACCCCCTGAGGGCATGGGCCAGCCCGGCGCTTTCAACCCCGACGGCATGGGCCCGGATGGCGACATGACGCCGCCCGATGGCATGGAGCGCCCCGAACTGCCCGACGGCATGCAGGGCGAACCCCCGGCCTTCGGAGGCCCGGAGGCGGATAACGAGGCCAATTGAGGGCGAGAAATCACCGGCAGCGCGGCGGAGCCTTAAATATATCAGCATAGATAAGGGCGGCGTTTTCATGCCGCTCTTTTTCATTTCACATCCTCGCGTTTCCAAACCTTAACATACAGGTCTTTTCAAACCCATCAATTTATCGTATAATTAGGAGGATGAAATATATTCCCGACCCATGGCGGCGGGATGATAATTGGAGGAAACACAAATGGCAATCATCGATAAGATCAAGGCAAAGGCGAAGGCCGACGTCAAGCACATCGTGCTGCCGGAGGGCGAGGAGGTCCGCAACGTGCAGGCCGCGGTGATGATCCGCGATCAGGGTCTGGCGAAGCTGACGCTGCTGGGCAACCCGGCGAAGGTGAAGGAGGTCGCCGCGGGCGCGGATCTGACCGGCATCGACATCGTCGATCCTGCCAGCAGCGACAAGTCCGCCCTCTATGCCGCCACGCTCTACGACCTGCGCAAGGCCAAGGGCATGACCGAAGAGGAGGCCGCCGAGAAGGTGACCGACCCGATGTACTACGGCATCATGATGGTGAAGCTGGGCGACGCGGACGGTCTGGTCTCCGGCGCGATCCATTCCACCGGCGACATGCTGCGCCCCGCGCTGCAGATCATCAAGTCCAAGCCCGGCATCAAGACCGTGTCCTCCTGCTTCCTGATGGAGTGCCCGGACAAGTCCTACGGCGACGACGGCGTGCTGATCTTCTCCGACTGCGCCGTGATCCCCGAACCCGACGCCGAGCAGCTGGCGAACATCGCCCTGGGCGCGGCGGATTCCGCCCGCTCCCTGGCCGGCATGGAGCCCCGCGTGGCCATGCTCAGCTTCTCCACCAAGGGCAGCGCCAAGCACGACAACGTGACCAAGGTGCAGGAGGCCACCCGCATCGCCAAGGAACTGGCCCCCGACCTGGCCCTGGACGGCGAGCTGCAGCTGGACGCCGCGCTGGTTGAGAGCGTCGGCCAGCTGAAGGCTCCCGGCAGCGCGGTGGCCGGTCACGCCAACACCCTGGTCTTCCCCGACCTGGGCGCGGGCAACATCGGCTACAAGCTGGTGCAGCGCCTCGCGGGCGCGGAGGCCTACGGCCCCATCCTGCAGGGCATCGCCAAGCCCTGCAACGACCTGTCCCGCGGCTGCTCCGCGGAGGACATCGTGGCTACCGTGGCGATTACCGCAGCACAAGCGCAAGGCTGACGCCCCCGATACCCCCGTCAAATTAGCTACAGGAGTGATTGATATGAAAATTCTCGTCATCAACGCCGGTTCTTCCTCGCTGAAGTTCCAGCTCATCGATATGGACAACGAAGCCGTCATCGCCAAGGGCCTGGTGGAGCGCATCGGCACCGTCGACCCCACCACCGACCTGACCTATGAATGGGACGGCAAAAAGATCAAGCAGATACAGCTGAAGAAGGCCGCCAACCACGCCGAGGCCATGGCCTTCGTGCTGGATGTGTTGCAGGGCAAGGACCGCACCGACCTGGAGGTCGCCCCGGACGACGCCCGCGGCCATCTGAAGGATACCGCCGTCATCGCCGACCTGAAAGAGATCGGCGCGGTGGGCCACCGCGTGCTGCACGGCGGCGAGAAGTTCACCGCCTCCACCGTGATCGACGACGCCGTCATCGCCGCCATCGAGGAGAACATCCCCCTGGGCCCGCTGCACAACCCCGCCAACCTGATGGGCATCCGCGCCTGCCAGGAGGTGCTGCCGGAGGTGCCGCAGGTGGCCGTGTTCGACACCGCCTTCCATCAGACCATGCCCCCCAAGGCGTTCCGCTACGCCATTCCCAACGAGTATTACACCGAGCTGCACATCCGCAAGTACGGCTTCCACGGCACGTCCCATCGCTATATCGCGGACCGCAGCCAGGAGCTGCTGGGCCTGCCCAAGGGCAACAGGGTCATCATCTGCCACCTGGGCAACGGCTCTTCCCTGAGCGCCTGCGTGGACGGCAAGTGTGTGGACACCACCATGGGCATCACCCCGCTGGACGGCCTCGTGATGGGCACCCGCTGCGGCACGTTGGATCCCGCCGTCGTGGAATTCATCTGCAACCGCAAGAACATGACCCCCAGCGAGGTGCTCTCCATGATGAACAAGAAGAGCGGCCTGCTGGGCCTGACCGGCTCCTCCGACATGCGCGACGTCACCGCCCGCTATGAGGCCGGCGAGCCCGACGCCAAGCTGGCCATCGACATGTGGGGCTATGTACTGCGCAAGTACATCGGCTCCTTCGCCGCGGCCATGGGCGGCGTGGACGCCATCATCTTCACCGCCGGCATCGGCGAGAACGACGCCGCCGGCCGCGCTCGCGCCGTCGAGGGCCTGGAGTTCATGGGCGTGAAGATCGATCCCGAAAAGAATGCCGGCATCCGCGGCGTCGAGGCGAAGATTTCCGCCGACGACAGCAAGGTGCAGGTTTGGGTCATCCCCACCAACGAGGAGCTGGCCATCGCCCGCGACACGCTGGAACTGGCTACCAAATGAGTGAAGCGTTTGGAGTGTGGCGTTTTAGTCAGCGGCTGCCGCGCGCAACCGCCGAGGCTGCGGCATGATCGTTTATGAATCAAAGAAATCCGTCAGGATTTCCTCCGCAACTCCACACTCCACTCTCCGCTCTTTTAAAAATTAACTTGCCAATCGACGCACAAACGTATATAATAGCAAAGGTTAGGGGGTATTGGGTTGGCACTGGATGTCGGCAGGGCATTGAAGAACCCCGGTCAGGTCTATCCTTTCGAGGCGAGCGTCGAGCTGCCAGAGATGGAGGTCCTCAGCGATCCGGTTCGATTCGACGGCATTTCCATCGAAGGCGAATTCTTCTGCACCGGCGATCATCGCGTCAGCCTGCGGGCTGAGGCCAGCGCCACGGCGGTTTCCAGCTGTTCCCGATGCCTGGAACCCGTTCAGGTGCCCGTGCGCGCCGAGATCGACGCGCTCTACGCCAAGGAGCCGGATCCGGACGACCCGGATCTCTACAGCTTCGAGGGCAATAGCCTGGCGCTTGAGGACGCGGTGCGCGACGCGCTGCTGCTGGAGCTGCCGCTGCAGTTCTTCTGCAAGCCGGACTGCAAGGGCCTCTGCCCCGTCTGCGGCGTCAACCTGAACAAAGGAACCTGCACATGCCAGGAGGGCAACGTTGTCACCGGCCCCTTTTCGGCATTGAAAGATTATGTGCTAAATAACGAGGAGGTGTAACAATGGCCACTCCCAAGGGAAAAGTCTCCAAGGCTAGAAGGAATTCTCGCCGCAGCGCTCATTGGAAGCTGTCCGCGCCGGGCATCGTGAAGTGCCCCCGCTGCGCCAAGATGAAGCTGAGCCACCGCGTCTGCAAGTTCTGCGGTTACTATGACGGCCAGGAGATCGTCAAGGTTGAAGCCGCGAAGTAATTCGCGCCGAGCCCAAAGCCCGTCCGGCACTGCCGGGCGGGTTTTTTGACCCCCGAACGCATTTCCCCTTGCCTGAACCCGCCCGGTATGGTATGATGATTCCAGAATTCCCATTGAAAGAGGTGGCCCCGATGAAGCTGAACACCATCACCATCGCCGTGACCGACATTGAGCGCACCATCGCCTTCTACCGGGCGATAGCCCAGCTGAAGGTCATCCGGCGCTTCAACCCTGGCCAGGGAGAGATCGCCTTCATGGCCGACCGGGAGGGCGACACCGCCCTGGAGTTTGTCCAGCGGCCCGAGCTGGAGCCCGTGCGGGCCACGGGCCTGACCCTGCG
>JAFVBK010000270.1 GCA_017480045.1 Clostridia bacterium
GAAGTCGATCCACTCCGGGTGGCCGAACTCGTTGCCCATGAAGTTCAGGTAGCCGTCGCTGCCCAGCACCAGCGTGATGAAGCGGATCATCTTGTGCAGGGCGATGGCGCGATCCATGGTGATCGAGTGGTAGGACTTGTTCACGCCGGTATACATCTCGGCGTCCGCCATGCGGAAAATCAGCGTCTTGTCGCCCACCAGCGCCTGGTCGTGGGATTCGCAGTAGCCGATATTCTTCTCCTGCGGGCGGCGGGTGGTCAGCTCATACCACATCTTGAACATGTCCCACTGATCGTCGGAATACTCCTTGAGCAGCTTGATCCAGAAGTCCGGCACGCCCATGGACAGGCGATAGTCGAAGCCGATGCCGCCGCTGCGGATGGGCACGCACATGCCCGGCATGCCGCTCATCTCCTCCGCGATGGTCAGCGCGAAGGGGTTGACCGCGTGGATCAGCTCGTTCGCCAGCTGGAGATAGGTCAGCGCGTCCACGTTGGTGTTCAGGCCGAAGTACTGGGAGTAGTCGGTGAAGTTGGAGCCCAGACCGTGGTCCTGATAGGTCATGCTCGTCACGCCGTCGAAGCGGAAGCCGTCGAAGTGGTATTCCTCCAGCCAGAACTTCAGGTTCGACAGCAAAAAGTGCAGCACCTCGTGCTTGCCGTAGTTGAAAAGGCGCGTCTTCCAGGCAGGATGCCAGCCGCGGTCACCGGGCAGGAAGTACTGGTCTTCGGTGCCGTCCAGGCCGTTCAGCCCCTCGTCGGCGTTGGCGGAGGCGTGGGAATGCACCACGTCCAGCAGCACGTACATGCCCAGCTCGTGGGCCTTGTTGATCAGGTACTTCAAATCCTCCGGCTCGCCGTACCAGGAGGAAGCCGCGAAGAAGTTCGTCACCTGATAGCCGAAGGAGGCGTAGTAGGGGTGCTCCTGAATGGCCATCAGCTGCACGGTATTGTAGCCCAGGTTGTGAATGTACTCCAGGTTGAAATCGGCGAACTCACGGTAGCTGCCGACGCCCTCCTTTTCCTGGCCCATGCCCACGTGGGCCTCGTAGATGTAGGGTGGGGCGACCTTGCGCTTGCCGTAGCCGCCGTCCGTCCACTGGAAGGGGCGGGGCGGGGCCCAAATCTGACCGTTGAACAGATGCTGCTCATTCTGCACCACGCGGCGGATGTAGGCGGGAATGTGGTCGGATTTCCTGCCGTCCTTCGTGATCTGCACCTTCACCAGCTGCTTGTGCTTCAGCGCGTCTTCGCCGTCAAGCTCGATCTCCCAGGTGCCGTCGGGCAGGCGGGTCAGGGGATGGGATTGGCGGTTCCAGTCGTTGAAATCGCCGATCAGGTGCACCTCGTCCGCGCCTGGCGCCCACTCGCGGTAGACCCAGCCCTTCTCTGTGCGGTTGAAGCCATAGTACAGATAGCCGTTGGCAAAGGAGGACAGGTCGGCCTTGTCGCCCAGCAGCGCCTTGCGCGTGTTGGCGTGTCGCTCCATGCGTAGGGCGATGTCCGTATAATAGGGCTGCAGCCAGGGGTCAATGGACAATATTTTGTATTGCGTCTGTTTGGGAGCCTTGTTCACAAACAGCACCTCCTGCGTTTCAATATATGCTGTCAGCATTATAACACATATTGGCCAAACAGGCAAACTTTGTTTTAACCTTTTATGCTTTTTCTGGCTGCCGCGCGCCGCCCAAATAAATTCAAGTTGTGTTCGCTTGCTTTTTTCGGAAAAGGTGGTATAATAAAATTATAAATCGAACAAATGTTCTATATTCTGGAAAAGCGGAGGCGTGAAGCCATGCGGACGATACTGCACAGCGATCTGAATAACTTCTACGCGAGCGTGGAATGCGTATACGATCCGGCGCTGAAGAAGGTGCCCATGGCGGTTTGCGGCGATCCTCAGGCGCGCCACGGCATTGTGCTGGCAAAGAACATGCTCGCCAAGCGGACGGGCATTCGAACGGGGGAGGCCATTTGGCAGGCGCGGCAGAAGTGTCCGAACCTGGTGGTGATGCCACCCAACTTCAAGCGCTACCAGCGCTTTTCCCGGATGATGAAGGAGATCTACGCCGACTACACCCATCAGATCGAAGCATTTGGGCTGGACGAGTGCTGGCTGGACGTGACCGGTCACCGCATGAGCGGCGTGGCCATTGCCGATGAGCTGAGGCAGCGGGCGCGGGAGGAGCTGGGGCTCACGCTGTCGGTGGGGGTATCCTTCAACAAGATATTCGCCAAGCTGGGCAGCGACATGAAAAAGCCCGACGCGACCACACTCATCAGCTATGAAAACTATCGCGACAAGGTGTGGCCGCTGCCCGCCGAGGACCTGCTGTTTGTGGGGCCGGCCACCCGCCGCAAGCTGGCCGGCCGCAACATTCGCACCATCGGCGATATCGCCCGCTGCGCGCCTCAGTCGCTGCTCGCGGCGCTGGGCAAAAATGGGGAGATGCTGTGGCGCTTCGCCAACGGGTTGGACAGCACGCCGGTCATGGCGCTGGACGAGGCAGCGGCGGTGAAGTCCGTGGGCAACAGCACCACCACGCCGCGGGACATTCGAGATGAGCACGACGCCCACATGGTGCTGATGGTGCTCGCCGAGAGCGTGGCGGAGCGCCTTCGGGAACAGGGCCTGCGGGGAAAGGTGGTGTGTCTGTGGGTGCGCGATTGCGATTTGAGCGCCTTTACCGCCCAGCGCAAGCTGCCCACCGCGACGGCGCTGGCCGCGGAAATCTGCGGCTGCGCCCTGGGATTGTTTCGAGCGCACTATCGATGGAACAAGCCGATTCGCAGCCTGGGTGTCAGCGTGTCAGACCTTGAGCCTTCAGACGGCGACGCGCAGCTGACGATGTTCCCGGACCTGGGACGGGAGCGCCGCTATGAACTGGAAGATACCGTGGGGGATATCCGCCGCCGGTTCGGCCACTTCGCCATCCAGCGGGCCTGCCTGATCGGCTATCGGGAATTCGGCGCGATCAACCCCCGCGACGACCACACGATACACCCCATAGGATGGCGAA
>JAFVBK010000022.1 GCA_017480045.1 Clostridia bacterium
GGATTGCGTGGAATTTGACGAAAAAAGCATCAAGATATTGTTAGAAAAATACAAAAATAAAAAAATCGTCCACAAGATATTGATTTCTTCTTCTTCTTGTGCTACTATATCACTCAGCAACGCCGCAGCCACTGAAGCGCTTCAGTGGCTGCATTCTAAAGCTATAAACAAAAAAATGAAAAAAGAAAGAAGGAGAAGAGGATGTATCAGGTCGTAAAGAGAGACGGACAGATCGCCGAATTTGACATCACAAAAATCGCCGCCGCCATCGCGAAGGCGTTTGAAGCGCAGAATAAGCAGTACACGCAGAGCGTGATCGATTTCATCGCGCTGAAGGTCACCGCGGATTTCGAGCCCAAGATCAAGGACGGGAAGATCAGCGTGGAGGACATTCAGGATTCCGTGGAGCACGTGCTTGGGGAAGCCGGCTACGCGGAGGTGGCGAAGGCGTACATCCTGTACCGCAAGAACCGCGAAAAGATCCGCAACATGAATTCCACGATCCTGGACTATAAGGAGCTTGTGGATAACTATCTGCACGTCAACGACTGGCGCGTGAAGGAGAATTCCACCGTCACCTATTCCGTGGGCGGCCTGATCCTCTCCAACTCCGGCGCCATCACCGCCAACTACTGGCTCAGCGAGATCTACGACGAGGAGATCGCCGCGGCGCATAAGAACGCGGATATCCACCTGCACGACCTCTCCATGCTTACCGGCTACTGCGCGGGCTGGTCCCTGCGGCAGCTGATCGAGGAGGGCCTCGGCGGCGTGCCGGGCAAGATCACCTCCGCTCCCGCCAAGCATCTGGCCACACTCTGCAATCAGATGGTCAATTTCCTTGGCATCATGCAGAACGAGTGGGCGGGCGCGCAGGCGTTCTCGTCCTTCGACACCTACCTTGCCCCCATTGTCAGAGCGGATAACCTCTCCTACGGCGAGGTCAAGAAGTGCATCGAGAGCTTCATCTTCGGCGTCAACACGCCTTCCCGCTGGGGCACGCAGGCGCCCTTCTCCAACATCACGCTGGACTGGACCGTTCCCGCGGACCTTGCCTGCAAGCCCGCCATCGTGGGCGGCAAGCCGCAGGACTTCACCTACGGCGACTGCAAAAAGGAGATGGACATGGTCAACAAGGCGTTCATCGAGACCATGATCGAGGGCGACGCCAACGGCCGCGGCTTCCAGTATCCCATCCCCACCTATTCCATCACCCGGGATTTCGACTGGAGCGAGACCGAGAACAACAAGCTGCTGTTTGAGATGACCGCGAAGTATGGCACGCCCTACTTCTCCAACTATATCAACTCCGACATGGAGCCCAGCGACGTGCGCAGCATGTGCTGCCGCCTGCGCCTGGATCTGCGCGAGCTGCGCAAGAAGTCCGGCGGCTTCTTCGGCAGCGGCGAGAGCACCGGCTCCATCGGCGTGGTGACCATCAACATGCCCCGCATCGCCTATCTGGCCAAGGACGAGGCCGACTTCTACAAGCGGCTGGATGGCCTGATGGACATCGCGGCCCGCAGCCTGAACACCAAGCGCCGCGTCATCACCCAGCTGATGGAAAAGGGCCTCTATCCCTACACCAAGCGCTATCTGGGAAGCTTCAGCAACCACTTCTCCACCATCGGCCTGATCGGCATGAACGAGGTGGGCCTGAACGCGAACTGGCTCAGGGCCGACCTGACCAGCCCCCAGGTGCAGAAGTTTGCCCAGAACGTGCTGAACCACATGCGCGAGCGCCTGAGCGACTATCAGGAGCAGTATGGCGACCTGTTCAACCTGGAGGCCACCCCGGCGGAGTCCACCACCTATCGCTTTGCCAAGCATGACAAGGAGCAGTATCCGGACATCATCACCGCCAACATGAACGGCACGCCCTATTACACCAACAGCAGCCACCTGCCCGTGGGCTACACCGAAGACGTGTTCTCCGCGCTGGATATCCAGGACGATTTGCAGACCCTGTACACCTCCGGCACCGTGTTCCACGCCTTCCTGGGCGAGAAGCTGCCCGACTGGAAGGCCGCGGCCACGCTGGTGCGCAAGATCGCGGAGAACTACAAGCTGCCCTACTACACCATGTCGCCCACCTACAGCGTGTGCAAGGATCACGGCTATCTGACCGGCGAGCAGTATACCTGCCCCCACTGCGGTCAGAAGACCGAGGTCTACAGCCGCATCACCGGCTACTATCGCCCGGTGCAGAACTGGAACGATGGCAAGGCCCAGGAGTTTAAGGATCGCAAGGTGTATGACATCGGCCGCTCCCGCCTGACCCACACCGGCCCGGTGACTACCATCACCAATGCGGAGGCTGCCTGGGAGGCGACGTTGGAGCGCGGCTGCTGCGAGCCCGCACAGCCGATGATGAAGCCGGAGGCCGAGGCCGCGAAGGCCGAGCAGGCCGCCGAGGCGAAGGTCGCGCAGGCTGCTCAGGCGGCACAGTCCGCGCCTGCCGCGGATTTGGCGAACGCCGAGACGATTCTGTTCAAGTCCCCGACCTGCCCCAACTGCAAGGCGGCGATGGCGCTGCTGGATCGCGCGGGCATCGACTACGCGACGGTGAACGCCGCCGACGCGCGGGAGCTGACGGCTCAGTACGGCGTCAAGCAGGCGCCCACGCTGGTGCTGCGCCACGGCGACAGCTTCGAAAAATATCGCGGCGTCAGCGACATCAAGGGCTGGCTGATGACCAGGCATTGAGGCAAACGGTTCACGGAAAATGAAATTGCAGGGGCGGCGATGCGCCGTCCGCCGGGTACAACGGCACGTGTCGTACAGGGCGGGCGCCGCGACGGCGCCCCTGCATATATATTGGTTCTATTATTCATTTCAGAAATCGAGGTATCATCATGTACGACATCATCATCGTGGGCGGCGGCCCGGCGGGCATGACGGCGGCGCTGTACGCGCAGCGCAACGGCAAGTCGGCGCTGGTCGTCGAAAAGGCCGGCTTTGGCGGGCAGATCACCCATTCCCCGAAGGTGGAAAACTATCCCGGCACGCTGCAGATGAGCGGCAACGCATTTGCCGACAGCTTGTTGGAGCAGATATTGGCCCAGGGCGCCGAGATCGAGATCGAGAAGGCCGTCGCCGTGGAGGACAGGGGCGACTATAAAATCGTCGCCACCGAGGAGGGCGGCCGCTACGAGGGCCGCGCCGTGGTGATCGCCACCGGCGTGAAGCACCGCATGCTGGGCCTTCCGGGCGAAGAAGCGCTGGTGGGGGAGGGCATCTCCTTCTGCGCCGTGTGCGACGGCGACTTCTATGCCGGTCAAACGGTGTGCGTGGCGGGCGGCGGCAACTCCGCGCTGCAGGAGGCCATCCTGCTGGCGGAGAAGTGCAAGGAGGTCATCATCCTCCAGGACCTGCCGGAGCTGACCGGCGAGCGGAAGCTGCAAGAGGCGTTGGCGGCGCGGGACAACGTGCGGGCAATCTGCGATACGCGGATCGACGGCCTGCTGACCGCGGACGGCGCGCTGAAGGGCGTGGCCATTGAAAGCCGCGCGACGGGTGAAAGGCAGGAGGTGGCCTGCGACGGCCTGTTTGTGGCCATCGGCCTGATTCCGGAAAACGAGCCCTTCGCCGCGCTGGCGGCGCTGAACGACTGGGGCTACTTCGACTCCGACGAGCGCTGCCTGACCAGGACGCCCGGCCTGTTTGTGGCGGGGGATTGCCGAAGCAAGGGCGTGCGCCAGCTGACCACCGCCGTCGCCGACGGCGCCACCGCCGCGCTGGCGGCGTGCAGGTATATCGATATGGAATTGTCTTAAAAGGCATCTCAAGGGAGAAAGCTTATGAAGAACGTCACCATGCGGGATATCGGGGCGGCGCTGGGCGTCAGCACCGTCACCATCTCCAAGGCGTTGAGCGGCAAGGACGGCGTGAGCGACGCCGTGCGGGAGAGGATCATCGAGACCGCGAAGCAGATGGGCTACCGCTACAGTGCGCCTCAGGCGGACGACGCGGGCCGGATCATCGGCATATTGATCGCCGACCGGTTCTTCAGCGCGCCGTCCTTCTATTCCTCGCTGTACCGGGCGCTGCTGCGGGAGCTGGCGGAGGTCGGAATGCTGGGCGCGCTGGAGATCATCGCCGACCAGGACGAGGCGGGGCAGGTCATGCCCGCCGCGGCGACGATCCAGCGAGCCTCCGGCTTCGTGCTTCTGGGCCAGTTCTCGGCGGACTACGTGTCCGCGATTTTGGAGACGGGGCTGCCTACCGTGCTGCTGGACTTCACCTGCGACGGCCCGGACGTGGACGCCGTGACCAGCGACGGCCAGAGCGGCGCGTATCAGCTGACCCGCTATCTGATCGAGCATGGCCATCGCAAAATCGGCTTTGTGGGCAGCGTCGAGGGCACCACCAGCATCATGGATCGCTATAGCGGCTTTCTGCGGGCGATGATGCAGTTTGGCCTGCCGGTGCGGGAGGATTGGGTGATTCCCGACCGCGACCCGGCGGGGCATTACATCGAGCGCTTCGATTTCCCAGCGGAGCTGCCCACGGCGTTTGTGTGCAACAACGATATGCTGGCCTGTTCAGTGGCGGAGGCGCTTGAGGCGCGGGGCGTGCGGGTGCCGGAGGATGTATCGCTGGTGGGGTTTGACGATTTTGTATATGGCAAGCACGCCCGGCCTCTCACCACCTACGCCGTCGACCAGCAGCGCATGGCCCAGGTGACGGTGTGGCGGCTGCGCAGCCGCGTCCGCGAGGGCATGGAGGGCCCGCTGCGCACGTCGGTGGGCGGCTGGTTCGTGGAGCGGGATTCTGTGATGGATTTGAATACCGGCAGGCGGCTGGGGCGAAAGGACGCGTAGCGGGGGAATTTTTCATTGTTAATTTTTCGGCATTTCTGTAACCTAAATAATAAAGTTAATTATATGTACTTGACGAAACAAACCGGTAATGTTATAATTCCAATAACGGACAATGCAGCGTGAAACATTGTTCAAATTTGACAAACGGAGGAAGTTACCATGAAGAAGCTGCTGGCTCTGGCGCTGTGCGCCCTGCTCGCAATCAGCTGCTTTGCCTTCGCCACTGCGGAGGAGGCGCTGCCCACCTTCGACCAGATCGTTCTGGGCGAGAACACCGACCTGGCCGCGAAGATTCTTTTCAAGAATCATCGTACCGATTTGAAGAATCTTGGCAAGCTGGACAAGTATGTGGAAGAGTTTAACAAGCTCTATCCCAACATCGAGATCGAGTATGACATCATTACCGATTACGCCGAGAGCGCCCTGCTGAGCGTCGGCAACGACGACTGGACCATCATGGGTATCCCTGCTATCGATGTGGATGAGCTGCCCAACTTCTTCGTGCCGATGGGCGACCTGGAGACCCTGGACGGCCTGTACAACTTCATGAGCCAGTGGGCCTATGACGGCGTGTGCTACGGCATCCCCTCCACCGGCAACGCCAACGGCGTGCTGTACAACAAGCGCATCTTTGAGGAAGCCGGCGTCACCGAGCTGCCCAAGACCCCCGATGAGTTCATCGCGGCTCTGAAGCTGGTCAAGGAAAACACCGATGCCATCCCGCTGTACACCAACTACGCGGCTGGCTGGACCATGGGCGCGTGGGATGCCTATATCGGCGTCACCGCCACCGGCAAGACCAGCTATATCAATCAGGACCTGCCCCATACCGCGAACCCCTTCGCTGACAACGGCGACCAGACCGGCCCCTACGCCGTGTACAAGATCCTGTATGACGCGGTTGCGGAAGGTCTGATCGAGGAAGACTTTACCACCACCGACTGGGAAGGCTGCAAGCCGATGTTCAACAACGGCGAAATCGCCACCATGGTGCTGGGCAGCTGGGCCTTCTCCCAGATGCGTGACGCCGAAGGCGGCGAGCATCCCGAGGACGTGGGCTACATGGCGTTCCCGATCACCATCGACGGCAAGCAGTATGCGCCCGCCGGCGGCGACTACAACTATGGCATCAACGTGCAGGCTTCCGACGACGAGAAGCTGGCCGCCATGTACTACATTAAGTGGCTGACCCATGAGAGCGGCTTCACCTTCGACGAGGGCGGTGTGCCGATCGACAAGAACGGCTCTTATCCGGACCTGTACGCGGCCTTCGAGGGCATCGACATGCTGGCCGACGATTCTGCCCTGCCCGGTGAGGAGACCCTGCTGAACGAGCTGAACAGCGAGTCCGAGTTGGCCATCAATGCTGGCGGCAACACCAAGGTTCAGGCCATCGTGGAGCACGCCTTCAACGGCGACGAGAGCTTCGACGACATCATGGCCGAGTGGAACGAGGCGTGGTCCGACGCGCAGGAGAGCCTGGGTGTCGAGGTCAACGAATAATATCCTCTGACATCGGTTTGACCTGATGATGGGGCGGAGTCACGAGCGAGTCTCATGGCTCCGCCCCCTACCATTTCCAAACGCTGACAGAAGGAGATGTTCCTCTTGACCATGACCAAATCTGTCGTGCCGCGCAAGGGCGTCAACTGGCAGAAGGTGGCGGTGATCGTGGCCTTCGGCATCGTGCCCATCGCGCTTTTGATCATCTTTACCTATGTGCCCTTCGCCAAGATGATCCAGTTCAGTTTTTACAACATGTCCTACACGAAGAACAAGGGCTTCGTGGGCTGGGACAACTATTTGAAGGTGTTCGGCAAGTCCGAATATGTGGGCGCGATGCTGCTGAGCCTGTACTACATGGCCGGCGCGGTGGTCCAGCTTTCGCTGGCGCTGTTCTTCGCCTCCATCCTCTCCCTGGAGAAGATTCGCGGCGCGGGCGTGTTCAAGTCCGCCATGTTCTTCCCCTTCCTGGTGAATGGCATTGCCATCGGCTATATCTTCAAGTTTTTCTACACCCGCGGCTTCGTGCTGGATTCGGTTTTGCAGGCCGTGGGCATACCGCTGGAGAAGCTGCCATACTGGCTGCGCGACCAGGGCGTAAACAACTGGTCGCTGGTGTTCACGAGCCTGTGGAAATATTGCGGCCAGAACATGGTGCTGTTCATCGGCGCCATCGCTTCCATCGACCCGACCCTTTACGAGGCGGCCACCATCGACGGCGCGAACCGCTGGCAGCAGTTCTGCCACATCATCCTGCCGGGCATCAAGACTGTGTTCATGCTGAACCTGATCCTTTCGATCACCGGCTCGCTGTCGGCCTTTGAGCCGGCTTACGTGGTCGGCAGCATGGGCGCCAACGGCACGGCCACCTTCTTCATCAAGATCCACCAGATGGCCCATGTTTCCGGCAAGGTGGGCCAGGCCTGCGCCATGGCCATGGTGCTGATGGTGCTGATCCTGTTGTTCACCGCCGGTCAGCGCCTGTTCTTCCGCTTCGCGATGAAGGACTCCGACAACACCTTCTCCGCCAAGTCCAACAAGGCCAAGGCGCTGTGGTAGGGAAGGGAGGCAGAGAAAATGGCAAACAATACCACTTCCGTCACCGCTTCCAACACCAGTGCGCGTATCAAGCGGGGCATCATCAAATTCCTGGAGTACTTCGCGCTGATCTTCGCGAGCTTCGTGGCGCTGCTGCCCATCGTGTCCTCGTTCAGGATCTCCTTAGAGACAAACGCGGAATACGCTTCCACCAACGCCATGACGCCGCCCCAGAACTGGCTGAACTTTGAAAATTATCGCCAGGTCTGGGTAGACGGCGACATGCTGAGGGCGTTCCTGACGAGCTTCACCGTGGTCATCGTGGTCGTGCTGGTCAGCGTCATGATGGGCTCCATGCTGGCCTACGTGCTCAATCGCTTCGCCTTCCCCGGCAACAACCTGATCCGAAACCTGTTCATGATCGCGACGCTGATCCCCGGCATCGCCATGCAGGTCACCACCTACCAGATCATGAAGAACTTTGGCCTGCTGAATTCCATCGTGGGCTACATGATTCTGATGAGCGGCACGGATGTCATATCGATCTACATCTTCCTGCAGTTCTTTGAGAACCTGAACGTGGCGCTGGACGAGTCCGCCGTGCTGGAGGGCTGCACCTACTTCGGCGTGTTCTTCAAAATTCTGCTGCCGCTGACCAAGCCGGCCATCGTCACCGTGGCGGTGCTGAAGGGCGTGGGCGTGTACAACGAGTATTACAACGCCAACCTGTACCTTCAGTCCAACACCTGGCGCACGATCTCCACGGCGCTGTACTCCTTCTCCGGCCCCTTCAAGAGCAGCTACAACATCATCTGTGCCGGCGTGCTGCTGACGCTGATCCCCTCGCTGCTGATCTTCCTGTTCTTCCAGAAGCAGGTCTACGCCGGCCTGGCGAACGGCTCGGTGAAGGGTTGATTCCACACATGCTGAATTGGAGGCTTCCGACATGAGCAAAGTGAAAATTCTGAATTGCCCCAGCCTGCCCAATATCCCCTGGCAGGAGCGGCCCGCGAACGACAACCATGACGCCCCGGTGTGGCGCTACAGCGAGAACCCGATCATCGATCGCAACCCGATACCGGGCCTCGCGCGGGTGTTCAACTCCGCCGCCGCGCCGCTGGACGACGGCTTCATCGCGCTGTTTCGCGGCGAGCGCACCAACGGCATCCCCATGATCTATCTGGGCCGCAGCCGCGACGGCATCCACTGGGACATTGACCCGGAGATGGTGCCCTTTACCGACGAAAACGGCGAGCCGCTGATGCCCCGCTACGCCTACGACCCCCGCCTGGTAAAGGTGGAGGACGCCTGGTATGCCATGTGGTGCCAGGACAACTACGGCGCGGCCATCGGCATGGCAAAGACCACCGATTTCAAGACGTTTACCCGGCTTGAGAATCCCTTCATCCCCTTCAACCGCAACGCGGTGCTGTTTCCCCGGCGGGTAAACGGGCGCTATCAGCTGCTCTCCCGGCCCTCTGACAGCGGCCACACGCCCTTCGGCGACATATGGCTGAGCCAGAGCCCGGATATGAAGTTCTGGGGCATGCATCGCCACGTGATGTCCGCGGGCAGCAAGTGGTGGGAGTCGGTGAAGATCGGCAGCGGCGCGGCGCCCATCGAGACCAGCGAGGGCTGGCTGCTGTTCTACCACGGCGCGTCCAGCACCTGCAGCGGCTTCGTGTATTCCTTCGGCGCGGCGATATTGGATATCGACGAGCCCAGCAGGGTGAAGTATCGCTGCGAAAACTTCCTGCTGACGCCGGAGGCGTGGTACGAGGAGAAGGGCTTTGTGCCCAGCGTCTGCTTCCCCTGCGCCACGCTGCAGGATCCCGATACCGGCCGCATTGCCATCTACTATGGCGCGGCGGACACCTACCTCGCCATGGCCTTCACCCAGGTGGACGAGTTGGTGGACTATATCAAGGCCCACAGCGACGTCAGCGAGACGGACGCGGAGGTCGGAATTCGGTAAATGCGGCCATGAAAAAAGCCCCTTCGGGGCTTTTTTCATGGGTTGGTTAAGCGTAGCTGTGGATACCCGGCAGGAAGGTATTCACACCGATATAGGTGAAGATCACGCAGACGAAGCCCACTACCGCGAATATGGCGGCGGCGCGGCCCTGCCAACCCCGGCGGATGCGCAGGTGCAGGTAGGCGGCATAAATGATCCAGGTGACCAGCGACCAGGTCTCCTTGGGGTCCCAGGACCAGTAGCTGCCCCAGGCGCGCTCGGCCCAGATGGCCCCGGTGATGATCGTAAAGCTGAGAAACAGCAGGCCCAGGGACACGCTGCGATAGCCGATCACATCCAGTTTTTCCCGGTTCGGGATGTGCTGGTCCAGGAAGCCGCTTGCGCGCATCTTATCCCGCAGCAGGAAGATGACGCCCAGCACGAAGGATACGCCAAAGGCCCCGTAGGCGATGATGGCCGTGGAGACGTGGAAGCCCAGCCAGTTGCTGCGCAGCGAGGGCATCAGTTCTCGCACCTCTTTGCTCTGCATGGCCGCGTAGCCGATGATCAGGAACGTGACCGGCGAGGCGAAAGCCCCCAGCACCGGGAACTTGAACCGCAGCACGAAGATCAGGCTGACCAGGCAGAGCCCCCAGGCGAAGGAGGTGGCGAATTCATACTGGTTGGTCAGCGGCAGTCGACCCGCGGCCACGCCCCGGCAGACGAGCGCCGCGGTGTGCAGCGCCAGGCCTGCGATTTGCAGGCCCACGGCCACCTTGGCCGCGCCGTCCTTCTTCACCGCGATGAACGTAAAATATACCAGCATTGCCGCGAAGTACAGCAGCATGACGATGGTGAAGAGCGTGTTTTCTGTCTGTAGCATATTATTTCTTCCTTTCCATCGCCCTTTCAAACCGCTCCTTGAATATCGCTCCGCCCTTGTCGGACGCGCCAAAAACGGTCCAGGCGCCGCCATCTTCGCGAATGGCCCAGACCTTCGCGGGCTGGAGGTAGAAGGCCAGGATCAGGCCAAGCAGGATCGTCAGGCCGCCCAGCAGCGCCAGCCATGTGAAGCGGTCCGCTTTAATGGCGATCAGGGTGTAGGGCTGTGGCTCGGTGAAGGTGACGGTATAGTCGTCGATGGTCAACGCCTCGCCGGCCATCAGGGCGTTCATGCCCAGGAGCTGACCCTGATAGTACACCGAGTACAGGTAGGCCGGGTTGTTCAGCTGGTCGCTGGCGGTGGAGGGACCGACACCCGGCGTAAGCACATAGTCCGGGTAGAGGGCGTTCAGGTAGATTACCAGCTCCGGTTTGTCCTCGACGGGCAGGTATTCCCCCGCGCAGATCACTGCCTCCTGCAGCGGTTCACCGCCCTCCAGCAGGTTCACCTTCGCCGCCCAGCCGACGGAATTCTGGTAGAACTTCATGCCGCAGAGGGTGGCGGGATGGTTGACGCTGATGGTGGCGCTGCCGCCCGCCGGGCCGGCGCTTTTGCTGTTGAGCACGGTGATGTCGGCGACATACTGCGCCGCGGAGCCGTCCTCCCGGCGCTCGATGGAAAAGTCGTCGATGGTGAGAAAGCAGCCCGTCTCGCCGATGGGCTTCACGTCGCCGGGCACACCATAGACGGCGTACTGCTTCTGGGTCATCTGCCCCAGGCCGAAGCCCAGGATCAGCAGAAGGATGCCCAGGTGGCACACCCACGCGCCCCACAGCCCGATGCGGTGCCGGGAGGCAAAGAGGGCCTTGCGGCCGTCCTCCGTGGCGCAGGCAATGGGCTTGGGCATACGCAGCCGCGCGAACATGGTCTCGGGATCGTCGATGTGTTCGCGGGAGACGTCGCCCGGCGTCCGCAGCGCGCCCTCCGATCGGCCCTCGGCCGTCACGCGGCGGATCAGCTGGGGCAGGCGCGTCAGGTTGCAGAGCGTCAGGTTCAGGCACAGGAACGCTGTGATGGCGATGAACCATATGCTGTGGAAGGCATCGTCCAGGCCCAGGGCCAGGATCAGCCCTGCCGCGCGCTCGGAATAGCGCTGGGCGTACCAGTCGTAGCTTTGCCCCTGGGTGATCAGGCTGCCCGCGGCGCAGGCGGCAGCCAGCACCACCAGCAGGATGATGGCGAAGCGCATGGAGCCGACGAATTTCCAGATCTTTTTAAGCGTTGTCATAGGTTGTTCCATATGTGGGAAAGGGGAGGTAAACCGCCTCCCCTTTCCCGTGGCGATGTTGATTACATCTCCGCGGCATCCAGCAGCGCCAGGGCCTCGTCGATCTTGGCCTCCGAGACGTCGAGGCAGCCGAGGGACAGCTGAGAGTTGTGAGCGCCCTCGGAGTTCTCCACGTAGCAGTAGTCGAAGAACCACTGAGCCTCGCGGTGCAGCTTGCGGACCGCGTTCAGATCCTCCTCGTTCCACTTGCCGGAGGCGACGGCCTCGGCGAGCCTGTCCTTCATGCCGCTGAGCTTGTTGCCCACCTCCGTTTCCCGGGCGGTGACAGTGTCCTGAATGCCGTGCACGAAGGCGACCATATCGGTATCTCCGTGGCACTTGGCACAGGTCTCCAGCAACGCTTCGCTCTGCAGTGGGCTGACGAGCATATGGCTGTGGTAGGCCGCGCCGTCGGGGGTGGCCTCCGGAGGCATATGGCAGTCCGCACAGCTGAGGAAGGCGGCGTGCTTGCCCTGCAGGAAGGTCTCCATCTCCGGGTGCTGGGCCTTGAGCATCCGGGTGCCGGTGCTCTCCTGGGTCCAGTCGGCGAAGTCCAGTTCATCGTAGTAGGCCAGGATCACCTCGGGGGCCATGCCCGCCACATCGTGGTAGGGCATCATGGTCTCGCTGTCCGCGGGGGTGAAGTAGTATTCGATGTGGCACTGGCCGCAGGACAGGGTGGCGGGGTTGATGGCGGCCACGTTCTCTCCCAGCGCTTCGTTCACGTACTGATGGGTCACTTGCAGCGCGCCGCCGCCCCCCAGGTCGTCGCCATGGCAGGTGTAGCAGCTGATGTTGACCGTCATCTGGGCCATCACGTCGTCAAAGGGCATGGAGTAGACGGCTACGCCCTCCTGGGCCACCAGCTTGTGGAAATCCGGGGTCTTGCAGGTCAGGCAGTTGGCCTTTGGATGGGGCCGCTGGGTCTTGGCCACGTCCTCCAGGGTGTACTCGTGGCCGCGGGCGCTGCCGTAATCCTTGGCGAAGCCGTAGCCCTCGTAGATATTCACCAGGTAGGGATCCTGCTCCAGATAGTCGGTCACGTAGCTGTTCTGCTTGTTGTCGCCCATGGAGGTGACGATGTAGGGCAGTACGGCCGAGATGTCCGCGGATTTGGCGTCCTCGAGGGGCTCGTCCGCGGTTTCTTCGGCGGGTTCCTCAGACGCGGCGGAGGCGGGCCTGGCGCGCATATACTTGCTCGCGTCAGCACTGGAAGCGGTCTCATCGGCGGCTTCCTCGGCCTCAGTGGCGATCGCGGCGGCGGGTTTGGCGCGCATGTACTTGGCCGCGTCGGTGACGGGAGCGGCTTCTTCCGCAGCGGTTTCATCCTCCGCGGCGGCGCTGACGGCAGGCCTTGCGCGCATATACTTGCTGGCATCGTCAGCAGCGGCGTCCTTGGCGGGCGCAGCAGCGCCAGCGGCGGCTTCCAATTCGGCTACCTTCGCCTCGGCCTCGTCGGCCCTGGCTTCGGCTTCGCTCGCGGCGCTTTCCAGCTCGGCGATTCTCGCCTCGGCCGCTTCGACGGCAGCTTCAAGCTCCGCGACCCGCGCGTCATCCGCATCCGCTTCTCCGGCGGTCTCGCCGGAGGCCTGGGCCAGGATGTCGTCCACGGCCTCCTGGACGGAGGCGGCGGAGTAGGCGAGGGTCGCGCCGGTGATGGCGTCGGCGTCGGCGGACTGGGCGTCCACGATGGCCTGCGCCCACTCGGAGCGGATGTCGTCGGTCATCAGATCGCTGTCGCCGGAGGAGGCGATCGAACAATCGGCGATCTTGCCGCCCTCGATGGTCATCTCGACGTCGACGGTGCTGAAATCGTTGACGCTTTGGGCGGTGTAGGTGCCGTCCGCGTAAGCGCCGGCCTCAGCGGTTCCGGCGGTCTCGCCGGAGGCCGGGGCCAGGATGTCGTCCACGGCCTCCTGGTCGGAGGCGGCGGAGAAGGCGAGGGTCGCGCCGGTGTTGGCGTCGGCGTCGGCGGACTGGGCGTCCACGATGGCCTGCGCCCACTCGGAGCGGATGTCGTCGGTCATCAGATCGCTGTCGCCGGAGGAGGCGATCGAACAATCGGCGA
>JAFVBK010000271.1 GCA_017480045.1 Clostridia bacterium
ACCGCTTAGGAGGCGGTCGCTCTATCCTGCTGAGCTATGGGTGCAAATAATTGGTTCCAAAGTGGGAACAATAATAATTATGGCACGAACCCGGCGGATTGTCAAGGGCGGAATTGTTTCAATACAGGGTAACATCATTTACTATTGAAGGGCGTAAAACACCTCATCAGTCACGCTACGCGTGCCAGCTTCCCCTCAATGGGAAGCCTTTTGGAAAATCGCGCGGCAGCAAAAAGCCTTCCCCTTGAGGGGAAGGTGGACTGCAAGCAAAGCGCAGCAGGACGGATGAGGTGGACATATCCAGAGTAAATGATGTTGCCCTGTGTTTCAATACCGCGCTGCTTGAAAAGCGGGCTCAAATGTGCTATGATGAGGCCATTCCTCGAAAGGTATTTGTTTGAATGAAAAATCGCAGGTTCTGGACGCGTTTTTTTCTAGTCGCGTCAATTCTGACAGCGCTGCTGATATTCTGCTTTTCCGCGCAGCAGGGGCCGGATTCCGCCGCGCTGAGCGACGATGTCACATTGCAGGTAGCAAAGGTTGTCCGTCCGGACTATCCCAAGCTGCCTCCGGTGGCGCGGCGATCGTTTTTGCGGCAGCTGAGCGCCATCGTGCGCAAGTGCGCCCATTTCAGCGAGTACGCGCTGCTGGGCTTTAACCTGATGGCGTATCTGCGCCTGCTGCGCTGGGAGAAGCCCCGCGCAGCTTCCCTGGCCCTTGCCTGGGGCATCGCCACACTGTACGCGGGCACGGACGAGCTGCACCAGATGTTTGTCAGCGAGCGCGGCCCCGCCCTGCTGGACGTTTGCATCGACAGCGCCGGCGCGCTGACGGGCGCGCTGGTGGCGCTGCTGGGCATGCTGCTGCTGGCGCGGTGCCGGAAAGCAAAACCAGCGTTTGATTAATAAAAATGGCGGGCGCCGAAACGGCGCCCCTACAAGAGCATGGCAGCAGGCTATTCCTGTTTCCTGTTCCCTAATAATTCTCCGCCTTGATCTGGAAATAGCTCTGCGGATGGTTGCACACCGGGCAGACCTCCGGGGCCTTCTTGCCGACGCAGATATGGCCGCAGTTGCTGCACTGCCAGATCATGTCGCCGTCGCGGGAGAACACGATGCCTTCCTCGATGTTTTGAAGCAGCTTGCGATAGCGCGCCTCGTGCTCCTTTTCGATGGCGGCCACGCCCTCAAACTGGCGGGCAATGTCCTCGAAGCCCTCCTCGCGGGCCTCCTGGGCAAACCGGGCGTACATGTCGGTCCATTCGAAGTTCTCGCCGTCGGCGGCGTCCTGTAGATTTGCGGTGGTGGTGGGCACCTTGCCGCCGTGCAGCAGCTTAAACCACAGCTTGGCGTGCTCCTTTTCATTCTTCGCCGTCTCCTCAAAGAGCGCGGCGATCTGCACGTAGCCGTCCTTCTTGGCCTGGGAAGCGTAGTAATCATACTTGTTGCGGGCCTGCGATTCACCCGCGAACGCGGCCATCAGATTGGCCTCGGTCCTCGAACCCTTGAATTCCATAAACGACACCTCCGCATGTTATTTTGTACGTATCCTAGCATAGATTATACACGGTAGTCAACGATAACTTATCCTAAGCTCAATCTAAAAGTAAACATAAGCGGCGTGAATTTTTCGTTCTGCCTAAGCTGAACGGAGGGTGGCGTAGCAGCGCTACGTTGACCGCAGTGAAGCAACGGCAGAGCGGAAAAGGTGCCCGATGATGGTTACATTTTAGATTGAGTTTAGGATTAAAAGAGGGAACAGGAATCGCCGCCGCGAAACAATGTGGCAAGCCCTTCCTGCTCCCTGTTATCTGTTACCTATTCGCTCCCTAGTCCGCGCGCACCCGCCAACCGTATTCGTCGGCGATCCTGCCGGTCTGAATGCCGGTGATGGTGTCGTAGAGCTTCTGGGTCACGGGGCCGATGTTGCCGTCGCCGATGGTCATGACCTCGTCCATATAGCGCAGCTTGCCCACGGGGCTGATGACGGCGGCGGTACCGGTGCCGAAGACCTCCTCCAGCTTGCCAGACTTCTGAGTCGCGATCAGCTCGTCCACGGACACCTTGCGCTCCTCCACATCCATGCCCCACTGGCGGCACAGGAACAGCACGGAATTGCGGGTGATGCCGGGCAGAATGCTGCCGTTGAGCGCGGGCGTGACGATCTTGCCGTCGATCTTGAACATGATGTTCATCGCGCCGACTTCCTCGATGTACTTGCGCTCCACGCCGTCCAGCCACAGCACCTGGCTGTAGCCGCCGTCGTGGGCCTTCACCTGAGCGATCAGGGACGCGGCGTAGTTGCCGCCGGTCTTGGCGAAGCCAATGCCGCCGCGCACGGCGCGCACGTACTCGTCCTCGATCCAGATGCCCACGGGCGCCAGGCCGCTCTCGTAATAGGCGCCGGAGGGGCTGAGGATGATGATGAACAGATAGGTCTTGGAGGGGGCCACGCCCAGGAATTCGTCCGTGGCGATCACGAACGGGCGGATGTAGAGGCTCGTGCCCGGCTCGGTGGGAATCCAGTCCTTGTCGATGGCGACGACCTCCCTGATGGCCTGCACGAAATCCTCCTCGGGAATTTCGGGGATGCACAGGCGGTCGTTGGAGGCGTTGGCACGCTTGGCGTTCATGTCCGGGCGGAACAGATAGGCCTCGCCGTTTTCGCCGCGATAGGCCTTCAGGCCCTCAAACATCTCCTGTCCGTAGTGAAACACCATGGCGGAGGGCGCGAGGGAAATATTCTGATAGGGCACGATGCGGGCGTCGTGCCAGCCCTGGCCCTCGGTGTAGTTCATCACAAACATGTGGTCGGTGAAGATGTGGCCAAAGCCCAGCTTCTGGCCCGGAACCGGCTTCGCCTTCGGCGCGGCAGTTCTTTCAACGCGAATGTTCAGCATCTTAATCGCTCCAATCTGCTATTTGTAGGAATATAACTTGCATTTATGATACCGCGCTAAATTGCGAAAATCAAGGGGTGCCGGTGTTTTTTCATTCTATGTTTACAAATCGGAATTTATCTCTCTTCCCTGAAATAGTGCAGCCCCAGGCTCTCCGGCGGCTGGTCCTCCTTCTTCTTGCGCAGGCTGGTGAGGATCAGCACGATGATGGTGACCACGTAGGGCAGCATCTTGAAGATCTCCTGCGTGGCGCGACCCAGGCCGGGAATATACAGATACAGGATGTACAGCGCGCCGAACAGCAGCGAGCCCCATATGGCGTTCAACGGACGCCAGCGGGCGAAGATGACCAGCGCCACGGCCAGCCAGCCGCGGTCGCCGAAGCCGTTGTTGGTCCAGGTGCCGCCGGAATACTCCATGACGAAGTAGAGGCCGCCCAGGCCCGCGATGGCCCCGCCGATGACCGTCGCCAGATACTTGTACAGCTGCACATTGATGCCCGCCGCGTCCGCGGTAGCCGGGCTCTCGCCCACCGCCCGCAGGCACAGGCCCTGGCGGGTGCGGTTCAAATACCAGCTCATGACGATGGACAGCGCCACGGCCAGATAGGTCAGTATGCCGTAGCTGAACAGCACGTCGCCCAACACCGGGATCTCGCTCAGCAGCGGCAGCTTGATGCGGAAGGCGCTGGCGGTGGCCGCCGTGGAAATCTGGCCCACGCCGCCGGACAGCTTCGCCAGCGAGCCGCCGAAGAAGTTGCCCAAACCCATGCCGAAGGTGGTCAGCGCCAGACCGGAGACGTTCTGGTTGGCCCTCAGGGTGATGGTCAGCACGCTGTAGATCAGCCCGCCCAGCGCGCCCGCCGCCAACGCCGCCAGCAGCGCCAGCATGAAGCCGATGAAAGCGTTCGGCACAGCCACGGCCCGCTCATACATGAACGCCGCCGCCAGGCCAGCGATGCCGCCCATGTACATCATGCCGGGCACGCCCAGATTCAGGTTACCGGATTTCTCCGTCAGGATCTCGCCGTCCGCGCCAAACAATATGCAGACGCCCTGGCCGATGGCCTTCTGGATGAATATGGTGATCATGCCCATGGCTCAGTCCTCCTTCCGGCGGTGGCGGAACTCCACCCGGTAGTTGATAAAGAACTCGCAGCCCAGCACAAAGAACAGTATGATGCCGGTGATGATCTCGCTGGCGTTCTCATTCAGGCTGAACTGGCTGGCGATCTGGATCGCGCCCTTGGCCATGAAGGTCAGGAGGAACGATACGATCATCATCGTGAAGGTATTCAGCTTGCTCAGCCAAGCCACCACGATGGCGGTAAAGCCGCGCCCGCCGGCCAGCGTGGTGGAGATGGTATGGCCCGAACCGCTGACCAGGATGAAGCCAGTCAGTCCGCACAGCGCGCCGGAGATGGCCATCGTGCGGATAATGACGTGCTTTACGTTGATGCCCGCGTAGCGCGCGGTGTTCACGCTCTGGCCCACATAGGCGATCTCATAGCCCTGCTTGGAGTAGCGCAGGTAGACGTACATGAACGCGGTGAGCACCACCACGATCACCAGGTTCCAGCCGTAGGTCAGCCCGAACAGCGCCGGCAGCCAGCCGGCCTTGTCCGCGCTGTTGATGATACCCACGCTGTTGGAGCCGGCGGGGTTCTCCCAGTAGACCACGCAGAAGGCCACGAACTGGGTGGCGACATAGTTCATCATCAGCGTAAACAGCGTCTCGTTGGTGTTCCAGCCCGCCTTGAAAAGCGCCGGAATCACGCCCCAGACCATGCCCGCCAAAATCGACGCGCAGATCATCGCCGCGAACAGCAGCCCGGTGGGCAGCTTGCCCGCGAAGTTGATCATCACCGCGGCGGTGGCCGTGGCGCCGATCAGCACCTGGCCCTCGCCGCCCACGTTCCAGAAGCGCATCTTAAAAGCCGGGGTCAGCGCCACCGCCACCAGCAGCAGCGACAGCGTGTCGCGAATCGTCACCCAAAATCTGCGCCCGGAGCCCACCGCGCCGTCGATCACGCCGGCGTAGACCTCCACCGGGTTGAGGCCCGTCAGCGCCACGATCACCACGCCGCAGACCACCAGGGCCAGGGCAATGGCCGCCAGCCGTACCAGGCAGGCCCGCAGCAGGCCGCAGTCCTCCCGCTTGGAGATGTGCAAAAGCGGCTCATGGACGCCGTGTATATTCCTCGCCATCAGCGCGCGCCCCCCTTCCCGGTATGGGTCATCAGCAGCCCGATTTCCTCTTTCGTGGCGGTGCGGGCGTCCACAATGCCCGTCACCTTGCCGTCGCACAGCACCAGTATCCGATCGCACAGCGCCAACAGCACGTCCAAATCCTCGCCCACGCACAGCACGGCCACGCCCCGCTTTTTCTGCTCGTTCAGCAGCCGATAGATGGTGTAGGAGGAGTTGATGTCCAGTCCGCGCACGGGATAGGCCACCATCAGCACGATGGGCGCGGAGGAGATTTCACGCCCCACCAGCACCTTCTGCACGTTGCCGCCGGAGAGCTTGCCCACCGGCGTGCTGACGCCGGGAGTGACGACCTCCAGCTCGCTGATGATGTGCTCCGCCAGCGTCCTGGGGGCGCGGCGGTCGGCCCAGAAGAAGCCGCCCTTCTTGTAGCTGCGGATCATCATGTTGTCGATCATGTCCATCGGCCCCACCAGGCCCATGCCCAGCCGGTCCTCCGGCACGAAGGAGAGCTTGATGCCCAGGCGGCTGATCTCCACGGCGGAGAGCTTTGAAATTTCCTGCATGGGCATATTCGGCGGATAGTAGTCGATCTCGCCGGACTCCTTGGGCGTCAGGCCCGCGATGGATTCCAGCAGCTCCTTCTGGCCGCTGCCCGCCACGCCCGCGATGCCCAGGATCTCGCCGCCGTTGGCGGTGAAGGAGGCGTGGTTGAGGGTGATCACGCCCTCCTTGTTCACGCAGGTGACGTCCTTTACCTTGAGCCGCAGCTGCGGGTTCACGGGGTCGGGCCGATCGATGTTCAGCGTCACCTTCTTGCCCACCATCATCTCCGTGAGGGATTCCACGGTGGCGTCCTTCGTGTCCACCGTGCCGATGTACTTGCCCTTGTGCAGCACCGCCACGCGGTCGGACAGGGCCAGCACCTCGTTCAGCTTGTGGGTGATGATGATGATGGCGTTGCCGGCGTCGCGCATGTTGCGCAGCACGGCGAACAGCGCGTCGGTCTCCTGGGGCGTCAGCACCGCGGTGGGCTCGTCCAGGATCAGTATGTTCGCGCCACGGTAGAGCATCTTCACGATCTCCACCGTCTGCTTTTCCGACACGGACATCTCGTAGATCTTCTTAAAAGGGTCGATGTCAAAGCCGTACTTGTGGGCCAGCTTGCTGATGCGCGTGGCCACGGCGGTGATATCCAGCTTCGTGGGACCGGACAGCCCCAGCACGATGTTCTCCGCCGCCGTCAGCACGTCCACTAGCTTGAAATGCTGGTGAATCATGCCGATGCCCAGTGGGAAGGCGTCCTTCGGGGAGCGTATCGTCACTTCCTCGCCGTGCACAAAAATTTGACCCTCGTCCGGATAATAGATGCCGGAGATCATATTCATCAGCGTGGTCTTGCCGCTGCCGTTCTCGCCCAGTATCGCAAAAATCTCCCCGTCCCGCACGGACAGGTTGATCCGGTCGTTGGCGATCACCTTGCCAAAACGCTTGGATATGTTCCTCAGCTCGATGGCGTTCGCGTCCTTCACCCGGTAATCCCTCCTCCCCGGCCGTGCCGGGTAGCTTTTGCTGCCGCCCGACAGCGTCGGATGGCTTTTGCTGCCGCACTCTCAATCCCGACGCTCGCGCCATTGGCGCAAGCGCTCGCGTCGGCGCATGCGGATATTTATATAGTTTAATTATAGCATGTGTGCCTGTCATTCCGCGAGAGGGGATTGCAAATTTACGGTTATATTTGGCGCAAATCGAACAATACGGGGCCGCTTATCTTAAGATCGCCTGCGACCTGTTTCCAAAAACACCTGTCGCCGGATATTAAATCCGGCGACAATCCTCATCTGTAATTCACGGAAATACCCGGCGAGTGTGCCCCTTCCCGCATTTCTTTTGACCGCGAGGGTGCGTAGCAGCACATTCTCTACTTCGGGTATCTCCCAATCCCATTATATCATATTTCGGGTCTGCTGTAAATAATCCGGCTCTTTTTCATCTCAAAATCATCCGGATGCCTGATGCGTATATGTCGTTCCCGCTCGTCCGTTACAACAACCTCATCTGTATTGAGCTTTCCAAATTCCCGTTCCAGCAGCTCTGTCGCGATTCTGCATAATACGCGCACATTATCACCATTCGCTCATGTTGATGATTCTCTTTGCAATACACGGATGTCAGGCATTGCGCCCAAGCTCAAACGCCCGCTTGTTCAGCTCCAGGAACTTCGGCGGCACGGTCTCCTCGATGGCCTTCAACCAGGCGGCCTCGGGAATGTCCATGCGCTGTGAGAGCACGCCGATCAGCACCACGTTCACGGCCTTGGCGCTGCCCGCCTGCTCGGCCAGGGCCAGCGCGTCCACGGCGGTGACGTCGGCCAGCGCGGAGAGCTTCTCCACGATGTTCTCCGGATAGGGCATCGCGCCGGTGATCACAGGCATGGGCCAGGTCCTCTGCGTGTTCGTTATTAAATGTCCGCCCCGCGCCTGGCGCTCCGCTTGGTCGCGGGTTTCAGGCGCGTCTTGCGGCTCCGCCGACTGCGCTTGCGCCCTCAGCCCTCCCTGCGGTCGGGCGCTCTGTCCGCCCCGCGCCTGGCGCTCCGGTTGGTCGCGGGTTTCGGGCGCGTCTTGCGGCCCCGCCGACTGCGCTTGCGCCCTCAGCCCTCCCTGCGGTCGGGCGCTCTGTCCGCCCGCTTTCAAATAGGAAATCCATCGCGCGGATTCGAGAATCTCAAAGGAGAGGATATAGTCGGCCTCGCCCTGGTCCACAATGGGCGAATAGACCTTGTCGCCGTACTTCACGTAGGTCACGACGCTGCCGCCGCGTTGGGACATGCCGTGTACCTCAGAGAGCTTCACGTCATAGCCCGCGCCCAGCAGTACGTTGCCCAGCAGCTTGGAGGCCAGCAGGGTGCCCTGCCCGCCCACGCCGACGATCATGATGGAAGTGGTGCTCATGTCAACGCGCCTCCTTTTCTTCCGGCTTCACAAACGCGCCGAATTTGCACATCTGCTCGCACAGCCCGCAGCCCACGCAGATGGTGGAATCAATAGAAGCTTTCTTGTCAACAAACCTTATCGCCGGACAGCCGATCCTCATGCAGCTCTTGCAGCCCCTGCATCTATCCGGGTCGATGGACAGCGGCGGATTGTGCTTCACGTATTTGAGCAGCGCGCAAGGCCGGCGTACGATGATCACGCTCGGCGCGTCCGCGGCGATTTCCTCCCGGATGGCGGCCTCCGTGGCGGCCATGTCCTGGGGGTCCACCACCCGCACCCGCTGGATGCCCGCGGCGCGGCAGATGTCCTCGATCTTGATGGGATAGGTCGGCTCGTTTTGCAGCGTCAGGCCCGTGGTGGGGTTCTGCTGATGGCCGGTCATGCCGGTGATGGAGTTGTCCAGCACCAGCACCGTGGCGATGGACTTGTTATAGGCCAGATTCACCACGCCGGTGATGCCGGAGTGCATGAACGTGCTGTCGCCAATGACGGCCACGCTGCGCCGCGCGGCTTCCTCGCCCAGCACCTTCGTAAAGCCGTGGGCCATGCCGATGGACGCGCCCATGCACAGCACGGAATCCACCGCGTTCAGCGGCGCGCCGCTGCCCAGGGTGTAGCAGCCGATATCGCCCAGCACCGTCAGCTTCAGCTTGCTCAGCACCGTGAACAGCCCGCGATGGGGACAGCCAGGGCACATCACCGGCGGACGGCCCGGCACGGCCTCGTCATAGGCGGTAAACGCCGGCAGCGCCACGCCCATCGCCCGCTTGATCTTGTTTTGGGAGAGCTCGCCCAGATAGCCGAAGATGTCCTTGCCGCCGTCCACGCGGATGCCATTGGCGCGCAAATGGCTCTCGATCACGCCGTCCAGCTCCTCCACCACGATCAGGCGATCCACCTTCCCCGCGAAATCGCGCAGCTTTTCAACCGGCAGCGGGTTCAGCATGCCCAGCTTCAGCACACTGGCGTTCGGGAAGGCCTCCTTCACATACAGATAGCAGGTGCCGGAGGTGACGAAGCCGATGGCGGTATCCCCCATTTCCACGCGATTGAGGGGCGTGGTCTCCGCCAGCGCCCGCAGCGCTTCCATGCGCTTCTCCACCTCCACGTGGCGCTTCACGGCGTTGGCCGGAGCCGCCACATACTTCTGAGGGTTGCGCTCGTAAGGCTTCAGCGGCTTCTCGTCCCGTTCCCTGAGCTCCACCAGGCTCTGAGAATGCGCCACGCGGGTGCAGGTGCGCAGCACCACGGGGGTGTCATACGCCTCGGAGATCGCGTAGGCCTCTGCCACGAAGGCGGCGCACTCGCCGGAATCCGACGGCTCCAGCATCGGCAGCTTCGAGGCGATGGCGTAGTGCCGGCTGTCCTGCTCGTTCTGGCTGCTGTGCATGCCGGGGTCGTCCGCCACGCAGATCACCAGGCCCGCGTTCACGCCGGTATAGGACGCGGTGAACAGCGGGTCCGCCGCCACATTGAAGCCCACGTGCTTCATGGCGCAGAAGCTGCGCGCGCCGGCGAGGCTCGCGCCCACGGCGGATTCCGCCGCCACCTTCTCATTGGGCGCCCACTCCGCGTAAATTTCGTCGTACAGCGCCGCCTGCTCGGTGATTTCGGTGGACGGCGTGCCCGGATAGGACGACACAAACCGGCAGCCCGCCTCCCAGAGGCCCCGCGCCACCGCCTGGTTGCCCAGCATCAGCTTTTTCATGATCCATGCTTCCTTTCAGTTGAGAGAATGATCGATTATTGCAGCGCCTCGGTCACCAGCCTGGAATAGTCGCTGGTGATGTAATCCACGCCCAGGCTCAGCCATTTTTTGATGCCTTCGGCGTCGTTCACGGTCCAGACCCCCACCTTGAGGCCCGCGTCCTGCCAGGCGAAGAGGTTCTCCGGCGTCAGGTAGTCCGCCTTCTGGAACACGTAGGTGGATTTCAGGCCGGACAGCGTCTTGCTCAGGCTGGAGGGCGTCTGGTTGATGATGAAACCCAGCCGCGTGGAGCCGTCCAGCGCCCGCACCTGCTTGAGCTGCTTGCTGTAGAAGGAGATGTACATCGTGCGACTCTGCAGCCCGCGGCTCTTGATCGCCTGCACGCAGGCCTTGGCGTTGGCGGTATCCTTCAGCTCCAGGTTGATCTCAAGGTTCGTGGCGGCGAGCACGTCCAGCGCCTCGTCCAGCGTGCAGACCTCCGGCTTCAACGCCTTGATCTGCGCCAGCTTCAGCTTCTTGATGGTATACTTCTTGCCGTTCACGGTAAAGGCGGCGTCGTGATGGACCACCTGCACGCCGTCCTTGGTGGAGCGGGAATCCAGCTCCACGGCGGTCGCGCCGGTGGAGGCGGTGTTGCGGAAGGCCTCCAGCGTGTTTTCGGGCCAATAGGCCTTGCCGCCGCGATGGGCCACATTGACCGCGTTTCGATTGATCGTCTGGCCGGGCGCGCAGACCGTGACCTTGAAGCTGGCCTTCTTGCCGTTGTAGGTGGTGGCCGTGATCATGGTGGAGCCGAGGCCCTTGGGCGTCACCGTGCCGTCCGCCGACACGGACACCACGGCGGCGTCGTAGCCGGAAAACGCGATGGAGGACGCGGTGTTCTTCGGCAGCGCCACCTTCAGCTTCGCCTGCTCCGCGATGCCCTGCGCCGCGTCGAATTGCAGCATGCGGCGGTCAGCGCTCAGCTTGATGGAGCCGGGCGCCTTCACGACCTTCACCGTGCACACGGCCTTCACGCCGTTGGCCGCGGAGACCGTCACCTTCGCGGTGCCCTTCTTCTTGCCCGTGAGGGTGCCGTCCTGGCCGACGGCGACATATTTGGTCTTGGAGCTTGAATAGCTCAGCCCCGTGCCCGTAGCCTGGCCGTCGCTGCGCACCGGAACCGCGCCCAGCAGCGCCTGGTCGCCCAGGCCCAGCAGCACCGTGCCTGGCAGTTCGATCCTGTCCGGCCCCGGCAGCACGGTCAGCTTGCAGGTGGCCGTCCGACCGTTGAAGGCGGTAGCCGTGATCGTGGCCGCGCCGATGGCAAGGGCGGTGACCTCGCCTGTCTCGGCGTTCACCGCCGCCACGGCGGCATTGTCGCTGGCAAAGCGAGCATAGGCCACGGCGCCCTGCGGCACCGTCAGCGCCAGCGTCCGCTTTTCCTTCTCGATCATCGCGGGGGCCGGATCGGCGAAGGCGATGGATTCCGGCGCGCCGAGCACCGTCACCTTGCAGGCGGCCTTCTTCTTGTTGAAGGTGCTGGCGGTGATCGTGGTGGTGCCCAGGCCGCGGGCGGTGATGGTACCGTCGGCCGCGACGGTCAGAATGTTCGGATCATAGCCGGCAAAGCTGATCTGGGAGGCCGTGCCCTTGGGCAGCGTCACGCCCAGCCTGTACTGCGTGCCCGCGCCGGTGGCGGCGTCGAAGCCCAGCGTGCCGGAGGTCGCGCTCAAAGTGATCTTCTTGGGAGCCTTTACCACCGTCACCGCGCAGGTGAACTGTTCGCCGGTGGAGGCCGCTACGCCAATCGTAGCCTTGCCCTTCTTCTTGGCGGTAATCACACCGGTATCGCTGACAAGCGCGACCTTCCTGTTGGAGGTGGTATAGGCAAAGGTGATCGCGCCCGCGCCGCTTGGAATGACGGGCTGTAGCGCGAAGGACTCCTTCACGCCCAGCGTCAGCGATGTAGCGTTCAAGCGCAGAGGCTCGGACTGAGTCGCCGACGTCTGCGCCG
>JAFVBK010000272.1 GCA_017480045.1 Clostridia bacterium
CTGGTGCGGTAGGCGGGACTTGAACCCGCACACCCAGAGGGTATCAGATTTTAAGTCTGAGGCGTCTGCCGATTCCGCCACTACCGCGCGCGAATATTATTATACCACAGATTATTCCACAAGACAAGGCCAGATTCTGTCCTTCGGTACACGTGCAGGAAAAGTAAAAGGATTGCCGCCGGATCTGTCCTATAGGGTCACCATCTCGCAGAATCTCAATGTATGCTTGAGGAAGGATAAGCCAAACAAGCGCAAAATAAACGCTGAAATAGAATAGTTAAAATTGCGAAAACAACAAAGCAGAAAAACAAGGCATTCTTCATGGAAAGAATGACACGCGCCATGCGATTTCATCAATTCCTGATGCGGTGTGCCGAGAAATTGAATCGCCCCATGAGCTTTCATAGTCCAGGCTTTCCCACTTTTTCTCCCATCGCGAATAATCATTTCCGGATACTGCCTGTCCTTCACCTGGGAGACACATTATATACAATGATTATCGGCGCCATCCTGCGGATGTCAACGCGGCGCCTCCATCCGCGGAGTTGGACTATCCACAGACTGTGTCGCAGGTTGACGAAACAATGGGTTTTCGCTTCGCCAACCCGGAATACGTTCCATTTTGCCAATCGTGTCCAAATTCAACTATTTACCGGGTGCACGTTTAAACGATGCACCCGGTTTCTAACTTGAGAAGCGAATTATTTTCTGGAGCTTCGCGGAACTTGACAACCGCATCCGTTTTTTGCGCAATCATACCTGCACACGCCTGCTTTGGAAGCCCTTGCCCGCCTCGTCGGTCGGCATTGACGCGCCGCCTAAATTGGTGCGGCCTGCCAGGATTGAAACGCACAGGGATGCTATGCCCGCATCACGCTCCAATTCGTCGTACCGTCCAAGTCGTGTATGCGCGTAACCATCTCATTGACGGCCAGACACAATCCCCAGGCGCGGCAGACGCCGATATGGCTCTATTCGCTCTGGAAAGCGAATCCATGCGCATCCGCGTAATCTTCCGCAAAGCTTCCACTGGATCCGTGAATCACAAGTCCACTTACGCCTTCAAAGGCATCATTTTCAATCGCGGTCGTCCTTGGCGGAATATAAATATGCTTGAGATTCGGGCAATCCGCAAAGGCTCTTTTCCCGATATAGGTAGCTTTATCAGAGAGCCTGACATAAACGAAGCTACTACCCGCAAACGCTTCTTCTTCGATGCTCGTCAGAGCCGCCGGAAGAATGGCATCGGGTTCAAGATTTGTTTTGCTTACAACGGTGATGCCGCCGGATACGAACGCAACCTCAACATCATTAAGATTGCCATCAATGACGTCCCCCGCTTTGCAGCTCGCTATGATCTCATAGGTACCCGCTTCCTCCGGGACTTCAAAGGTCAGAACGGCGATTTCTCCGGAGCTCTGGTCTTCTTCCATGCCATCCCAAAGGAGGGTCGGCGTCGAAGTTGCCAAATCTCCCGGTTTCGTCAAAACCAACGTGGAAAACGCGGAGCCGGATTGTATGTTCGTAAGCTTCAATCCGCTGCTAAGGGAAAGCCGGATCGTCGCACCGCAGATTCCCTTTCCCGCATTGTTGAACTGAATCGGCACTTGCACGGACTCCCCTGCGCCGGATTCCACACTGCCAACGATAAACGTCGGCTCCGAAACATCATTTGGCGTTGAATCTTCCGATGCCGCTTCCACACTACCATCGACCTCGGAGAAAGCGCCAATCGGCGCATCGTTTGCTTCGGCATTGCAGGCCGTCGCGACCGCACTGCCCAACAGGATAAGGCAAAGGAAGCATAGCGTCAAATATCGCTTCTTCATCTCATACATCTCCTCGTCAAATACTAACTGTGCCTGCCCACGCGCCATGAAATCTACATATCATAGCGCGTGGGCGTTACATACTGTCTACGCCTTACATCGCCTTGATTTCCTTACGGCGCCAGTTCTACGTTATAATACTTGCTATTAGCATAGTCGATCCACGTATCCCAGATCTTAACCGGATTCCCGTCGGTCGTAAACGTATGAATCATCACTCTTGCGCCAATCTTCGAAGAGGAACAGGTTCCTTCAAAGCCATGCTTTCCGCCGACCGGGCAGTCAGAGTTGACCTGATTGGCCCCGAAGTTATACTGCGAGCATACGTCTATGCTTGTTTGCGCGCTGGGATTCGCGGTATCATAAACCCATCCCTTGATATAGAGATCGCCGTTCAAGGTGTATATCTCAATGTGCGAGCGCATACGCCCATAGGGACAATTCGAGGGATAGAAGTCTGAAACCTTGATCAGCTTCGTATTCAGTGCCGCGGTCGCATAGATGTCCGAGGAGGTTACATCACCCGATACGACGATAGAAGTCTTTCCGGAAGACGTCACCTTGTAATTCTTCGCGGCGGTATACGTGACGGAGAGCACATCCCCGTAATACACCTCCGCGTTGTTGCTCAGGGCTCCTGTAGCCGCGCCCTTATACGGCGAAGATGTGCGCTTCACCGCGATCGTGTATCCGGTGCCCGTCTTCCAGCTGACCTTATAGGCTTTCGGGGCGACATTTACGTATATCGTCGAAGCCGTGACATCCCCCGTCACCTCAACGGTCTCAGCGCCCTTACCCGCCATTGTGAAGCCCTCAGCCACTTCATAGGTCGCGGTCAGGGTGTCGCCATAATAGATGGCAGCCCCGCTGGAAAGCGTTCCCAAGGTTGCGCCTTCAACATACGAAGCGGTCCGTCTCACGGTGATGATCTTTCCATCGCCCGTGTTCCAAGTGACCGTATACTGCTCAGGCGTCCATTTGGCGACGGCGGTCATGCTCTTGCTATAAACGGACAGGTTTGCACTCGTCAGCTGCGTGCCATCGTCCAGATACCAGCCGCCAAATACATATCCCATCCTCGTGGGCACAGGAAGCTGCGCGGCTACCTGGCCAGGCACCACCAGCACATAATCCTTATCGCACTGACCGCCATTCGGATCCAACGAGATGACCGCGCCATTCAGCAGCGCTTCAAACGTCTGGCTATCGATGGATACGATTTCGTTCCCCTTTCCGGCCAGGTGGCTCTTTCCGTCGACGCTGCCGCAGGTCTTCAGATCCGCGGAAACCTTCAGCGTTCCAACGATATCCGACTTGGAGGCCGACAGGGTCACCGATTTTGCGAGCATCGACGCCTCAAAGTCGGTAGTCAGGCTGATGGTGCTCTGCAGCGCGAGATTCGCCTGATCCGCGGTCAGCGCCAGCGCGCTGCCCTTCGCGGCCACTTCGACCTGGTTCAGCACCACATCGGGCGAAGAAATGCGCAGCGGCAGATGCCCGCCTTCGGCAAACTTGGTCTTGTTCAGCACGGTCTTCTTCGCGTCAGAGACGATCGAGAAGCCGTTGAAGGTCTGGTTTTCGCCATTGAATTCAAAGTAATCCGTCGAAGCGGGGACCTCCAGCGTCCTTCCCTTGAACTGATCCAGCTTCCCGGCCAGATCGTTGGTGTACATGATGATATTCTTGGCTCCGGACTGCGCTGCCGCTTCCGCGACATCCGCATTGGCGAGGCCGACAAAGAGGCACGTGACGCCCTCATAGGCATTTGTTCCCAGAGATGTAACATTCGCCGATACGATAGCGTGCGACATATAGCAATTCTTGAACGCATTGCTACCAATGGACGTAACGTTCGGTCCAGACACCAGCCACAGAGAGGTACAATTCTCGAAAGCACCGTCCGGAATCGAGGTCACCGTATTGGGCAGAATAATGCCTTTGATCGTGGTATTGCCTCTAAAAGCGGAGGCACTGATGCCAGTAATCTTGATATTGTCGTAATAGTCAATACCGGATTGCGTATGGCTGTAGACAGGATAGAGTTCTGGAATAATGACAAGGTCATCGCTACCTGTATATCCTGTCACCATGCCGGTTGCCTGGTCAACGACTAAATAAGACGTGTGGTTGGTCTTATCTGCGACATAATCTCTAATATCATCCGGGATTACAAAGGGAATGACGCCATTTTGGTTGTCATCATAGCTGCTTGTGGTATAGGAATAATCTTCAAATTCATGCCGCTCATCGTCCAAAATACTATATGTATTCACATAAAATGCTTTACTTGCGTAGTTATATCCTACGACACCAAAGACATGCATCGTTCCCGCGACGACCCAGCGATGATAACCTGGCTTTGTACCCAGAGTCGTCCACGTGCTCGTTACCTTCTCCTCAGTCACTGTTGAGTAGGTCGTTGCCGTCGCATACTCCTCAGATTCGCTCGAACTGTTGGTATGCGCTTCCGTATTGGCCACATTGTTTGTAGACACATAGGATCTCCCATATCCTGTAGTCTTCGATACTACATCCGCTATGGTATTGTACTTTGTTTGAGACGTTGATAGATTAACGCTCCCACCATAGCTGGAACCCATATTCCAAGAGCCGGTCGACGATTGATAATTATTATGAAATGAAGTAGTATCCTCACCGCCACGCGTTGTATACGTACTCTCACTTGTAGCTGAAGAAGTACGCGTCAACACTTCATGGAGTCCCTGATCGGTACCAAATTCACCGTTTACTCCAAATCCGATATTTGCTACGTCTGTAATTTTATCGATTAGCTTTTTGTTTTTTTTGCTGGTTTCTTCGCTGGATTCACTACTACTAGAGGATCCAAAGTTAGTATTGAGGCCTACCTTACTATTCGTATTTACATGAACATCCTTCTCGCTTGTATAGCCTCCTGTTGCAGTATCGTAATCAACCTTTGTCCAAGAATCATAACCGTTTGTAGTATTAGTATCTTGAACGACACTAGTTGATGAACCAGACGATCCACTACTGATGTTCCAGGTATTGGATTCACTTTTCCCAACTGTTTCTGAATTGCCAAATTCCTCTCTATGCTCGTTGTAATACTGCTCATTATAGGATGTCGTTTCATTCCAGCCTTCCGACAGTGTCCAACTCGACGACTTTGTGGTCGCATCAGCAATCATCTGGCTGTAGCTCTCCATTGTCGATTCTGCAATGGTCGCGGAATAGGTTTGAGTTTCCGTACGCGTCACGCCATCTCCACTGATGTATCCAAAATCCTTTATCTCATACAGCGGGACATTCCGCACCTGTCCGATTTCGTAGATGAAATACACATCCTCATCATCGTCGTAGATGATAGGATCGCCATAATTTTTTTTAGCGTAGCACTTGTTCCTCTCGCCAATCCAGTTCGCGTTCAGCGTCATATTTTCAGCTGTGCCGACGGGAATGATCGAATTACTGAACACCTGGATCTTACCTTCACTGTCAGTGTTGGTCCACGCAACAAACACATAGTTGCTCAGCGTAGGCTTTGGGAGCACCGCGCCCTGGTCGACCGTATACGTAATGCTTTCGATCGGGTACAGATTTGAAACAAACTGTATCTTATACTCCAATTTATTCCAATGTCCGTAAAGCTTCTGGTTGTGATCCGCGTTTGTGATCTGCGTAACCTTTGTAGAGTCGTCTCCCGCGCCATCGTACCAGCCCAGGAATTGATAGCCCGCCGCTTCAATATCATTTATATACGCGGATTCTCCCGCCACAACGGTAGCGGGGTTTTCGCTGTTGTCAATCGCCAGCGTCGCAAGATATCCGTCGCCGTTTGCAATATCGTAGGTGATCGTATAGGAATTCAGCGCCCACTCCTCCTGGGGAACGAGCACCGTCCCGCAAACGGAGCAATGCTTACCCTCCGTCAGGCCGGGCTTTGCCGCCGTCGGCTCGACCGCCGGATCTATGACCTCGGTGTGACCCTTGGGCGCGATGATGGTATCGGCGAGGTCGATCTCCTTATTACCATTTCTATCGCTGAAATATCTGTCGCAGGTCGTGCAATGATAATAGGCGATATTGCCCTGCTCGGTGCAGGTCGCCTCTTTGCGCGCCACCGATTCCATCGTATGGAAGCAGATATCCGCCGAGGGCACCAGCTCGACGCCGTAGCCGCCAGCGATATAGCGCCTGAGGTAGATCAGGTCCGCCGAGTTGATCGCGGTATCGCCGTTCACGTTGGCCGCCCGCTTGTTGATTTCGGGGCCATAATCGCCCGCCATCAAGTGCCGCAGCGACACTACGTCCTTTACGTTTACATCTTTGTCTCCGTTGATATCGCCCGGCGTAAAATTCAATACGGAAATGGTTCCGCTCTCTGAAACGACGTCGATCGTATTCAAATCGGCATCCAGCACGTCCTCAGCCGGAGAAACGGAGACCTTGAGCTGCGCCTGGGACGAATAGGTCTCGTCGACCGTAAAGCTCAGCGTCAGTAGCGTTCCCTCCGCAATCGCACCGTCTGTGGATTGCCCGCTCCATGAGAACCTGCAAGGCGAAGTCAGCTTTCCCGGCCTCGTCAGGTCCAGATAAGAGAGCGCGTCGCCGGCAACTGCGTTCTCCAACGTCAGCCCTGAATCGTAAGACACATTCAATGACGCATAGAGAATCCCCGGATTGTTGGTAAGCTTGACATTCACGCTGAATGCTTCTCCGGGCTGTACTTCCTTGCTTTCTACGCTGATTACAACGCTATCGGTTGACGCATTTCCCACCAGTTCGTCTGCAATGGCAGGGCACAGGTAGCATAAATGCATGACCAACACCATCATTATTGCAATCGCGCGCTTTGTCATGTTCTTCATCTGTCCTATTCCTTTCCTGGTTTTTTAATGTTCCGTCTGAATATCTGTCGCTTTCCAAGGGTTCGTTAACAACAAAACCAACAATGAATCCTTCTTCGCAATCAGCGCGGGGATCTTCGATCCTCTCCGGCATCATGGAGATCTTGTACACGCCATCCCCCGCGATTATTTTTGAATCCGCTTTGCCTATACTTTTCCATAATTTACCATGATATAAATATAACATAGACGCGCTTGTCTGTCAATATTCATGGGCGCTTCAAAAAGGGAAATCACACTGGTCATTCACGGAAGGTTGAAGGATGATGAAGACCCCATCCCATCCTACGGCAAAATTGCAAACATAGACTGTCGAACGATTATCGTGCTCAATTCCAAAAAGACCCGCGCTCTACCCGGCGACGGATACGCGAAACCCGCCGGCAAAACCGGCGGGTTTCATGAAATGGGGACATCGCCTTTCTCCACAAACGCTCAGGGATTCGCGCCGAGGCCGTCGTCCACACCGTAATGCTCGCGGAAACGACCATGGTGGGAAATCGGCTCGTCCGCAACATACAGGTGGGACGTATCCCCCATAGCCGTACAGCGGAACCAGACCTCGCCCGACAGGCGCTCCTCGGTCACGAGCGTCGTTACCGAGGAAGGGGCCATGATGAAGCCGTGCACCAGCAGATAGAACGGGATGCACAGCAGATGAGAGAGCATCGCCATGGAGATGCCAAAGTGGCAAAACAGGCAGATGGTCTTGTCGGAATTCGCCTCGGTGCGATAGATATCGCCCTCCCGGCGATAGCCGTAATCCGCCAGCAGCGCGTCCAGCCCCGCCGCGGTCTCGTCAAAAATCGCGCCGGAATCCCCGGTGGCCACCAGCGCGTTGTCGCGCCAGGCCCGCCGGTCCCACAGCTCCGGGCAGCGCGTCCAATACTGGGGCATGAAGTCCCAGGCGATGTAACGCCCGCCGGTCTTGGGGTCGATCACCCGGCCCCGAAATTCCTGAAGCCAGTCCAGCGTTCGGGCCTCGCGGCCCAGCCGCCTGAGCGTGGCCTCGGCGGTGGCCTGCGCCCGGCCCAGCGGTGAGACATAGAAATCATCAATCGGCAGTTTGCTCAGGCGATCCGCCAGCAGCTCGACCTCCCGCCTGCCCTTCTCCGTCAGAGAATCGACGGTATAATCCGGCTCGCCGTGGCGCACAATCAACAGCTTCATCGCTCGCTATCCTCCGGGGAATTACTTTTCCAGGCTCCGGGCCGCCTCACAGATCAGCTTCGCGCAGGTATCGTAGCCCAGCGCGCCGCTGTCCAGCATCAGGTTGTAGTTGGCGCAATCGCCCCACCGCCTGCCGGTGAACTGCTGATAGAAGCTGCGGCGGGCATGGTCGGTCTTTTTCATGGCCTTCTGAATATCCGACGGATTCTTGCTGCCAATGATCTCGCCCACCCGCGTGGCGCGGTGCAGCACGTCGGCATACAGAAACACCTTCAGGCAGTCGATGTCCGCCTCCTCCAGTATGATGTCCGCGCAGCGGCCCAGCAATACACAGGAGCCCTTGCGGGCAAAGTCCAGAATCACTTTGCGCTCGATCTCGCGGATGGCCTCGCGGCGGTCAAAGTATGCGGCGGGAGTGATCATGCGCAGGAAGGCGTCCCCGCGGGAGATTTCCTCCTCCTCGTGCTCGATGACGCCGGCGTCCAAGCCGGTTTGCAGCACGGTGCTGCGGATGATGTCGCGGTCATAGATTTCGATGCCCAGCTCCTGCGCCACGCGCTTGCCGATGCTGGTGCCGCCCGCGCCGTACTCGCGGCTGATGGTGATGATGGTATTCATGTGCTTCGCCTCCAGCGTTTTATCGTGATATCCATATTATAGCACAAAACCGCGCCGGTTGTCATCCCCGCAAAAGTCCCGCCCGGTGGGGATCCGGCGCAGGTCGGGGTCGTCCTCGTCCACCCAGTAGCTCGCAAGCCGCGGGGCCTCGGCAGGGTCCACGTCGAAGCGGCCCGCCGGGATGATGGGCCGGATCGCGCCGCGCGCGCGTATCAGCCGCGCGTAATCCCGCGGACAGGTCAGCCTCTCGTCCACCTCCACGCCCATCAGCCTCGCGGGATCGGCCTTGGCGCTGTTGTGGTTGTCGGAGCCGGCGGTGGTCAGCAGGCCGTAGGACTCCGCGTAGCGACGGGCGCAGGCGTCGGCGTCGGGGGTGTTGCCGGTGTTGGCCACCTCGATGCCGTCGCAGTATTTCAGGCCCAGCAGGATGTACCTGATGTAATCCCGGTGCCGGAACGGATGGGCTTGTATCACCGCGCCGCCCGCCCGGTGCACCTCTTCCAGCTGACGCCTGCGCGTCCAGTGCTCGATGTCCGGGTGCGCCAGCAACCAGGCCTTGTCCGGGCCGTAGATCAGGTATTCGTCCCCATCGTAGTTCTGTTCCCAGCCGAAAAACACGTCCAGGCCCCGCTTCTGGCCCTCGATCAGCGCGTCCTCATAGCCGGAGCAGAACCAATCGATCCGCTCCCGCCAGGGCAGGTCCGCGGGCACGGCGATATTTCCGCCGGTGAAGTGGTCGGTGATGAATATGCCGGTATAGCCCAGCTCCTTGTAGAAGCGGACGTGCTCGGCGCCCGTGGACACCCCGCAGCCGCTGGCCTGGCAGGTGTGCATATGGGTTTCATAGCGATAGGGCAAGGCGACGCCTCCTTGTTCGTGAAACTATCCTTTGATCGGGCGGGCGGCGCGATGCCGCCCCCGCTAAGGCTTCGGGAACGGTCCTTCCCGTTCCCGATTGCCTCATCCCTTGATAACCTTCTCCACGTCCGCCCTCAGCGCGGCCTCCTGGGCCATGGCCGCTTCGCAGTCGGGGGCGACGATCGAGGCGTAGACCTTCAGCTTTGGCTCGGTACCGGAGGGGCGCACCACCACGGAAGCGCCGTCCAGCAGGAATTTCAGCACGTCGCTCTTGGGCAGTCCATCCAAGCCGGGGGCATAGTCCAGCAGCTTCGTCACCTTCCTGCCGCCCAGCGCGTCCACGCCGCCCCGGAAGGCCGCCATGATGGCCTGCATCCGCTCAAAGCCCGCGGAGCCCTCGAATTCATAGCTGTGCAGCGTGTTCAGGCAGTAGCCGAACTCGGCGTACAGCTGGTTCAGCCGCTCCATCAGGCCGACGCCCCGCGTCCTGTACCAGGCGAACATCTCGCAGATCAGGAAGGCGGCGTCCACGGCGTCCTTGTCGCGCACATAGGTGCCGCTGAGATAGCCGTAGCTCTCCTCGAAGCCGAAGATATAGCGATCCGCGCGGCCCTGGGCCTCCAGCTTCGCGATGGTCTCGCCGATGTACTTGAAGCCGGTTAGCACGTTCACGGTCTCCACGCCATACTTCTCGGCGATGCGCTGGGCCATGTCGGTGGTCACGATGGTCTTGACCAGCACGGGCTGATCGGGCATCCTGCCCAGCGCGACGCGGCGCTGGCAGACGTAGTCCAGCAGCAGCATGCCCGTCTCGTTGCCGGAGAGCAGCCGGTAATCGTTCCCGTCCCTGACGGCGATGCCGCAGCGGTCGCAGTCGGGGTCGGTGGCCAGCAGCAGATCGGCGTTCAGCCGGCGGGCGTATTCCAGCCCCAGCCGCATGGCCTCCTCGATCTCCGGGTTCGGATAGGGGCATGTCGGAAAATGGCCGTCGGGCTGCTCCTGCTCCTTGACAACGGTCACGTTGGTGTAGCCGCTCTCAGTCAGCGCCCGCAGCACCGGCCTGAGGCCCGTGCCGTTCAGCGGAGAATAGACGATGGCGGCGGACTTGTCCACGGCCTCGCCGCCCAGCAGCGACTGCCGCTTCACCGCCTCGGTGAAGTCGGTATACACGTCCTCGCCGATCCACTCGATGAGCCCGGCCTCCAGGCCCGTCTGAAAGTCCATCCATTTGGGATCGTCGAACACGTCCAGCCGGTCGATGGCGGCGAGAATCGCCTCCGCGGCCTCGGTGGTGATCTGACAGCCGTCCGGGCCGTACACCTTGTAGCCGTTGTACTTCGCCGGGTTGTGGGAGGCCGTGACCATGATGCCCGCGGCGCAGTCCAGCGCCCGCACGGCGAAGGACAGGCAGGGCGTGGGCATCAGCCGGGGATACACCAGCGCGCGGATGCCGTTGGCGGCGAACACCCCCGCCGCCACGTGCGCAAACACATCCGACAGGATGCGGGAATCGTAGCTGACCGCGATGCGGCGCTTCTCCGGCGGGAAGTGGGCGATCACATAGTCCGCCAGGCCCTGGGAGGCCTTTGAAACGGTGTTGATGTTCATGCGGTTGGTGCCCGCGCCGATGACGCCCCGCAGGCCACCGGTGCCGAAAGCCAGGTCGCGATAGAAGGCGTCCTCGATCTGGGCCGCGTCCATGGCCCTGAGTTCTGGCTGCAGCGATTCGTGCGCCCGCTCCAGCCAGCGCTCATAGGTTGCGTCTATGCTCATAAATTGCTACTCCTCTGTGGGGGCGGCGACGCGCCGCCCCTGCCAGATGTTATAACCTCGCCGCAACTCGCGGCAGTCGCTGTTCCCGCTTCCTACTGCCCGCTCTTCAGGAATTCCAGATTTCTCCTGATAAAATCCACCCTCTGCTTCACGCAATCCGGGCTGCGCAGCGGGTCGGCGGGGGTATTGAACACATAGTCCGTGAGGCGATCGATGTCGGTGGTGGCCACGTGCATCCGGGTGTCGCTGGAGGCGTAGTAGATGTACACCCTGCCGTCCGGCGCGGCGATGGCGCCGTTGGTAAACACCACGTTGCTCACGTCGCCCACCCGCTCCGCGCCATAGGGCGCGATCAGGAAGCCGCCGGGCTCCGCGATCACCCGCGCCGGGTCGTCCAGCGCCGTAGCGAAGGCGTAGATCACGTAGCGCAGGCCCGCAGCCGTGTTGCGCACGCCGTGGGCAATGTGAATCCAGCCCCGATCCGTCTTGATGGGCGTCGCGCCAGCGCCGTTTTTCGACTCGGTGATGGTGTGATACCGGCGGATGGAGGTCATCTTCTCCTCGTCGATCACGGCGTGGGTGATGTCCTCGCACAGGCCGAAGCCGATGCCGCCGCCGGAGCCGGTCTCGATAAAGTCGTCCATCGGACGGGTATAGAAGGCGTACTTGCCGTCCACGAACTCCGGGTGCAGGCAGACGTTGCGCTGCTGGGGGCTCCTCAGCGTCACCAGGTTCGGCAGGCGTTCCCAGCTTTTGAGGTCCTTCGTGCGCACGATGCCCGCCGCCGCCACCGCGGCGGAGAGGTCGTTCGCGGAATTATCCTTGCTCTCGGAGCAGAACACGCCGTAGATCCAGCCGTCCTCGTGCCGGGTCAGGCGCATGTCGTAGACATTGGTCTCCTCCGGGCAGGTGTCCGGCAGCATGACCGGCTCGTCCCAGAACCGGAAGCCGTCCACGCCGCTGTCGCTCTGGGCCACGGCGAAGAAGCTCTTTCTGTCCATGCCCTCCACGCGGGCCACCAGCGTGAATTTGCCGTCCAGCAGTATCGCGCCGCTGTTCATCACGGCGTTCACGCCCAGGCGCTGCATCATGTGCGGATTGGTTTCGGGGTTCGGGTCGAACATCCAGAAGGGCGGAATGTGGGCCCGCGTGAGCACCGGGTTCACACAGCGATCATAAATGCCGTTGTAGCGGCTGTCGTCCACGGCGTTCTTCTGAGCGATCAGCGCCTCATAGCGCGCGTTCAGCTCCTGATAGTTCATGCGCATGGCCTCCTTTGATGGATTCTGATTTGTCATTTCGGGAGAAATCAAGAGACGGCCGGCATAGCTCTGTGGCTGTCGCGCCTTTGCAACAGCGCGCGGCCTTCTCTTCTACAGCATATCCTCCAGCGCTTCCACGATCTGCGCCGCCGCCCGCTTATGGGCATTCCTGCCCGGGTGGCTCTGGCTGCCCAGGTCGCCGGCGCAGTCGTCCAGCGCCAGATAGCGCACGTTGCCGTCCCCCGCCGCCCGCCGCCGTTCAACGGCCCGGCGCAGCGGCGCCTCCAGGCCGTTGCCGCAGAGGCCGTAGGCCCACAGGATCGCGGCGTCGGGGTTGTGCTTGCGCGCTCGCGCCATCAGCGCCGCCGCGCTGTCCTCGAAGGCAGCGAGCGCCTCGGCCTTCGCGTCTCCGGTCATCTTGTCAATGGCGCCGCAGTCGTTGGTGCCCAGGTTGATGACCACCGCGCTCGCCGGGCGCTGCGCGGCAAAGTCGTAGGGCGCGCCCCCGGCGGGCGCGATGCCGCACAGCTGATCGTAGATGGTAGGAATGGTATGGGTGGGATTGGCGTCGTAGGACAGGTATGCGCCCCAGCCGCCCAGGGCTACCAGCCGCTTATCGGCCTTCAATGCCTCGGCCGCCAGCGCCGGGAAGGCGAACTGGTGGCAGCACCAGAGCATGCGCCAGGCCATATCGCCCTTCGGGCCCACGGTGCCCTACCCCACGGTCAGGCTGTCGCCCAGAAATTCGATGAGGCGAGGCCGATGCTCCGGCGCGGCGGGCTCGCCGTCGGTATACACGGCGTCCAGCACCAGCGGCGCGGCGTCCTGGTCGGTGGGCTGGCTGTCGCGCAGCACGGCGACCTCATGGACCTCGCCGCCATCCATGCGGCCCAGCAGGTCGTAGCGATGGGTGCCCGGTCGCAGGGCAAACCGTGCCACCGGCGCGCCGTCCACCGTCACCGATACCATCGGCAGGTTTTCCTGGTCGGGCACCGTCGCCTCGATCTCGACTCGGGTGCAGGCCAGCTTCGTGCGCACGCCGGAGCCGGACCACCACAGGTTGCAGGCGGCCTCGTCGGGATTGAACCGCCCCATGCGGACAAACGCCGTTCCCCTGGGATCATATCGATTCAGCATCATTCAATCGCCTACAAACAGTACAGCGCGGACCAGGCGTCGCCTGAGCCCTGAGAGGGAATCGGCACGCACAGGCCGATTTGCGTCAGCTCGTCGCCGCCGTAGACTTCCCCGGTCTCCACAATCCTGTAGCGCTTCGCCGCGTCCAGGCCCCGCAGCTTCACCAGCGGCGGCAGCTCGTTGGGCATGGCCTGGGACCGCACCAGCGGGAA
>JAFVBK010000273.1 GCA_017480045.1 Clostridia bacterium
GAGCGCGAGGCGCTGATCATTCGCTGACCGCTTGTAGGGGCGGCGTTGCGCCGCCCGCCAAAAGGCTTCCCCTTTGGGGAAGCTGGCATTTGCGGAGCAAATGACTGATGAGGTGTCCCCATGGCGTGGCGATCCTCTGTTGCGATAGACGACCGTAACGCGGCGAGGCCACCTCATCCGCCCCTGCGGGGCACCTTCCCCTCAAGGGGAAGGCTTTTGGATACCGCCGTGACAAAACCAACTGTGTGTCGAATCGGGATGTATAAGGGCAATGAATGAATCTAACAATAAGGAAAATGAATAAAAATGACCTTGAGCCACTGCATGAATTGCTGTCAGAGCCACGGGTTATGAAATTCTTGGAGCCGCCATATACGAAGGAGAAGACAAAACAGTTTCTTATGGATGCCGGATTGTGTGACCCTCCTCGCGTTTTCGCGGTTGACAGAGGCGGCACATTTATAGGCTATGTCATTTTTCACGATTACGATGATGTGAGTTTTGAGATAGGCTGGGTTTTGCATCCCCTGTACTGGGGAAATGGTTATGCTTCGCATTTAACAGAATTACTAATCGGGAAGGGGCAGGAATTACACAAACAACTGGTGATAGAATGTGTCCCCGAACAAGAGGTAACAAAACATCTGGCAATGAAATATGGGTTTGACTATGACGGTAGAACTGGCGGCTTGGATGTGTTTCGGCGAAAGAGATAGATTCCGGTTTGCCATATTGTTACATTGATACCCAGGAGGCAGTTATGAACAAAAACACCTACGAAACGCCCCTCAACAGCCGCTACGCGAGCAAGGAGATGCAGTACATCTTCTCGCCCGACAGGAAGTTCACCACCTGGCGGAAGCTGTGGGTGGCGCTGGCGGAGAGCGAGATGGAGCTGGGCCTGCCCGTGACGCAGGCGCAGGTGGACGAATTGAAGGCCCACATCGAGGACATCGATTACGAGAACGCCGCCCGCCACGAGGCGCGGGTGCGCCACGACGTGATGGCCCACGTGCACGCCTACGGCGACGTGTGCCCCGGCGCTCGCGGCATCATCCATCTGGGGGCCACCAGCTGCTACGTCACTGACAACGCGGACATCCTGATGCTGCGGGACGCGCTCACGCTGATTCGCCAGAAGCTTGTGGAGGTGCTGCGCCGCCTGCGCGCCTTCGCCTGGGAATACCGGGCGCTTCCGTGCCTGGGCTACACCCATCTGCAGCCCGCCCAGCTGACCACCGTCGGCAAGCGGGCCACGCTCTGGATGCAGGATCTGACGATGGACCTTGACGAGGTGAACTTCGCCCTCTCCTCCCTCAAGCTGCTGGGCAACCGCGGCGCGACGGGCACGCAGGTCAGCTTCATGGAGCTGTTCGAGGGCGACGGCGCGAAGGTGGACGAGCTGGAGAAACGCATCGCAGAAAAAATGGGCATGGAGGAGGCAGCTTTGCCAGAGACAAAGTTGTCCCCGGCGGAGTCGGGGATGGCGACGGCTCAAATCAAAGATTTGAGGCGCGCCACCTGCGTATTCGACGTCTCCGGCCAGACCTATCCCCGCAAGCTGGATTCCCGGGTGCTGGGCGCGCTTTCCGGCATCGCCCAGAGCGCCTACAAGTTCGCCCAGGATCTGCGGCTGCTGCAATCCTTCCGCGAGGTGGAGGAGCCCTTTGAAAAGAGCCAGATCGGCTCCTCGGCCATGGCCTACAAGCGCAATCCCATGCGCTCGGAGCGCATCTGCGCCCTGTCGCGGCACGTGATGGCCGTCTATCAGGACGCCGCCATGACCGCCGCCACCCAGTGGTTCGAGCGGACGCTGGACGACAGCGCCAACCGCCGGCTCTCGCTGCCGGAGGCGTTTTTGGCCACCGACGCGGTGCTGGAGCTCTATGCCAACATCGCGGACGGCATGGTGGTCTATCCGAAGATGATCGAGAAGCGTGTGATGGAAAACCTGCCCTTCATGGCCACCGAGGATATTATCATGGAGTCCGTCAAGAACGGCGCGGACCGCCAGGAGATTCACGAGCGCGTGCGCGTCCACTCCCAGGCCGCGGCCACCCGCATGAAGGCCGAGGGGCTGGAGAGCGACCTGATGCAACGCATCGCTGCCGACCCCGCCTTCCCGCTGAGCGCCGACAGCCTCACCGCCCTGCTGGCTCCGGAGAAGTACACCGGTCGGGCGCAGGAACAGGCGGAACGGTTCCTGACGCGGGTGGTCGACCCGATCCTGGCGAAATACGAAGCGGTGGAAATGGGAAAGATCAACGTATAGGGGTGAGAACGCCATGAAATGCGCGATTTGCGGCATGGAAACCTACAACGCCGCCTTGGCGTGCGACCAATCCGTGTTGTGGGATCGCCGGGTAATTTGCTATTACTGTTTTGGCGAAGTCATACGCAATACCCTTGTTCCGGATCGTACGGACGCCGACCTGCTATGGGATTATGACGAGACGTTTCGTGAGAGGGACGGCGGCCGGAGCTGGAGGATACGGCACAGCGTAAGCACCGGGCGAAGCAACTGCGGCTATCTGGAGAACTACACAATCGAACCGATAAGCGGAGGTTGAGGATATGCGCGAATATGTCGTCGGCATCGATGTGGGCGGAACGAACATCAAGCTGGGCCTGTTTGACGCCAATATGCAGCTGATTTCTGAGCTGAAATATATGACGGACAAGGATGGCACCGCCAATGAGTTGATGAATTACCTTGCCCAGCAGGTGAAGAGCCTGTTGGAAAAGGCGGGGTTGACGTCGCGGGATGTGCGCGGCGTCGGCGCGGCCTTCCCTGCCTATGTGGATTTCAGGCGCGGCATGACGCTGGAGAGCGCCAACCTGGTGGCGCTGAACGATCAACCCGTGCGGGAAATGCTGGAAAAGCGGCTGGATCTGCCGGTGTTCGTGGACAACGACGCCAATGTGGCGGCGCTGGCCGAGCACCGCTACGGCGCGGGGCGCGGCTACGACAACCTGATCTACGCCACGCTGGCCACCGGCATCGGCGGCGCGCTGATCCTGAACGGTCAGCTCTTCCGCGGCATGCACGGCATGGCGGGCGAGTTCGGCCACACCTTCATCTCCGATTCCACCGGCTATCCCTGCGGCTGCGGCGTAATCGGCTGCGTACACTCCATCGCCTCCGGCTTCTTCATGGCCCGCTACGCCATGGATCGCATCAAGGAGGGCGAGGAGAGCCGCATCCTGGACTACGCCGGCACCCTCAGCAACATCGATATGGTGGCCGTGGGCCGGGCGCTGCAAATGAACGACCCGCTGGCGCTGGAGGTGGTGAACCGGGGCGCGGAGTACCTGGGCCGCATGTTCCATAACCTCAATCAGATATTCGACATCAACATCTTCGTGTACGGC
>JAFVBK010000023.1 GCA_017480045.1 Clostridia bacterium
CGCAGGCCGCCAGCCACGCGCTGACCACGGAGAGCTGCGCCGTCTCCAGCGCGAAGGCGGTGTCCACCAGCAGGCCCAGGTTGTTGGCCAGCAGCATCTTCTTGCACAGGCCGCGCATGAAGCGCTGGGTACCCTCGATGAAGTCGTCCAGGTTCTCCCGGCGGTTGTCGATCTCGTCCGCCACGGTCTGGTAGCGCACGATGGGGCCCGCGATCAGCTGCGGAAAGAAGGATATGTACAGGCAGACGTTGATCAGGTTCTTCTGCACCTTGCCCTGGCCGCGGTAGACGTCGATCACGTAGCTCATGGCCTGGAAGGTGAAGAAGGATATGCCGATGGGCAGCGTGATCTGCGGCACGGGCAGACGCAGGCTGAACCACATGTTCAGGCTGTTCATCAGGAACATCAGGTACTTGAATACGCCCAGCAGTCCCAGATTGAATACCACCATCAGCGTCAGCGCCAGCTTCGACTTCTTCTGGTCGCCGCGCACCTTGTCCACCCACAGGCCGAACAGCCAGTTCATGACGATGGAGGCCATCATGATCGGAAAGAACTTCGGCGCGCCGAAGGCATAGAAGCCCAGGCTCATCACCGAAAGAAAGATGTTCGCCGCCCTGCGCCAGCGCTTCAATATGTAGTAGCCGATCAATACCACCGGCAGAAAGTAGAATAAGAACTCGATGCTGGAAAAGACCATTTATTGCGCTCCTCAATGTGCATAATTGGCATAATAACTCTTATACATTATAGCGCATCGCGGCGGGTTTGTCCATCGCTCCCTCTTGACACGACCCCTAATATAATAGTATCTTAATATCAGCCAAAAAACAATAGGAGGTTATGCCTTATGAAAATCCTTTCCATCTACGACGCCGAATTCAAACCCTACGGCCAGGTGCTGTCGGGCTACGACACCCAGGAGCTGCGCGATGCCATGCTGAAGATCGAGCTGCCGGAGGGCGTGAGCTACGAGCCGGGCATCGACAGCCTGGAGGCCTGCGCCATCTTCGCGCCGCTGCGCGACCGCGCCTACGGCGGCATGCCCATTCAATTGGGCATGTGCTGGGGCCACAACACCAAGCTGAACTGCCTGGAGTATCATCGGGACAGCGAGGTGAACATCGGCACCCACGATTTCGTGCTGCTGCTGGCGAAGGAGGATGAGATCGTGGACGGCGTGCTGGACACCGCGAGGGTGAAGGCCTTCCGCGTGCCCGCCGGCGTGCCTGTGGAGGTCTACGCCACCACGCTGCACTATGCCCCCTGCCACGTGAACGCCGCCGATGGCTTCCGCGTGGCCGTCGTGCTGCCGAAGGGCACCAACACCGCCAAGCCCGACTTCGAACCCCTCAGCGAAGAGGACAAGTGGATGACCGCCCGCAACAAGTGGCTGCTGGCCCATCCCGATTCCGCCGAAGCCAGGGACGGCGCGCACATCGGCCGGAAGGGTGAGAACATCGACATCGCCTGACGCGCCATTCGACAATTCCGATTGACATATGCGAGCGGGGCTCAAAGTAGAAGTCTAACGATAGGCAGCAACGCAAATTGTAGGGGCGCCGTTTCGGCGCCCGCCCAAAAACGGTACATTCCGTTATGGGCGGTCGGCGATACGCCGCCCCTACATATTCATTTGCGCGCCGCTCGTTACATTTTGAGACAGCCCCGCTTCACGCATCTATTCCCTTTTCTGCATACCCTCTATGATCGTCATAAGGGCGTCAAGCTGCTCGCTTGTGAGGCTTCCGGTCTTGATTCGGATGTCCGCGTCCTGACCGCGCAGCAGGTAGTCGGTGGTCACGCCGAAGGTATCCGCCAGGCGAAGCAGCGTCTCATAGGTTGGAAAGCGCTCTCCCAACTCATAATATGAAATCACTGATTTGCTGGCAATCGAGGCGCGGCGGGCCAACTCCCGTTGAGACCAACCCCTGTCGCTGCGCAGTTTTCGTATGCGCTCTCCCAGTTGTACCGCCAACATTGTACTCGCCATTTCACCGCCCCCACTCGCTACCATATTAACATTATATGCTTTTTTAGGTTCCTAATTAGCGGCTGATTTTGGCCTTAAATTGTTGACTTACAGCTCCGTATGCGCTATAATATATCCATCCAATGAAAAAAAGGAGGCATCCCCATGAGGAAGGCTCTCAGTCTCACGCTGGCGCTGCTGCTGGCGCTGTCGCTGCTCTGCGCTCCCGCGCTGGCGGCGGCAAAAGTCAAAACGACCGTTACCCTGTCCCACACCGGCACGGTCACGCTCACCGTCGGCCAAACGCTCCAACTCACCGCCACCGTCACCCCCGCCGCTCCCGTTGAATGGAAGTCCGGCAAGGCGAAGGTCGCCGCCGTGGACGCTGGCGGCAAGGTGACCGCCCTGTCCGAGGGCAGCGCTACCATCACCGCCAAGGCGGGCGGCAAGTCCGCGAAGGTGAAGGTCAAGGTGGTCGATCCCAACAAGCCCACCAGGATCAGCATCACCCAGGGCAAGACGGCGACCGTGAACATCGGCCAGACCCTGCAGCTCGGCACAGCGCTCGAACCCGCGAGTACCAAGGCCACGATGGCCTGGAAGTCCAGCAAGGTCAAGGTGGCCACCGTGAGTGCCAGCGGCGTCGTGACGCCCATCGCGGAGGGCAAGACGAAGATCACCGTCACCACGCATAATAAAAAGAAGGCAAAAATCACCGTAACCGTCGTCGACCCCTACAAGCCCACGGGTATAACGATTGCCCAGGGCAAGACGGCGACGTTGACCGCGGGCCAGACTCTCCAGCTCAGCAGCGCGCTGGTCCCCGCCACCGCCAAGGCGAATCTGATTTGGAAGAGCGGCAAGACGAAGGTGGCCACCGTGGACGCCAACGGCAAGGTGATGGCGCTCAAGAAGGGCAAGGCCAAGATCACCGTGAAGGCCGCCAACAACAAGAAGGCCAAGGCCACCATCACCATCAACGTGTTGGCCGCGCCCGCGAACCCCGCCAATTACGATCTGTTCAACGCCCTCGGCATGAACGGCAAGGCCGCCATGCAGAAGTACGGCGCGAAGGCCGTCAAGGACGGCAACGGCTATTATCTGGGCGGCAAGGCCAATTTCGCGTTCTATCTGGAGGACGAAAAGAACATTGATTCCCGAATCAATTCTGTCGCCGTCGGCGATTTGGCGCGAGGCCAGACAAGCCTTTGGAACATCGCGGGCATCAAGTTCGGCACCACCGTCAGCGAATCGTCCGCCATTCTGGGCAATGCCGGCTGGAAGACCGTTACCGCTTATTCCTCCGAGGATGAGCATGCCCTGTTCGCAAAGGGCAATCTGAGAATCTCCATTGATTATGTCAACGGCGCCGCATGCCAAATCATGTTTTACAAGGACTGATAAGGAACGACTCGGCACTGTCAACGCTTGTCGGCAGTACCCGCGGATGACGGCGCGGCGCTCATACGCCGCGCTTTTTATCCCCTTTTTTCGGTTGACTTCGTCCAGTGACTCTGCTATAATCAATACATAATTTAACAATTATGGCGATATTTTGCCACGAAAAGGAGGCTCCCATGAAGCATCTGCGATTCCTGGCGCTGCTGCTGGCGGCAATCCTGCTGGTTGGCGTCCTGCCCGCCCTGACGGTCGAAGCGAAGGGCGAGAACAATCTCCAATACTGGATCGGCGTGGACATCAAGAACCAGCGCACCACCATCTACCGCACCGCGGACAACAGCGTGGCGCACTGCTGGCTGTGCTCCACGGGCCGCAGCGGCTACACCACTCCCGTGGGCACCTACCATCTGCCCGAAGCGCGGGGCAACCAGCGCAAGGAGTGGTTTAACTTCGGCAGCACCTACGTGAAGTACGCCGTCAAGTACACCAGCGGCCTGTACTTCCACTCCGTGCTGTTCACCCGCAAGTCCGACAACGCCATGAAGATGTCCACCGTCAAGCGTCTGGGCCACACCGCCTCCCACGGCTGCATTCGCCTGGAGGTGCAGCACGCGAAATTCATCTGCGATTACTGCCCCACGGGCACGATGGTGGTCATCCACAAGGGCGTGGACGACCCGCGCATCACGTCCATCCTGGGCCATAACGCCAGCGTCGAAACCACGCCGTCCCTGCCCGCACCGCCCATCGTGCGGGAGCTGACGCTGAATCAGACCGGCACCGTATCGCTCACCAAGGGTGAGACGCTGCAGCTGAGCTGCGACATCTATCCCGCCAACGCCACCACCGCGCTGCGGTGGAAGAGCAGCAAGCCCCGGTATGTCTCCGTCGATGGCAACGGCCTCGTCACCGCCGTGGGCACCGGCGCCGCCACCATCACGGCCACCGCCTCCAACGGTGTCAAAACCACGGTGAAGATCGATTCCGTGGATCCCACCATCGCCCGGAGCGTGACCCTTGACCAGAAGGGCATCGTCATCCTGGGCATCGGCGAGACGCTGCAGCTGAATGCCGGCGTGGACCCCGCCAGCGCAGCCTCCGCGCTGACCTGGAAGAGCAGCAAGCCTCGGTATGCCGCCGTCGACGGCAGCGGGCTCGTCACCGGCGTGGCGGCAGGCAGCAGCAAGATCAGCGTCGTCACCGCCAACAGGAAGAAGGCCACCGTCACCGTGAAGGTCGTGGATCCCTACGCTCCGGCAAAGGTCAGCTTCACCCAGAGCGGGCCTATCACGCTGCGTGTGGGCGAGACGCTGCAGCTGAGCACGGCGTTGGCTCCGGCTACCGCCAGGACGACCTATACCTGGGCCTCCGGCAAGAGAAGGGTCGCGGAGGTTGACGCGGACGGCATCGTCACCGCCTTGAAAAAGGGCACGGCGAAGATCACCGTCAGGACCGCCAACAGGAAAAAGGCCACGATCGTGGTCAAGGTTGTGGACTGAACGCGAACCGTTCCGCTATTTTCGCTTCCTCTTGCGAATCACAGCCTTCCATTTGTTGACAGTCCACAGCATCTCTGATAGAATAAAGCTGATCATCAGCGCGCCGCGCCCCATCCGCGCGGCGCGCATTAAGGAGCGTTTTCCATGAAGCGACTGCGCACACTGGCTCTCGTGCTGGCCACCGTCCTGCTGGCCGGCCTGCTCCCCTTCCCCACCGCCGCGGCAAAGGCCGACGAGGCACCGCAATACTGGATCGGCGTGGATGTCAAGAACCAGCGCACCACCATCTACCGTACCGCGGACAACAGCGTGGTGCATCGCTGGCTGTGCTCCACAGGCAAGAGCAGCACCCCCACCCCGACAGGAACCTTCACCATGCCCACGGGCCGAAACGCCAACCGCAAGGAGTGGTACAAATTCGGCGGCGTGTACGTGAAGTATGCCTCGCGCGTGGTCAACGGCATCTACTTCCACTCCGTGCTGTTTTCCAGGCGGGACGACAACAGCCTGCAGCAGAATACGCTCCAGCTGCTGGGACATCCCGCGTCCCATGGCTGTATCCGTCTGGAGGTGTCCAACGCAAAGTGGATCAGCGAAAACTGCCCCATCGGCACGAAGGTCGTCATCCATAAGGGCGTAGACGATTCGCGCATCACTTCCATCCTGGGCGGCAACGCAGGGCTCGCCACCACGCCGTCGCTGCCCTCACTACCCGTGGTGCGCGCCCTGACGCTGAATAAAACCGGCACGGTGACGCTGGGCAAGGGTGAAACCCTGCAGCTCAGCTGCGCCGTAGAGCCTGCCAACGCCTCCACCGCGCTGACCTGGAAATCCAGCAGCGCCAGGCGCGTGACCGTCAGCGGCAACGGCTTGGTCGCCGCCGTCGGAAACGGCGTCGCCACCATCACCGTCACCGCCGCCAACGGCGTCAAGTCGTCTGTGAAGATCCAATGTGTAGATCCCAACGTCGCAAAGAGCGTGGCCCTCAGCCAAAGGGGCACCGTCTATGTGAATGTGGGCGAAACCCTGCAGCTGAGCGCCACGGTCGAGCCCGCCACGGCCAGCTCCGCGCTGACCTGGAGGAGCGGCAAGCCAAGACGCGCCTCCGTTGACGCAAACGGCTTGGTCACGGGCATCTCCAAGGGCACAGCGAAGATCACCGTCGTCACCGCCAACAGGAAGAAGGCGAGCGTCACGGTGAAAGTGCTTGATCCCTATGCTCCCGCCAGAATCAGCTTCACTCAGGGCGGGCCTGTCACGCTGCGCGTGGGCGAAACCCTGCAACTGAACACGGCGCTCACCCCCGCCACCTCCAAGACGACCTATACCTGGGCCTCCTCCAGGAAGAAGGTTGCCGTCGTGGACGGAAACGGGCTCGTCACAGCCCTCAAGAAGGGAACGGCTAAGATCACCGTCAAGACCGCCAACAAGAAGAGGGCGAAGATCGTCATCAAAGTCGTCGATTAAAGGCCCGCACCATCTGTCTTCCCCAATAAAAACCAGCCATAGAGCCATGCGCGCATAGCTCTCCAAGCAATTACTCCATCACTCGCTGTTCCCCACCGATGCGGCGGCCTGCGAACAAAACCCTTGAAACGAGCTGCCTGCGCGCGATGTGCGCAGGCGCGAAGTTTCCGGCGTTTTGGGCGTCAGGCCGCCAAAAAATCCCGGCCCTCGCTCCCCTTTTGATATGCCTGCCGTC
>JAFVBK010000274.1 GCA_017480045.1 Clostridia bacterium
CTTTGCGGCTTCTGGGCCGACTGGCGGGCGGGCTGCCGGGTCGCGGCGGGCTTCTGGTTTTGCAGCACCACGAAGGTGGAGCAGGCGGTGCGCCACAGCTCGTTGGATTTTTCCATGCCCATGCCGATCACCTCGATGCCCGCGTTGCGCAGCCGCACCGACAGGGCGGAGAAGTCGCTGTCGCTGGAAGCGATGATTACGCAGTCAATGCCGCCCGACACCAGCAGATCCATCGCGCCGATGACCAACGCGATGTCGGAGGAGTTCTTGCCCTTCGAGGCCTTGATGGTCAGGTTGGGGTGAATGGCGTATTTCAGCACGGGGGAGACCCACGCGCCCAGGGCCTGGGCCGCGCCGAAGATCTCCTTGCGGGCGATGTTGCCCAGGGAAGCGGCGTGGTCGAAGATCAGATCGGCGTGGGCGGGAAGCACGTTTTCGGCGTCGATCAGTATCGCCAGGTTTTTGATGGTGTTTTCTTTCAATTCCATAAGATATTATCCTTTCGGGCACATTTGCGCATTCTTACACGTATATTATAGCATATATGTATCCCGCCGTCCACTGGCGGGGCCGACTTTCGCCCAGCGCGGTGATTTTCGCGGCAAAACCGCCCGCAAAATGATTGTATTTGCAATGGATATGATATAAAATAGAGATAAGAGCGCGGCGCTTGCCCGCGGGAAAGCGAGGAGAGACGCATGAAAAAGGGCATTGCCATCGCCGGAAATACGGTTCTGGATATCCTCTATCCCATCAGCGGTTTTCCAAAACCCGGCGAGCTGACGAATATCGTCGGCGATATGAGCCGCTCCACGGGCGGCTGTATGTGCAACGACATCATGGATCTGGCCGCGCTGGATCGCGACCTGCCGCTGACAGCTCTGGGGCGGGTCGGCGGCGATGAGGCGGGGGACTACATGCTGGACAGGCTGAGCGCCTGGCCGAACATCGACCTGAGCCAGGTCAAGCGGGGCGGCACCACGTCCTATACGCTGGTGATGGCGGACGAGCGCAGCAAGCAGCGTTCCTTTTACTACTGCAAGGGCGCGAGCGCCGATTTTTGCGAGGCGGATATCGACTGGGACGCGCTGGACGTGGATATCCTGCACATCGGCTACATACTGCTGCTGGACGCGCTGGACGCGCCGGACGCGCAATACGGCACGAAGATGGCGCGGCTGCTGCGCACGGCGCAGCGGCGGGGCATCAAGACCTCCGTCGACGTGGTGACCGAGGCGGGGGAGCGCTTCCAGCGCATCGTCACGCCCGCGCTGAAGTACACCGATTATTGCGTCATCAACGAGGCCGAGGCCCAGGCCACCACGGGCGTGGCGCTGCTGGACGCGGCGGGCAATCTGCGCCGGGAGAACATGCGCGCCGCGCTGGAGAGGATGAAGGCGCTGGGCGTGTCCACCTGGGCGGTCATCCACTGTCCTCAGGGCGGCTTCGGGCTGGACGAGGCCGGCAATTACGTGGAGGTGCCGGGCCTGAAGCTGCCGGAGGGCTACATCAAGGGCTCCGTGGGCGCGGGCGACGCCTTCTGCTCCGGCGTGCTGTACGCCGCGTGGAAGGGCCTGTCCCTGGCCGAGGCCATCGAGCTGGGCACCGCCGCGGCGGCCTGCTCCCTCAGCCAGCCCGGCGCCACCGAGGGCATGCGCGATTATGCCGCGGCCATGGCGCTGTACAGATCGCTGCGGTGAGGGGAGAGCGAACGCGTTCGCTATATGGTTTTTTTCAGATCAAGCTCCTCTATTATAGATATTAACAATAACTGAGCATTGATTTTTCATATTGGACAAATACCGGTCGAGCTGTTAGACTAAATATAATTCACGGAAAGGGGGCGGCGCGATGCGCAGCGGCGGATCGAATCGATGTCGAGCATGGATGCTGATTTCCGTTTCCCTCAGTCGGAACCGAATGCGCGGCCTGCCGTTCTCCGACATGCAACTGTGAACCATAACGAAGAAAGGAACATGTAAAATGAAGAAGTTTTTTGCGATTTTGCTGGTAGCCATTCTGGCTCTGTCGGCCTTCGCGGCGATCGCCGAGGAGCAGAGCAACGCCATCAACAAGGAAGCCTTTGACGCGCTGATCACCAGCGGCCCCGTGGCCGACGACGATACCATCGCCGCCAGCGAGTGGGCGAGCAAGGTGAAGGAAGCGGGCAAGCTGCGCGTGGGCACCACCGCCCAGTCCTTCCTGTTCAGCCTGCTGGACGAGGAGGACGGCAACTATCGCGGCTTTGACGCCGGCTTGTATCAGCTGCTGGCCAACTACATCTTCGGCGATCCCACCGCCTGGGAGTTCACGCAGGTCACCTCCAGCACCCGCGAGGACGTGCTGATCTCCGACCAGGTGGACGCCGTGTTTGCCACCTACTCCATCCTGCCCTCCCGCCAGGAGGTCATCTCCTTCGCCGGTCCCTACTTCACCTCCAACCAGGGCATCCTGATCGCCGCCGATAACGACGAGATCAAGGGTCTGGAGGACCTGGCCGGCAAGATCGTCGCCACCCAGCAGGGCTCCAGCGGCCCCGCCATTCTGGAGGAGTACGCGCCGGAAGCGGAAGTGCTGGAGGAGCTGGACGACGAGACCGCGCGCCAGGACGTTGAGACCGGCCGCGCCGACGCCTATGTGACCGACTACACCCTGATCCTCGGCTCCATCGTGCGCAACCCCGGCAAGTATGCCGTGGCCGGCATCTTCGGCGAGGATGATAACTACGGCATCGGCCTGCCCAAGGATTCCGACGGCGTGGACTTCGTGAACGACTTCCTGCAGCAGATCGAGGACGCGGGCCTGTGGACCGAGCTGTGGCAGATCAGCCTGGGCGACCGCACCGGCGGCACCGAGACCGCGCCGGAGCCCCCGGCCATCGGCCTGGAATAAATAAATCGGTTCTGTGTGGCGATAGGGGTTTTTTCAGGATAGATATCGACGCATAGAGGCAATCAGTAGGGGCGTCGTTGCGGCGACCGCTGGGTAGCGCGAATCAAATCGCGCAAGGCGGGCGGCGCAACGCCGCCCCTACAAGCCGCATAGTTTTTATCTTTTTTGAGCGCCCTTTTCCGAGAAAGGATTTTCCATGAGTTTATCGGCTTTGCTGTCCCAGTACGGCGACCTGTATCTGCGCGCGCTGCTGAACACCTGGCGGTTGACGGCCATCTCCTTCGCGGGGGCGTTCGTCATCGGCGTGGTGATTACGGTGCTGCGGGTTTGCCCCGTGAAGCCCCTGCGGGTTTTCGGGGATTTTTTCGTGCAGGTCTTCCGCAACATTCCCGGCGCGGCCATGCTGATCATATTGGTCTACGCGCTGCCGCGGCTGAAGGTGCTGCTGAGCTATGAGATGTGCGTGATCGTCGCGTCGGTGCTGATCCCCTCGGCCTTCTGTTCGGAGCACCTGATGAGCGGCATGAACACCATCAGCCCCGGCCAGATCGAGGCCGCCCGCGCCCTGGGCCTCACCTTCTTCCAGATGATCGTGAAGATCGTGATCCCCCAGGCCGTGCGCAGCACGGTGCTGCCCATGACCAGCTTGGTGGTGGGCACGATGCTCACCACAGCGCTGGGCTCCCAGGTGCCGCTGCGGCCCCACCAGCTGGAGCTGACGGGCGTGGTGAATTACATCAACAGCCGCGCCGTGGGCGGCGTTCTGGCCTTCGCCGTCTCCGCCGCGCTCTACGTGGCGACGGCGCTGATCATCGGCTGGGTGGGCGCGAAGATTGACAGGAAAGTGAGGATACTGCGATGAGGGCGCCTTCCATTCGCGACCGGCTGTATGAAGCGCCGGGGCCGAAGACGCGCCGGCGCGTCGCGGCGTTCACCGTCGTCGCGCTGCTGGGGCTCGGCTTTCTGCTCTACCTGGTCGTGCGCCAGTTCGCGCGGCAGGGACAGCTTGAGGCCCGCTACTGGGATTTCTTCCTGAAATGGAGCACCTGGCGCTATCTGGGCATGGGCCTGCTGAGCACGCTGCGCTCCGCGCTGACGGCGGCGGTGATCGCCATCGCGCTGGGCTTTGTGCTGATGCGCGGCAAGCTGCGGCGCAACCCGATCGCGCGCTGGATCGCCACGGCGGTGATCGAGTTCACCAGGGGCGTGCCCACGCTGCTGCTGATCTACTTCTTCTTCCTGGTGGTGCCCCGCATGGGCCTTTCCATCGGCGCGTTCTGGCGCGTCACGCTGCCCTGCGCCATCTCCGCCAGCGGCATTATCGCCGAGGCGTTTCGCGCCGGCGTGAACGCCGTGCCCAAGGGCCAGACCGAGGCGGCGCTGTCGCTGGGTCTTTCGAACACGCGCACATTTTATCAGGTCGTCTTTCCCCAGGCCATCCGCTTTGTCATTCCCTCGCTGATTTCCGAGCTGGTGATCGTGCTGAAGGACACCACCTTTGCCTACGTGGTCTCCTACGCGGATCTGATGCAGAACGCCAAGGTGCTGATCACCAGCCACGATTCGCTGGTCTCGGTGTATCTGGTGGTGGCGGTAATCTATATTCTGATCAACTACGGGCTGAACAAGCTCTCGGACCGCGCGGCGCGGGGACTGAAACGCACGGGCGCGGCGGCGGACGCGAAATAGCGGACCGCGGCATTGGCGACTATATCAAAGGAGAACACCATGACACAGATTCAGAAGGCTAGCGACATGCCGGTCATCGAGCTTCGGAACGTCAACAAGCACTACGGCGCCCTCCACGTATTGAAGGACATCAACCTGTCCGTTCACAAGGGGGAGGTCGTGGTGGTCATCGGGCCCTCCGGCTCCGGCAAATCCACCCTCTGCCGCACCATCAACCGGCTGGAGACCATCGATTCCGGCGAGATCCTGATCGAGGGCGTGCCGCTGCCCCAGGAGGGCCGGAAGCTGGCGGAGCTGCGCTCCCAGATCGGCATGGTGTTCCAGTCGTTCAACCTGTTCGCGCACATGAGCGTGCTGGACAACATGACCCTGGCGCCGACAGGCGTGCTGAAAAAGAGCAAGAAGGAGGCCCGCGAGGAGGCTATGCGGCTGCTCGAACGGGTGGGCGTGGCGGACCAGGCGAAGAAGGTGCCGGCGCAGCTCTCCGGCGGTCAGCAGCAGCGCGCCGCCATCGCGCGGGCGCTGGCCATGCATCCCAAGGCCATGCTCTTTGACGAGCCCACCTCCGCGCTGGACCCGGAGATGATCGGCGAGGTGCTGAACGTGATGACCGAGCTGGCTCAGGAGGGCATGACCATGGTGATCGTGACCCACGAGATGAACTTCGCCCGCCGGGTTTCCAACCGGGTGATCTTCATGGACGGCGGCAGCATCGTGGAGGAGAACACGCCGGAGGAATTCTTCAGCCATCCTCGCAGCCAGCGGGCGGTGGACTTCCTGCAATCTATCCGCATGCCGGAGCAAATGGCGTGACAGCGCCGCCGGCAAGGGCGGTCGGGAATCGGCCTCCGCCGGATAAGCGCAGGCAATGTGAGAGCGTTCGCGGTAAAACGCGGGCGCTCTTATTTTGGGATTGGCCCGATTGGCGGACGGCCAGCCAAAGGGCTTCGCCGAAAATCGTTGGTTCATCATGGAAAGCTGAGGGATACTGGACACCTCATCCGCTCCTGCGGAGCACCGCCAGCGCCACGCGCTACAGAGCGAAATAAACCATATATGTTAGCCAAATACATTAAGTTATTTTAGGTAAATATAAGTAATTTTATAAGATTTCACGGTTGTGCGTTTTGGGAGAATATGGTAATATAGATAGTGCCGTATCATACATTTTTTGTAACTGGACGGCTGTTCGAATGAGCTGGTTGGCTTCAATATTTCACGATGGGAGAATGGACCATGAAGAGAAGATTGGTAGCTTGGTTATGCGCACTGACGATGCTGATGATGAATTTCAGCGTTCCGGCGACGGCTTTGGCGGATGAGACGCTTGCGCCCTCCGTTGAAGCGACGGCGGAGCAGTCTGTCGATGGACAGTCCGAGGAGGCGGAGCCCTCGGAAGAGGACGCGGCAGAGCAGTCCGCCGACGCGCAGGCACAGGAAGCGGAGCAGGCGCCGGCCTCTGAATCCGAGGCGGAAGCGCCGGTCCAGGATCCCGTGAACGATTCGTCTGCCGACGGGCAGTCGAC
>JAFVBK010000275.1 GCA_017480045.1 Clostridia bacterium
GATATTGGGTGATGAGCTCGCCCTCGTCGGCGTTGAGGTGAAAGGCCTCCGTGTTGTCAAAGGGGTCCTTGATGTCCGTGTGCCCGACGATATAATCTATGGAGGTATTGAAATAATCCGCCATTTGCTTCAAGGTTTGAAGGTCCGGCTGAGTATCGTGATTTTCATAGTGATTGATCGACTGTTGGCTGATTCCTAAAGCATCTGCCAACGCCTGTTGACTGATTCCCGCTTCCCGGCGCAGCAGCTTCACGTTTGGCAGCATTGCATTCCACCCCTCTCCCATTCTAACAATGGTTTTTGTTGACAACAAACAAATCTTGTGGTTGACAACTCATGATATTTGTTATATGATTGTTTTAACAAGAATTATTTGTTAAGGAGGTCTGTTTTATGCGTGGGAAGATTTGGGTTGCTCTGTTGTGTGGATTATTAATAGCGCTCGTTTTAAGCACGGCTTATGCTGCAATCGATAAGGCAAATATGCAAGAGGGGGGCGAAAAATTCAGTAACGCTACCGCGATAGATGTCGGTACATATTATTTCATGGACAATAATCTGCCGGTAATCTCAAGCGGCGCTTACTATGGATGGTTTTCCTTTTCTGCACCAGAAAGCGGTACATATAATATTTATAGAAAGCGCGTAAATACACCTTGGATTACAGTCGCGCTCTATGATCAATATGAAGAACTCATTGATCAGAATCCTAACGAATTTGGGGACGAAGCAGTAATAACCGCTGACTTGGAAGCTGGATATACTTATTATCTACGTATAATGATGCAGATGAATAGCCGTAAGGCCGATTTCGCCATCTGCTCCCCTTCCCAGCATGTGCTGCTCGGTGAGAGAACTACTCCCCGCGACGGCAAGGCGACCTGTACGAAAGATGGTTACTCAGCCCGCATCTGCGAGGTCTGTGGGGAAGCCGCCGAGATCGAGACCATCCCCGCCACGGGCCACATCCCCGGCGAGTGGGAGATGGGCACTGCCGCCACCTGCACGGAAGCTGGCGAGACGGTACAGAAGTGCACGGTCTGCCACGCCGTGCTGGCCACGAACGAAATCCCCGCCACCGGCCACACCCCCGGCGAGGCCGCCGTGACGCTGGAGCCCACCTGCATCCAGAAGGGCCTGAAAACCGTTCAGTGTACCGTGTGCAACGAGGTGCTGGAATCAGAGGAGCTGCCCCTCTCCGACCACACCTACGGCAAGATGGTGACCGTCACCCCCGCTGCCTGCGCCGCCCCAGGCCTGGGCGAGCAGCGCTGCACCGTCTGCGACACGCTGTTGAACACCGAAACCATCCCCGCCACCGGGCATACGCCGGGCGAATGGGAAACCGTCGATGAACCCAGCTGCACCGAAGCGGGCGAACAGGCGCGCTTCTGCGAGGTCTGCGGCGAAGAGCTGGAAAGCAGGGAAATCCCCGCCCACGGCCACGAGGCCGGCCAGTGGGTCGTCGAGCGCGCGGCCACCTGCACCGCCGAGGGCCGGCGCGTCCAGTACTGCGTCCAATGCGGCGCGACGCTGGACACCGAGTCCGTGGATGCCTTTGGCCACAGCGCCGGGGAATGGGAAATCACCCGCGAGGCCGCCTGCAACCAGTCCGGCTTGAAGGAAAAGAAGTGCACCGTCTGCGGCGCGTCGCTGGAGCGCGAGGAAATCCCCGCGCTGGGCCACACGTACACCGAATGGGAGATCGTGAAGGAGGCCACCAAGGAGGCCGAGGGCGAACAGCAGCGCCACTGCGTCCACTGCGGCGACACGCAGTATGAGAAGATCGACAAGATACCGAAGGTGCTGGGCATCTTCTGAATCTCTCTATCACAAAGGAGGAATAAACCATGCTGAACCTAAAACGCCTTTTGGGAATTATCGTTAGCCTTTTGCTTGTCATGACAGGCTGTATGGCCTATGCCGAGGCTGCTGACCCGTTGCATCTGGACGACATTCATCTTGGTATCAGTGCCACGCAAATGGTCGATTCTCTCGGACCTTTTGCCTACAAAATGCCCGCGGATAAAGAAAATCCAAACACAATCCTTCCAAAGGATACGGTTATTTGGATTTTGTCAATTCCTGGCAATCACAACGTACAGCTAACCACCATTTTTTGGGATTCTGAACAGAATAGTGGAACTGACCCATTATTGGATAATGCGCTTTGGTATATCGCGTCCGTCCGCGAGGACGAAAGCGAGGCTGAATTGGAAGCACTGTGGCAATTAGCTGTTGAGGAGTTAACCGTAAGATATGGCGATCCCCATGTATATGGCGAGGATTCGGACATGTCAGACGAATTTACGGGCTTTTATTACAGCAGTAGATTTGATGATACTTACGAACTGAAGTCATTGTTAGGCTGGCAAGTGAACGAAGAATACGAATATATACTTTCTTGGTCAAAAGGGCTTTATGGCAAAACTGTAGAATTGTATCTCGATACCGCAGGAAACTACGCGAGGTATTATCTTTACTGAAATATAAGCGCCTATTCGATCTACAATCCTCGATTGATCTCTCCAATAGATACAGGTACCCCCGCCGTGCGATGCGCGGCGGGGGCATTCCGTTGCGTATTTATCTGTTTATTCCCCAATCGTGGCCTTGATCCTGCGCACGCCGGCGGAGGAGGCCTCCTCCTTCTTGATCTTGAAGGACTTCAGGTCGCCGGTGTTGGAGGCGTGGGGGCCGCCGCAGATCTCCTTGGAGAACTCGCCCATGGTGTAGACCTTCACGCGCTCGCCGTACTTGCTCTCGAACAGGCCGATGGCGCCTTGGGCCTTGGCCTCGGCCACGGTCATCTCCTCGCAGGTGATTGGCGCGGCGGCCTGGATGTATTCGTTGACCAGGCGCTCGACCTCTTTCTTCTCCTCATCGGTCATCTTACGGCCGAAGGAGAAGTCGAAGCGCAGGCGCTCCGGGGTGATGTTGGAGCCCTTCTGGGCCACCTCCGGGCCGAGGACCTTGCGCAGCGCGGCGTGCAGCAGGTGGGTAGCGATGTGCAACTTCGTGGTCTGCTCGCTGTGATCCTGCAGGCCGCCCTTGAAGCGCTGCTCCGCGCCGGCGTGGCTGGCCTCCTGGTGCTTCTTGAAGCGCTCCTGGAAGCCGTCCACATCCACCTCGATGCCCTTCTCCGCGGCCATCTCGCAGGTGATTTCGATGGGGAAGCCGTAGGTATCGTAGAGCTTGAAGGCACTGCGGCCGTCCATCCTGGCGCAGCCCGCCAGCAGGGAATCGATGGTCTCATCGGAGATGCTGCCTTCCTTCACCTGCTCGATGATGGGCTTGTTGTCCGGGCTGGGCGGCAGCACCTTCAGCGCGGCGGCCACGGCGTCCGGGTCGGCCTTGTTGGCCTTGAGGGCGGTGAAGGCGTCGCGGCGACGGCTCATGTTGCCGTAGACCTTCTCAAACTCGGCCATGCCCTTCTTCAGCGTGCGCTGGAAGCGCTCCTCCTCCAGCTTCAGCTGCTCCAGGATGGTCTTGCTGTTGCGCTCCAGCTCCGGATAGACCTCCTTGTACTGGTCGATGATGACCTGGGCGACCTCGCAGGTGAAGCCCGCGGGCAGCTCCAGCTTCATGCCGTGGCGCACGGCGCGGCGGATCAGGCGGCGCAGCACGTAGCCCTGATCCACGTTGGAGGGCGTCACGCCGCGATCGTCGCCGATGATGAAGGTGGCGGTGCGCATGTGGTCGCTGATGATGCGGATGGCGCGGGTGATCTCCTCGCTCTCGCCGTACTTCTTGCCGGAGAGCTCCTCGATCTTGCCGATGATGCTGCCGAAGATCTCCGTCTCAGACACGGTGTCCACGCCCATCAGCACGCAGTAGGTGCGCTCCAGGCCCATGCCGGTATCCACGTTCTTCTTGGCCAGCGGGACGTACTTGCCCTCCGCCGTCTTGTTGTACTGCATGAAGACGTCGTTCCAGATCTCCAGGAAGCGCCCGCAGCTGCA
>JAFVBK010000276.1 GCA_017480045.1 Clostridia bacterium
CGCCGCCGATAATCAGCTTCATCTCATCCCTGGTCTTGGTGGGAAAGCCGGCTTGCGCGAGCCCATAGTTCAGCGCGGCGCGCAGATCCTCCACCGTATCCAGCAGCGTGCCGTCCAGATCAAATATCACAAGCTCGTATTTCATATGCGTCCGCTCCGTAATACTAATTTCGGATATATCATAGCAGAATTCAGTGAAAGCCCGTCGTTTTTCCGGTTAGGTTTGCGTTACGCGCGCCAAATCCGATGAAATGCGGGTCCATTATTCATGGGTTAGAATTGAAATCACGCCATCGATATGCTATAATATAATTTGGTAAGATGTGATAAATCACATTCAAGCCGCAAAACCGGACATTCCAAGGAATGGGAGAAGACTGCATGCACGCCTATGAAGCCTTTGCAGACGTCTACGACGCGCTGATGGACGACGTGGACTATGACGCCTGGGCCGACTATTATATGGCGCTGATCGGACGCATGGGCGCATCGCCCCGAACGCTTTGCGACTGCGCCTGCGGCACAGGCTCGATGTCCGTCCGCTTCGCGGATCGGGGCGTCCGCGTCACCGGCGTCGATCTGTCCGAAGAGATGCTTGCGCGCGCGCAGGAGAAGGCGCGGCGCGCGGGCGTTCAGGTCATGTTTGCGTGTCAGGATATGTGCGCGCTTGCGCTGCCAAGGCCGGTAGACGCGCTGGTGTGCGCCTGCGACGGCGTGAATTATTTGCTGAATGACGCGCGGTTGACGGAATTCTTCCAAAGGGCCCGCGCGACAATCCGGCCCGGCGGCGCGCTGGTCTTCGATATATCGTCTCCCTGGAAGCTCAAGCACACGCTGGGCGATAATTTCTTCGGCGAGGAGCGGGACGACATCGCCTACCTGTGGAGCAACCGCTTCGACGGCGAGGCCGGAACCGTCACGATGGATCTGACCTTCTTCGTGCGTCAGAGCAACGGTCTATACCTGCGATTTTCGGAGATACACACTCAAAAGTCCCATGAGCCTGAGCATCTGCGCGCGCTGCTGCTTAAAAATGGCTTTACCAACGTACAAATCTTCGGTGATCAAACCTTCGAGCCGCCGGAGACCGGCGCGCAGCGCGTGCACATCGCGGCGACGCGGGAATAGAATTGAAGGAGCAAGCGAACATGAATCTTTTGAATCGCGACGGCATATTGCACATATCGCTGTTAAACGGCCAGGCGCGGGCCATACTGATTGAGAGCACCGGGATGGTGCAGCGCGCCAAGGAGATACACGGCCTTTCCAAAATCGCCACGGCTGCGCTGGGACGCACGTTGACGGCGACCGCCATGATGGGCAGCATGCTGAAGGGGAAGGATGAGAGCGTCACCGCCTCCATACGCGGCGGCGGCCCCATCGGCACGGTGCTGGCGGTTTCGAACGAAAACTGCGACGTGAAGGGCTACGTGGACAATCCCGCAATTGATTTGCCCCGCACGGGCCCGAAGCTGCCCGTCGGCGCGGCAGTGGGCAAGGACGGTCGACTGACGGTCATCAAGGACATGCACCTGCGCGAGCCCTACGTGGGCCAGGTAAATCTGGTATCCGGGGAGATTGCAGAGGATTTCGCCATGTACTTCACCGCTTCCGAACAGACGCCCTCGCTGGTTTCCCTGGGGGTGCTGGTTTCCGAGGAGAGGGTGGAATCCGCGGGCGGGCTGATCGTGCAGCTGATGCCCGGCGCCAGCGAAGCAGCAATACAGTCCATCGAGGCGAGCGCCGGTATGTTTATGGATATATCGGGCACAATGAAGGAATACCATCTGGAGGGCGCGGTCAATCAGCTGCTGCTGCATCTTGAACCCCAGGTGCTGGAACGCCGTGATACCCGGTATGCCTGCGATTGCAGCCGCGAGCGCATAGAGCGCGCGCTGATCACGCTGGGCGCGCAGGAGCTCCAGGACATGATTTCCGAGCAGCATGGCGCACAGGTGGATTGCCACTTCTGCAACAAGCGTTACAGCTTTACCGAGGACGACCTGAGCGCGCTGCTGGCCGCGGCCACGGCGCGAAGCGAGAAATCTGAATGACAATCATTCCCCCTGGAGTATCGATGAACAACAACCTGAAAGTGGTTTCATTCAAGCGCTCCCCGGCCTATGTCCACCACCGGGCGATGCTGAACCGGCGCGACAACAACATCGTCGACGCGCTGGAGCTGATGCGCCGCGCGGTGGAGGAATCGCCGGAAAACCGGGAGTACCGGCTTGACCTGGCGGAGCTCTACTGTGAAATGGGCTGCCATGAGCAATCCTCGCGCCTGCTGCTGGACATGCTGGCGGAGGGCGACGGGCCATCCGAGTGCTACTATGGGCTCGCGCTGAACCAGCTTGGCATGAACGACCTGGCTGGAGCGCGCAAGTCCCTCAGGCTGTACCGTCGCAAGGATCCCGTCGGCGCGCACACCGAGGAGGTTCGCCAGCTGACGGCTGAGCTGGATTTTTTCACCGAGCTGGGGCACCCGGTCAGCCGCAAGCTGCACCGCGCCGCGCGCATCGCCGGCCGGGCCTGCGAAGCCATGAAGGCCGACATGCCGGAAAGAGCCTGCCGCCTGTTCGAGCGGTCGCTGGCGCTGGCCTCCGAGCAGTATGAAATGCGGGCGTTGTACGCCATGGCGCTGCTGTTGACGGGCGCCGGCGAAAAGGCGCGGGCCCAGGCTGAGCGCGCCGCGAGCGGCTATCCGCCGTCCGTTCGGGCGCTGTGCGTATGCGCACAGGTATACGCGCTGATGGGCGATATCACAACGGCGCGGGCGCTGATCGATCGCGCCGCTCAGGAGAAGCCGGAGGGGCAGGACCTGCGCCTGATGATATATGCCATGGGCGAGATGCGCATGGACTACAAGGTGGTGGAATATGCGCGCCTGGCGCTGCAAGAGACGCCCTTTGACCGCGATCTGCTGCACATGCGCGCCGTGGCGCTGCTGCGAACGGGCGCGTCGGATCAGCGCGTGGCGCGCTTCTGGGCGCGCATACTGCGCATTGACCCGGAGGACAGCGTCGCCCAATTTTATCAGGAGACCGCCATTAAGGGCGAGCTTCGCAAATACGCGCCGGAATATGGCTATCAGGTGCCCGCGCAGGAGTTTACGCGGCGAATGCGGGAGCTGGTGTCCCATCTGGGCCTTGGATATGAGCACGTTGCCGCCCGGTGGCAGAGCGACGCCGCCTTCCGCCAGCTGGTGCGCTGGGCCGTGAACGCGGAGGATGCACGCCTGAGCCGCGCGGCGATGACCGCGTTGACCACCATCGATTCCAGCGAATCGCGCAGCCTGCTGCGGAGTCTTCTCTTTGGCGGCGATCTGCCGGACGAGCTGAAGGCCCACGCGGCGCTGGCGCTTCGCCTGCAGGGCATCGAGCAAGACAGGATCATGCCCGACAGCGCAGGGCTGAGCGAGGACTTTCTGCCCGGCGCAGAAGCCATGATGGCGCGTCTGGGCGTGGGCGAGCGCCAGCTGGTGCGCTATGCCGACGAGGTGCTGCGCCGGGAATACGATGTCTCCGGCATGACGAAGCTGTTGCTGATGTGGACGGCCTACCGCCAGCTGCGCGGCACCCGAACCGACCCGCTGCTGCGGGTGGAGAGCGCGGCCGCGGCGCTGGCCTACAACTATATGCTGATTTACGGGCCTCAGCCAGACATCGACAGGCTGGCCAGGGCATTTGGCTGCGCGCCGAGACAGCTCGTGTTTTGCGCGCGCCGCATCGCGAGCTGCCTTGAGCGATTAGGGGAGGATACAACCGATGAAAATTTATGATTTTGATGAGAAATTCTACGATTATGTGTGCGCCTGGATGGCCATGCGCCCCGGAATGACCGAAAAGCAGGTCGAGGAGCACTATAACGAGATCATGATGAACTGGCTGAACGCTCCGGCCAAATGGCTGAACGGCGAAAAACCCGGCGAATACTTCCTGCGCTACAGCGATCCGAAGGAACTGATCAAGCTGCTGGAGGAGTATGACAAGCGGGATATCGGTCTGCCGGAGCCGCTGTACAGCCGGGTGGTCAGCGTGGGCGAGCCCTGTGTCGAGCCGCTGATGCGGGTGGTCAAAAACGACGACAACCCCGAATCCCTGCGTGCAACGGCGCTGGCGATCCTGCGGGACATCGATAGCGACACCATGACGCCCCTGCTCGTCGACCTGGTCTGCGCCGGAAAGATGGGCGACGAGATCAGCGAGATGGCGGCGGACGTGCTCTCGGACGGCGACGGCGCTCAGGTAGATGCGCTGCTGGAGCGTTACGAAGGCGCGTCTGCGTTTGCGCAGCTCCGCATTCTGGATATCTGCTGCAACTTCCCCGGAGACGAGCGGGTCTACGCGCATCTGATCGACAATCTGCGCAATCGCCCTGAGGAGCGCGCCGTCTATGCCTCGCTGCTGGGGAAGCTGGGCGACGCTCGCGCCGTGGATGTTCTCAAGCCCTTCCTGAGCCTGACGGACATCGGCTATCTGGATTACATCGAGCTGCGCAGCGCCGTGGAGGCGTTGGGCGGTGATCCCGGCGAAGACAGAACCTTCTACGGCGACCCGGATTACGAGGCCATGAGAAATATGTAAATGATTGATCCGGCCGACCCCGGCAAATGCTCTGTTTCCCAATTGTCGGCCATCGCATCAACTGAAAAGGGAGGGAATTCGATGTACTGCTCGCACTGCGGAAAAAAGGTGAATGATACGATGCTGTTCTGCCCGTTCTGCGGCGACCCGATCGTCATACCGGATCAGGACGATACCAAAGCCGCGCAGGCGCCGGATTCCGCGCCCGCCGAACCTTTGGGCGAGCCAGTAGAGGCCGCGGAAGCGAATTCGGCGGAAAGGCCGGAGGAGGCTCCCGCTCCGGCGCTTGTTGACAGGCCGTCCAGAGAAATGGGCGAGGCGGAAGCCGAGCTGCTGGACTGGAGCCAGTCGCGCAAGCATTACGCGCCGGACGACCTCTGGGCCGACCGCGACGAATCCACGGAAGCCTTTTCACCGCTGAGCTTTGAGGAGGAGCCGGAGCAGACGCAGGACTGGCGAGAGGAAATTGCCCGCAGAAAGGAGGCTGCCGCGCCGGAGAAAAAGCCCCCGGATATGAGTGGCTTAGAAGGCGAACCGGTGCGCCTGGAGGGCGTCGCGCCGAAGCTGGAGGCCGACATCGAGGGCGCGAAGGCCGTGGGCGGCTCGCGAGAGAAGCCCCGCAAGAGCGCCAGCACGCTGGTGCCCCGCAAGGCCATGGATCCCAACGACATATTTATGGATGGCGGTGACGGCGGCTACGACGATTATGACGCCTATGACGATCCCGGCGCCGACGGCTATGCCGAAGCGGGCTTCATCTATGAGGATGGAGCCGAGGGCGGCTTTTTCATGCGCCACATGCGGGGCGTCGTGGGTCTGGCGCTGTTTATAATTCTGCTGCTGATGTTCGTGATTTACGCCTTTTCAAGGGCAGGTCAGCAGAGCCTGGCGAAGATCAACCTGGCATGGAGCATCGACACCTATAGTCAGCTGGGCTACCAGAGCTATCAGGAGCAGCAGTACGATCAGGCAGGCCTGTACTATGAGCGCGCCCTGCAACGCGATCCGAGCAATTACAACTACGCTTCCTCCGCGGCGATGGCCTACGTCGAGGCGGGCAACACCGATAAGGCCGCCGCGATGCTGAAGCGCTGCGCGGAAATCAACCCGACGCTGCTGGAGCCCTACATCTATCTGCTGAATTTGTACCCGGATGCCGCGCAGCGTCCCTGGGACATCACGCAGCTGCTGCGGCAAGGCTACGAGCGCACCGGCGACGCGCGGCTGAACGTCACGGGCTGATGCGCGCGGATAAAATAGGGAACGCGTCAGAGCCGCTCTTTCTGCTCGCGCCGATGGATGGCATGACCCGCGCCTCCTTCCGTAGCGTCTGCTTCGATTACGGCGCGGACGGCGCAACCACGGAGATGATACAATCGCTGGCGTTGGGCCGCGCGAAAAAGCGCATGAGCGATACCTTTTGGGAGACGCTGGCGCGCTATCCAAACGAACGGAATTTGGCGGCGCAGCTGATCGGCAGCGATCCGGCGATGATGGCGGAAGCGGCGCGACGGCTGACGGCGCTTGAACGCTTTGACGCCATCGACATCAACATGGGCTGCCCGGCGCGCAAGGTGGTGGGCAGCGGCAACGGCTCCGCCCTTCTAAAGACGCCGGAGCAGGCGCTGGCGGTCATGGCCGCGGTCCGAAGGGCCACGTCTCTGCCGGTGCAGCTCAAGCTGCGCCTGGGCTGGGACGCGGACAGCATCACCGCGCCCATCCTCATTCGCGCCGCGGCGGAGATGGGATTTCGATCCGTTACGCTGCATGGGCGCACCCGGTCGCAGATGTATGCCGGACCAGTTGACACACGGGCCATTCGCGCGACCTGTGAATCGGTGCGCATACCCATATATGCCAATGGCGGCGTCACCTGCGCGGCGGATGCGCTGTCTTTTCTGCGCGATACCGGCGCGGCGGGCGTCGCCATCGGCAGGGCTGCGCTCAGACAGCCCTGGATATTCGATGATATACGCCGCCTGCGGCGCGGCGAGCCCATTCCGGAGCGCACGGCTGTGGAACGCGTCGCGCTTCTCAAGCGACTGGCGAAACTGGCCTGCGGTCACCGTCCGGAGAGGGTGGCCGTCAGTGAAATGCGCAAATTTTGCGGCTGGATGCTGCCTGGGCTCAGCGACGCGGAAGCAGTGCTTTCAAGGTTGAATAGCATCGTCGCCCTGGAGGATTTTAACCGGCTGATGGACAGCTATTTGGAATGGCTCGCGCGACGCGACGATCTGCACATTCACTCAGAGCTGATGCCTGAGCCGACACTGGATACGGTGCGGCCACATCGCTAAAGTCGAACCTCAAATGCGAGGTTCGACTTTATTGAAAATGGCACGATTAGCGGACCGCCGAGGCGCGAAATCGAAGATTCTGACACCGCACCGGAGGCCGCAGGAATCCGACGAAAATCGTTGTCCAACGAAAGCCTCCGCTTAGAGAGGGGGCGTTGGACGAAAAGGAGGCTGCCACAGGGCAGCCTCCCGATTTTATTAATCGTAGTCCTCGTCCTCGTAATAATCCTCGTCGTAGCCTCCCTCGTCGTAATACTCCTCCTCGGCATCATAACTGTCGTTGGAATCGTGTGACTCAATGGGATTGGGATTGGTGTAGCTGTCGCTCTCGTCGCTCATCAGGATACTCAGGGTATCGAGATCAATGACCGGATTCAGCGTGTCGATAGGCGTCGGATACATGCCGTAGTTATCGCTGAGATAGCTCTGGAATCTGGCGATGGCATCCACTGTATCGGAGCTCAGCGTCCCGGCATTTTCGTAGTAGCTGTCAGAGAGCCAGCCCAGCTGGGAGAGACGCTGCTGAATCAACTCGATGCGCGTGGAATCGGAATAGGCGTCGATGGGGGAATCCCACACATAGCCCATATATTCGCTGCTCTGCGCCTCCGGTTCCGGCTCATATTCCGGTTCAGGCTGGTATTCCGGCTCCGGCGCGTACGCGGGTTCGGGCTGGTATTCCGGCTCCGGCTCATACGCGGGTTCAGGCTGATACTCCGGCTCCGGTTCATACGCGGGTTCAGGCTGGTATTCCGGCTCCGGCTCATACGCGGGTTCGGGCTGGTATTCCGGCTCCGGCTCGACGGCCTGCGCCGCCTGTACGTAGAACTGAGCGGCGCCGGTCTGCCCGTTTTCGATGGCCCCGTTGACGGGGATCGCGGTGGCATACAGCGTGTATACCTCGCCGGCCGTCAGGGCGGATGTGGGAATTGCCAAGGAGGCGTTCTGCGTCTCAACGGCATCCAGCTGCTCGCCCGCGCCATTGTAAATCTGGACATAATAGCCGCTGACATCGCCCTCGGCATACCAGTTCATCTGCACGTATTCGTTGGCGGCATCCACAATTGCCGCGCCGCTGCCATCGTAGCCGCTGGCATTGAACGTGATGGTTGGCGCCGAAACTGTGCCAATCGCAGGCGCGGGTTCGGGCGTCGTTTCAATCACAGGTTCAGGCGTGATCTCATCCTCAGGCTCCGGTGTGACCTCAGCGACCGGTTCAGGGGTAATCTCGACCACGGACTCCTGCGCGTCATCGCTCACAGGCTCCGGCGTCGCCTCGGCCACCGGCTCTTCGTCGGCGGCTTCCAGCGCGAAGCGCGCGCTGCTGGCTTCGCCTTCCTCGACGGTACCGCCCACCGGTATGGCGACGACGTTCAGCGTATAGACTTCGCCGGCCTCCAGATTGCTGATGCTGACGTTGAGGGTATCCGTATCCTTGTCCGTCGTCTGAGCCGCAAGCAGCTCGGCGGAAGCGTTGTAGACTTCAACCTCGTAGTTCCCGACATCGCCCTCAGCGGGGAAGCTCATGCTGAGCACCTCAGCGTCGCTGTCGATGATGTTCACCTCGTCCACAACCTCCAGCACGGGATTGAAGGACAGCACGGGCGCGGACACGGCGGAAACCGGCGCGGCTTCCTCAGTATTCTCCGGCTCATTTTCGGTGTTCTCCGGTATGCCTTCGGTGCTTTCCGGCGCGGCTGTTTCGGTGTTCTCCGGCACAGGCGTGTCGGCGGGCTCTGGCGTCGGCTCAGCGGTGGGCTCCGGCGTCGGCGTGGGGGTGGGTTCCGGCGTGGGGTCGGGGCTGGGCAGCTCGACGACCGGCAGCGAGAAGCGCAGGAACTTCACGCGGGCGTTATCGATGGTGCCATTCTGTGGGATGGCGTACACGAAGATGGTGTACTGCTCGCCCTGATTGATGGCGCTGGTGCTGATGGTCGTCTGCCGCTCGGTGGTGTTCGAGCTCATGAAGATATTGTCGCTTTCGTCGCGAATCTCCCAGGAATAGCTCGCGACGTCGCCCTCGGCAAACCAGTGGAAGGTGATATTGCCCGGCTGCACATAGCTGATGCCGTTTTCAACACGGGCTACCGTCTCGATGGTGATCTCAGGATTGCCCACCGTGCCGACGACCGGCTCAGCGGGAATCTCGACGCGCTTGAAGGTGACGGAGGCGGAAGTAACGTGGCTGCCGTCGCCGTCCATCGGATAGGCGGTGATCTCCAGCGCGTAGAGCACATTGTACTGGAGCGTGGAAATGGACACGCCGGTCTGGGTCAGCATCGTCTCGTTATCCAAATACTTGCCGCCCAAGGCGTCGGTGATCTTCACATTGTAGGAGGCAACCTCGCCCTCGGCAAACCAGCTGAAGGTAATGTAGCCGCTGGCAGAGCTGTTGTCGCTCACAAGATAGACGCCGTTGTCCACGGAATCGTAATAATCCAGAGAGACTATGGGCGTGCCGATGACCGTCGGCGGCACATACACGGGCGCGTCCGGCGCGAACAGCAGCTGCTGGGTGCGCACGGTGGCGACGCCGGTGGGCTTCAGGCCGACCTTGCGCTGGAACAGCTCCACGGCCTCCTTGGTGCTCTTGCCAAAGTAGCCGGTGATCTTGCCGCTGAAGTAGCCCAGCTCCTTCAGACGGCGCTGCAGGCGCTCCACGCGGCTGTTCTCATCGCCGCGGCGCAGCGTGATGTAGCCGGGGGCCTCAGGCGCGCTGTCTGAGAACAGCAGCTGCAGCACGGGCACCGTGGCCTGGCCGGTCTCCCTCAGGCCCGCCGTCCGCTGGAACACGCGCACGGCCGAGGTGGTCTCGGAGGTATAGCGGCTGCCCACATTGCTCTCCAGATAGTACAGCTCTCTCAGACGGTTGTTCAGCTCGCGCACGCGATAGCCGGTATCGCCCGGATACAGGTCGATGTAGCTGGAGCAACGTTTGGCGCGGTCGGAATACAGCAACTGCAGCGTTTCGCGGGTGGCCCTCTCGTTCACGGCCAGTCCATTCTCCTTCTGGAACAGCTGCACCGCCTTCTGGGTTCGGGGGCCGAAGATGCCGTCCGCTGCGTCGGCCAGATAGCCCAGCTCGCGCAGC
>JAFVBK010000277.1 GCA_017480045.1 Clostridia bacterium
CCTCGGAGCGGACGGTCGAGTTGGGGCATGAGGTCGAGACAGCATACGATACGTTACACGACGAACTCAGTCGAGAACAGCAAAAGCTCCTCCTACGATTCCTCGACGCCGAGAACCGCTTCCGTGATGAAGAAAAGCTGGACAGCTTCTTCTCAGGATTCCGATTGGCGAACGGCATCCATGCGGAGCTGAACACGATTCCTGCATACTCTTTCGAGGACGAGGATGAAGCGCAGGCACGGGAAATCAATCGGCAAGAACAAACGGACGAATAATAAAGGGTGCGGGTGGCCATGCCGCCCGTATCCTTTGCTGCTTCCTGACTATTTGAATGTCTTACGTTGGATCGCTCTATTACATTTTGGAGTTACCCGCCATAATTGAGTCACACTTTATAATTACCGTGCCGTTCGGGGCAGTGCCGTCAAGATATCTATTTTTGCAACCATCAGCGCATTCAGAGCAAAACAAAACTGACGCTGTTGGAATTACGACGTCAGTTCGTTGCTTGAAATCTTTATTTCCCTACACTTTTGGAGGCGCTCTTGTACTGTCCGCACAATCTGGGGCGGTTCATGTTAGGCCGGGGCGCTGAACTGTCACAGGGTTTCTCCGTTGCTTTGGATGAGATCGGCATACCAGTATGCCGAATCCTTCAGAATACGCTTTTGGGTGAGAAAGTCCACATAAATAAGGCCAAAGCGCTTGTCATAGCCATACGCCCATTCCAGGTTATCCATAATCGACCAGGCCATGTAGCCCTTTACGGGGTAACCCTCATCCGCCGCCCGTTTCAGGCCGCGCAGGTACCATTTCATAAACTGGATGCGCTGGGGATCGTGGACGCAGCCGTCGTCCATGGGATAATCAATGATCGCCACGCCGTTTTCCGAGATGATCACCGGTAGCTGATAGCGTTCATAGATAAAGCGCACACTCCAATAGAGCGCATCCGGTGTCACGGTCCAACCCATGTTGGTGCGGGGCATCCCAGGCCAAGGGCGCTCCATCTTTCCGTCCGGGCCGTCTTTGTAGTTACTGGCCAAATAGCAGATCAATCAGAGAAAGTCCAAGGACTGATGGATCAGCGCCATATCTGCATCCGTGAGCATCGCCCGCAGACGGCGGTGCGCTTCGCCCTTCTGGATCGGGTCAAGCCACCAGTTGAGGAAATAGTGGTTGAGCTTGCCGGCAAAGGTTTTTTCCCTCGCATTTTGAATATCCGCCTCGCTCTCGGACTCCGGCATAAACAAGGAGCTGTCCGTGGCGATGCCGATCTGCGGTGGCAGAATCGCTTTTTCCCGGATGACCTGCGCGGCTTTTGCGTGAGCCAGAAGCAGGTTCTTCGTCAGAAGCAGGACTTTCTCCGCCTCTTCCTCGCTGCCCGCGGGAGCGCTCTCATACGGGGCGTGTGTACCGTGCAGATAGCCCTCGCCGATGAAGGAGGTACCCTCGTTGAAGGTCATCCAGTTCGAGACCTTGCCCGATAGCGCGTCCACCACCACGGCAGTAAAATCGGCAAAATCATCACTGACAGAATCGGCAAGCCATCCGCCCTTTTCATGGGCCCACAGCGGCAAATCCCAGTGATAGAGCGTGACCAACGGCGTTATCCCTGCGTTTAGAAGTTCATCAACCAGCTCCTGGTAGAAGTTCAGTCCTTTAGGATTGAACTTGCCCTCCTCCGGCATCACACGTGGCCAGCTGACGGAGAAGCGATAGGCCTTCAGCCCGATTTTCTGCATCAGCGCCACGTCCTCTCGGAAACGGTGGTAGTGATCGCAAGCGATGGTGCCATTGTCCCCGTGGGCGATATGTCCGTCCGACATAGCGTCCCAGATACTTGGCCCCTTGCCGTCCTCGTTATAGGCACCCTCAATCTGATAGGCAGCGCTGGCCGCGCCCCATAAGAAATCCCGCGAAAAGCTCATAACAGCTCCTCCTTGATTCAATTATGTGCAAGCCCGGTCATACTGTCAAAAATATCCGGGCATTCCGAAATATAATTAAGGATCGCAAACCGGCTCTCCAGCTGGAGAAATTCCATGTATGACAAAGCATGTGTACGTCTATAATGCTTGCCACTCCGATACTAAATAGATTAAATTTGCAATCATTGTAGTCCAAACATTCTCTGATATGTGTCAAAATCGCTTGGCCGTAATAAACGGCCCCGCCCCTTTCGGGGCAGGGCCATACAAAGGTGCGGGGAGGAAGCACGGTTCCCCGCATCATTGTCAGATGGGAGCTGTTAGATCAGTGCTGGACCGGGGTCGACGACGCCCAGTAGGCTTCGATGGCGTCCGCCAACTCTTGGCGGGTGCACTGGTCGGCGAGATAGCGCTGCATCTCGGCGCCGAGCTTGGAGTAGTGGTCGTCGGGGTCGTAGTCGTAGCTGGCGATGGTCAGGCCCGCGTCGGCATACTTCTTGACGGATACGCCGATGTCGTTGGCGCAGGTGACGTCGTTGCTCTTGAACGGGGAAATCATGGCGCAGGTATCGCTGACCAGCGTCTTGCCCTCGTCGGACAGCGCGAACCAGTTCAGGAACGCGCACGCCGCGTCGCGCTGCTCCTGCGTGGTGTTTTCGCTGTTGTCGACATAGAAATACTTGCTGCCGAACACGACCATCTTGCCGGTGAATTCGTCCTTGACGTTCTGCGGAATGGGCATGAGTCCGATGTTGCCGGTGTAGTCATAGTCGATGATGTCGTTCCACTCCCAGCAGCCGCCGAACTGGAAGGCGTCCACGCCCTCGGACAGCGCCTGGTGCACCTGATCGTCCTCGACGGAGATCGCGCCGCTGGCCTTGAACATATTGTACTCCTTGAGCACGTCAAAGGTGTCCATCAGGGCGTTGAACTTGGCGTCCTGCATCAGATCGACGTTGCCGGTGTAAAGGTCCTGCACGAAGCCCTCCACGTTCGCGTGCTCCTCATAGACGTGCTGGAGGTAGTGCGCCGCCAGCG
>JAFVBK010000278.1 GCA_017480045.1 Clostridia bacterium
ATCACCGCAAAAGCGGGGGCCTGCGTCCAGCCCAGTATGCCCTGCACCTCCGGGTGCTCAGCCTCGCCGATGACGATCAGCGGCGTGCCCGATTCCGAGGCGGCGCGGGCCATGTCGTGTATGCGCTGCACAAAGGGACAGGTGGCGTCTATGATCTCGCAATCGCGCGCCTCCAGCGCCTGATAGACGACGCGACCGACCCCGTGGGAGCGCACGACCACGCGTGCGCCCTGGGCGATGCGCGACGGGCTGTCCACGCTGGTGACGCCCTGCGCCTTCAGCGCTTCAACCACCTGCGGATTGTGGATAATGGGGCCCAGCGTGACGGCTGGAGCCGATTTTTCGGCGGTCTCCACGGCGCGACGCACACCGAAGCAGAACCCGGCATGCTTTGCCAACACAACGCGCGCGATAGCGATTCGCCTCCACAGATCCAAAGTGCGGTTTACACATATATACGCATAAATATACCTATTTACGCTATCCGTTTAATTTCGATTGTGAAGATTATAATTCCTGCTTCTTTTATAGAATTAATGTAATTTTAACAAAAATAAACCGAATCGATCACCGCTTCAGGCCCCAAACCGCGTCTTCGATGCGGCGGGTGGCCTTGCTCAGCGTTTCGCTGTCCACGCGCCGGCCCAGACCCTCGAAGCTGACGGGCGGGCCGAAGCTGACCTGCGTCCGCCGGAACAGGCGGTAGGGGCCGCCGATGTAGGCGGGAATCACCGGCACGCCCGCGCGCAGGGCGATCATCGAGACGCCCTCCAGCATCGGGGTGCGGGCGTTGTCCCGGCTGCGGGTGCCCTGGGGAAATATGCCCAGGCCGTGCCCGTCCTTCAGGAGGGCCAGCGACGTGCGAATGGCGTTTAGGTCGCTGTGGCCACGATCCACCGGGAAGGCGTCCAGGCCGCGCAGCACAGCCCCGGCCAGCTTGCTGTCGAACAACTCCGCCTTGGCCATGAAGTGGAAGTAGCGCTTCTTTTCACGGACGGCCAGGTAGAACGGATCCCGCGCGCTGATGTGATTGCAGCAGAGTATGAAGCCGCCCTCCTGAGGGATGTTCTCCAGGCCGTCCACCTTCGCGGGGTAGATCACGGCGTAAACCGGCTTCATCACGGCGCACAGGAATCTGTAGAAGGTCTTGCTCATGGGATGCTCCTTTAAAGGCGTGCTGGTTTGACGCCTCGCTTGAATCAGCGTTTCTCAATGGCCTCGATGGCCAGCCGCCGCATCAGCGCGACAGTTTCGTCGATCGTCATATTCGAGCTGTCGACGTGCACGCTGTCCTCGGCGGGCTGCAGCGGGGAGGCCGCCCGGTGGGTGTCCTGATAGTCCCGGCGGATCATGTCCTGTAGCACCTTTTCATAGGACTCCGGCATGCCCTTCTCCTCAAGCTCCCGACAGCGGCGGCGTGCGCGCTCCTCGGCCGAGGCGGTGAGGTAGATCTTCAGCGTGGCATTGGGGAGTACCTTGGTGCCGATGTCGCGCCCGTCCATGACCACATTTTGCCCCTCGGCGATCCCGCGCTGCAGGGCTACCATGCGTTCGCGCACCTCAGGCACGGCGGAAACCGTGCTGGCGGCCATGGAGACCTCTGGCTCGCGGATGGCCTGGCTGACGTCCTCGTCGCCGAGGAAGAGGTGCTGCGCGCCGTCAATGTAGCGCACGGCGATGTCCACATCTTCCACAGCTTTCGCGATGGCCGCCGCGTTGTTCACCGCGTCCCTGCGCAGCATGTAGAGCCCGATGGCGCGGTACATGGCGCCGGTATCCAGATACATGGCGTCCAGCGATTTCGCCAGGGCCTTGGCCATCGTGGATTTGCCCGCGCCCGCGGGACCGTCGATGGCGATGGAGAAGGGCTTATTCTGCATTGAAGTGCCTCTTTTCTGTGTTATGTGAGATCGATCAGTGTGGAGTTGTGGATCAAATCCTTCGGATTTGTTTTGATTGACAAAATTGCATTGCTGTATCGGCATCCTTCCACTCGCCACACTCAATCCTCGATCTGCCCTCCCGCGATTTCGGCGATGGCGTGGGCTAAGATCCTGACGCCCAGCATCATTATTTCGAGGTCGATGTATTCGTCGGCGATGTGGCACACGTCCATGTCGCCGGGGAAGCAGACGCCGAAGGCCACGGTGTTGGGCATCATGCGGGAGTAGGTGCCGCCGCCGATGGCGATGGTATAGGGCTCAAGGCCGGTGACGTCGTGATAGACCTTCAGCAGGCCGCGCACGATCTTGCTGTCGGCGGGCACGTGCAGCGGGGTATGGCTGGAGGCGCAGCAGACGCTCATGCCTGCCGGGGCGACGCGCTTGGCGGCCTGACCCAGCATCAGCTCCTCGCTGCCGCAGAGAGGATAGCGGATATCCAGCAGCGCGGAAATCTCGTTGCCGTCGTATCTCAGAATGCCCAGGTTGCAGGTCAGCGCGCCGGAGAGCTCGTCCTCGCAGGCGATGCCGAGGGACGCGCCGGTATATTCCATGCCCACGGTTTCCGCCAGCATGGCGATGGCCGCGCGGGCGCCCTCGCCGCCGGCGCCCAGCTCGCTGAGGGCGATCAGCAGCATGCCCGCGGCGTTTACGCCGGTGTAGGGCATGGCGGCGTGGGCGTTTACGCCGGTGGCGGTGATCCTCGCCTTGTCCGTGCCCTCGGCGGTCGCGGTCAGGTGGAAGTTTTCATGGTTCTGCTCGATGACCGCCAGCTTCGCGTTCAGCGTGTCGAGGGTCAGGCCGTTCAGGCCGACGATGGCGGTGGCTTCGGCGGGTACCACGTTGGGGCGCTCGCCCGCGTACAGGCTGTAGACGGGCATCGTCGCGCCGTCCTCGCCGCCGGTGACCTTTGAGAGGCGCATGTTTACGCCGCCCTTTTCGATGTTGATGACCGGGAACTCCGCGTCCGGGGAGAAGCCGTAGTCGGGCATCTTCAGCTTGGAGGCATAGTAGCGCATGTCGGTCATGCCGGTCTCCTCGTCGCAGCCCAGAATCAGCCGCACGCCGTCCTTCAGCGGGATGCCGGCCTCCTTCACAGCGCGCATGGCGTACAGCGCGCACAGTGCCGGGCCCTTGTCGTCCGTCGCGCCGCGGCCGTACAGCTTGCCGTCCTCGATTTCGCCGCCCAGAGGATCGTGCTTCCAGCCGTCGCCCAGAGGCACCACGTCCAGGTGGGCCAGCATGCCCATGGTCTGTTCGCCGCTTCCGTAGCTGATGTCGCCGGCATAGCCGTCGATATCCCGCACCTCAAAGCCAAAGGATTTCGCGTCTTCGAGGGCCATGTCCAGCATTCTGCGAACTTCGACGCCGAAGGGGGCGTTTTTGCCCGCGGGTTCGCCCTGCACCGAGGGGATGGAAATCCACTTGCGAATGTTGGCGATCAGTTCGTCGCGGTAGGAATCGACGATCCTGTCGAGGTTTGTATAATCCATGTGCGTTACCTCCAAATATCATTGATGGCGTTCCAGCTTGACCAGATATTCCGTTGTGCCTTCCTCTAATTTGCGCTCGCCGGTGGGCGCGAAGCCGTGGCGCGCGTAGAAGCGCAGGGCGCTTTCGTTCTTCTCCAGGGCCCATAAAAAGCGCGCACCGAGCGCGGAGACGGCGTGGTCGAGAAGCATCGCGCCGATGCCCCGGCCCTGGAAGGCGGGCTCCACGTACAGCTTTTCGATTTCGCGGCCCTTGACGATAGTCAACCCCTTGATCACGCCGTCATCGTAGACGCGGGTGTCGCGGATTTTTTCCGGATCGGCCAGGTATGCGTTGGCCAGGGGGAGCACCTGCATCTCGCCGAAGGAGAAGCCCTCGTCCTGAAAAATCGGGAAGAAGTTCAACCGATTGTTGAAGACGATGATCTCCGCGATGCGGGAGACGTCGGCCGGGGTGGCCCGACGGATAGGCATGGCGATACCTCGCTTTGAGCTTCGTCGCCCCTTGACAGAGCGGCGAAACTGAATTATAATAGTGACGGAGAGCGAACCACGCACGCGGTTGCACCTCCGTGTTAGCTGAAGTTGGGCATTATGCCCGCATCACAGCCGTCACTTGGCCGAGTGGCTGCTGCTTGCTTTGCGATTTCTTACGATGATCGTAATCGTGTACCTTCCAATATGGAATGTAATTCGCATTGCAGCACCCCCTTTCGGGAGGCTGTTTTGCAACCGCCATGCGCGTTTGTTGTTCGCTCTCGGTTCCTTTCGGAACAACACCATTTTATAGTAAAACCAATCATCTGTCAAGAAAAATGGCGGGCCTGAGCGGCAGGCGGACATTATCGCGCGTAGGCGTCGAATTCGGCCTCGGAGCCGGCGAAGGCGTTCATGTCGATGAACCGCTCTTCGCCGGAATAGCCGCGGAGGCGCGTCCGGTCTGAATACTGCCAGAAGGTCCAGCGCGCATCCGGCGCGGGGCTGGCGTAGACGCTGCGCAGCCAGAGGTCGTGCTCCGGGAAGGACTCGGCGAGGAAGCCGTCGTGGAACGTCCTCGTGGTGTAGATGACTGGCCGCAGGCCGCAACCGGCCTCTACCGCACTCAGGAACTCAGACAGCTCGGCGGCAACCCGCTCGACGTCGATGTCACGCAGGCGCTTGTATGCGCCGTAGGGCTCCACGTCCACGGCGGGCGGGAGCATGCCCTCCGTCGCGGGCAGCGCGGCGAGGAAGCGCTCGGCCTGGGCCGCGCCGGGGGAATCGAAGCTGAAGAAGTGGTAGGCGCCGACGCGCAGACGGGCTTCAGAGGCGCCGCGCCAGTTTTCCGCGAAGCGTTCGTCGGTATGGCTTGACCCCTCCGTGGCCTTGATATAAGCGAAGCGGATGCCCTGGGATGCCAGCGTCGGCCAATCGATTTCCCCCTGATAGTGGGAGACGTCCACGCCCCGGACGGGATAGGCCCGCTTCGGCGGATCGTTGAACCGCAGCACGCCCCAGTGCAGCAGCAGCGCCGTGACGCCGAGCAACAGACCGGCGACGCCGAGGGCGATGCAAGTTTTCTTCATAGCGCCGTACCTCGGAGCTTCACAGCGCGCGCCGGGCGACGGCGACGCGATAGGAACCGGCGTCGATGATCCTGCCGGTTTCGACAAACCCGTTTTTATGCCAGAAGCGCTCCGCTTGAGGGTTGCCCTGCGCCCAGCCGAGTTGAACGGCGGAGAAGCCCAACTCGCGCAGGAAATCGCACAATTCTTTCACAATTTCACTGCCGACGCCCTGCTTTTGTACGGCGCTGTCCGTCATAAAGAAGCCAATGAACGCGGTCTGGGCATCGGGGTAAGCGAGGATTAAGTCCAACAGGGCGATCAGTCGTTCGCCGTCAAAATAACCCAGATAGCCCTTGTCCTCCGGGCGCTTTCCCGGCGGAAGGGCTTGCATATCAGCGCGAAGGCTATCCTCGGTCGGCGCCGGCGGACAGTGCGCGTAATAGAGGGGATTGCTGCGGCAGAGCGCGAGCGCTTGCGCCACGTCGGCGTCGGCCAGGGGGCGGACGGCGTAGCGGACGGAAAGCCGTGCGATGTTCATTGCGATTCCTCTCCCTTCGCTGATTTCTCCGGCTCGCGCATAAACCGATACACGGCCTCGGCCACGCTCGCGGGCAGGCCGGGTACTTTTTTGATCTCGTCCAGATCCGCGGCCCGAAGCGCCTCCACGGTCTTGAAGTGCTTCAATATCGCCTTGCGGCGCTTTTCGCCCACGCCGGGGATGCCGTCCAGCTTCGAGGCGATGGAGGCGCGGCCCCGCAGCGCGCGGTGGTGGATGATGGCGAAGCGGTGGCTCTCGTCGCGCACCCGCTGTCTGAGGTGCAGGGCGTTGGAGTGGCGATCCAGCAGGATGCTCTCCTCCTCGCCGGGCAGCACGATCTCCTCGATGCGCTTGGCCAGGCCGATCATCGGGATGTTCAGCCCCTGGGCCTCCATGGCCTCCATGGCGGCGCCGAGCTGGCCTCGCCCGCCGTCCACGAGGCTGAGGTCCGGAAGCCAGCTGAACTTGCCGCCCGTGGGGTCGAGGCCCTGGGCCCTTCTCTCCTCCAGCTCGTCCAGCCCGTGGGAGAGGCGGCGGGTGATGACCTCGTACATGCTGGCGAAGTCGTTCGCGCCCTCCACGGTCTTGATGCGGTAGTGGCGGTACTCCTTGTTGGCGCTGACGCCGTCCACCATCACCACCTCGCTGGCGACGGATTGAGCGCCCTGGGTGTTGGAAATGTCGTAGCCCTCGATGCGCCGAGGCAGAGACTCCAGCCCCAGCACGCTTTGCAGCTCCTCCAGCGCGCCGATGGTGCGGGCGCGACTGTTGGCATTGCGCCGGTCCAGCTTGTGAGCCTCGTCCCGCAGGTTTTTGAGCGCCATGCGCACCAGCTTCAGCTTTTCGCCCCGTCGGGGCGTCAAGATGTAGGTGCGCTGGCCGTGCTGTTCGGAGAGCAGCTGCTCGATCACATCGTGCTCCGGCGGCGTGGCGGAGAGCAGGATCTCCCGCGGCGGGGTGATCTCCGGCCCGTAGTATTGCAGCATGAACTGGGTGAGGATCTCGCCCTGGGGCTCGTCGGCGGCCCCCTCCAGCGTGAAGCGCTCGGAGCCGATCATGCGCCCGGAGCGCACGAACATCAGCTGCACCATGGCGTCGGCGTCGTGGGGGAGCACGGCGATGATATCCTGGTCGGCCTGGGCGGTGGAGATGGCCTTCTGCTTTTGCATGACCGATTCCACGGCCCGGATGCGGTCGCGGTAGAGCGCGGCGCGCTCGTAGTTCATCTCCTTCGAGGCCTCCAGCATCCGCGCGTGCATTTCGTCCAGCACCGGGGCGTACTTGCCGTTCAGAAAATCCATGACGGCCAGGATGGTCTGGCGGTAGTCCTCCTGCGAGATCAGGCCCGCGCAGGGGGCGGGGCACTGGCCAACCTGGTGGTGGACGCAGGGCCTGAGGGGCTTGCTTGGGTTCAGCCGCTTGGCGCAGACGCGGATGGGGAACACCATGCGCACCACGTCCAGCACCTCCCGCACCACCGTCGCGCCCTGATAGGGGCCGAAGTACTTCGCGCCGTCCTTCTCCTGGCGGCGGGCCAGCTCTACGCGGGGGAAGTCCTCCCGCAGATCCACGCGGATATAGGGATAGGCCTTGTCGTCCTTCAGGCGGATGTTGTAGTGGGGCATGTGCAGCTTGATCAGGTTGCACTCCAGCGTGAAGGCCTCCAGCTCGCCGTCCACCAGCATGATGTCAAAATCGTCGATCTTTTCCACCATCGCCCGCACCTTGGGGGTGTGCTGAGCGGAGTAGTGGAAATACTGGCTGACGCGGTTTTTCAGGTTCTTGGCCTTGCCCACGTAGATGATCTCGCCCTCGGATTTCATCAGGTAGCAGCCCGGCGAGTCCGGCAGGTTGCGAATCTTGAATTCCAGCTCTGGCGACATGCGCGCGCCGTTCCAGGGCTTGCGGATTTCGTTCATGGAATCTCCTTTGCGGCTTCGAAGCTGTGGGGCAGTCCCCAGTCAATGGAAAACGGCAAAAGACAATGGGAACAGCCGCCGCGCGGCGGCATTCCTGGCGTCTGATGCGAACCTATAGATTCACCTTCCGGTCCAGCAGCCACGCGCTGGCGGCGACGAACACGGCGCCGAGGGCGATATTCAGCAGCAGCGACCAGCCCAGCAGGCCGGTGAGCTGATTGAGGGTGGCGGAGGTATCCACGCGATCGTAGAGCAGCCGCTGGGCGAGCCAGCCGGAGCCCCAGGTGAGAGCGGTGAACAGCGCGAGGCTGATCAGCCCGCGCAGAAAGCCCTTCTTGTTTTGCAGCAGCGTGGCGGCGAGGGTGATGGCCAGATAGGCGGTGCACATGGTCAGCAGGATCTCGTTCAGCACCGTTACCACCGAGAAGCCCGCCACCCGAAGGATTTGCCAGATATCGGCGTCGGCGTTCAGGCCGAAGCGCAGCACCAGGTTGATTTGGTTGAGGATATCCGGGTCGATGTTCATGCGGCCAAACATATAGCGGTAGTCGAGGTAGGCCGTCAGGCCAAAGACGGCCGTGGCGGCGAGGGCGGCCAGCGCCGTAAATACCAGCTTGGAGAGCACCACGCCCAGAGGGCTGACCGGCGTCATGAAGATCAGGTAGCCGGATTTTTCCTTCAGCTCGCGGGAGTAGCTGGCCATGCCCGCGAGGATGATGTAGGCGTAGACGAGGAACACCAGCATCGAGATCAGGCCGATGCAGATCGACGTCAGCACCGGCTTCTCCATGGCGTGGCCCGCGAAGAAGCCCACCTCCAGCGCGGCGAGGGCCGCCAGCATGGCGAACAATGTGTTCCGCAGCTTGCGGAATTCGTATTTCATCAGCTTAAGCATTCTCAACGCACCTCCCCGGCGGATTCCGACGATTCCGCGGACGCGTGTCCGTAGACCTCGATATACAGGTCCTTGAGCGTGCGGCCGGCGCAGATTTCCCGCTTGTCGCCCGCCATGACCAGCTTGCCCTTCCGGAGGAAGATGGTGGTGTCCACCACGTCTTCCAGCTCGTCCACCAGGTGGGTGGAGATCAGCATCGATCGGCCTGCCTGCCGCCCGGCGAGAATGGCGTCGATGGTCTGGGTGCGGGTGAGGATGTCTACGCCGTTCAGCGGCTCGTCAAACATCATCAGCTTCGCGTCGCGGCTGAGAGTCAGCGCCAGGCGCAGCTTGGCGGCCATGCCGCTGGAGAGCTGGCGGATGCGGTCCGCGGGGTCCAGCTCCATGGCGGCGAGCTGGCGGGTGAAGACCTGGGCGCTGAAATCCGCGAAGAAGTCGGCGTAGTATTTGCCGATATCCCGGATGGTCATGTAGCTGTAAAAGTAGTTTTCCGTGGGCATGTAGGCGATATGGGCCTTGCTGGCCTTGCCGATGGGGTCGCCATCAAAGGTGATTTCGCCGGCGGTGGGGCGGGACAGGCCCGCGATGAGCTTCATCATCGTGGTCTTGCCGCTGCCGTTCGGTCCCAGAAGCAGACAGGTTTTGCCCGGCTCCAGGGTAAGGCTCACGTCCTCCAGCGCCGTTCGGCGCAGGTATTTTTTGGTCACGTTTTTCAGTTCGAGCATGGCGGTATTTCCTTTCGGTGTCATTGAAGTTGGGGGCGGGCGGCGCAACGCCGCCCCTACGCTGGGTTTGCTGGAGACGGAGTGCAGGCCGGCGTCTGCCAATGCCGTGTCTTCGGGCGGGCGGCGCAACGCCGCCCCTACGCTGGGTTTGCCGGAGACGGAGCGCAGGCCGGCGTCTGTCGATGCCGTGTTTCCATGCGGGCGGCGCAACGCCGCCCCTACGCTGGGTTTGCCGAAGACGGAGTGCAGGCCGGCGTCTGCCAATGCCGTGTCTTCGGGCGGG
>JAFVBK010000279.1 GCA_017480045.1 Clostridia bacterium
CCCATCTGATGCATGAGCTTTTACACCTTGGCATCCAGATCCGCCTTTGTTTTGCCCCTGACATACTTGCGCCGCCCGTCCGGCAGCGGCACAGCCTTGGTAAAGTGAATCTCAGAAAAATTCAAGAAAAGAAACGCTCGGCAAAGAGCGCTTCCGGATTGCCTGCTTATGCTGCCTTTGAGCCGTCGGCATTGATACTGTAGCTCATTTCATGAGGTGAGGATAGTGCTATGTCATTACCAAGGCATTACCATAGCATTACCATTGCACCACCATTACATTACCAAGGCATTACCATTTTTCATGGCTATTCTGTTAGCCGACACTTTTGCAACCGGTTTCGGGGGTAGAATTGACACTTTTGCAACCGTTCTCAAGGGCTGAAACGACACTTTTGCAACCGATTTCGAGGTCGAAAATGACACTTTTGCAACCGCGGCATGGTCTGGTGCCTGCCGAGCGCCGAATCAAAAAGGCAAAATACCCGCCAAAAAAGGGGATTTCCTCCGCAGCTGCCGCTGCGCCGGGAATCCCCTTTTTGCGTCTCCGAAGCGGGAAAATGCGGCAGCGGTTTTCGGCGGTGGTCCCAACTGTCTCTCAAAACCTGATAAAGATTTTGGCTTTCGCATAAGGCAATGTAGCGACTCGGCCGTCAAACTGCCCGACTCTCCGTTTGACCCCCGTCGTTCACGCCGCAATAATGAGCCGCATGCCTGCAATCGCCCTTGCAATCAGGGCTTTCGGCCATCGACGCCCATTCCTTTGCGCCGTATGCGGAACAGGGGTCTCGCTTCGGTCCATGCTTCCCGAGCGTCGAGCGCTTCTCACCGTCCGCGGACGGTGAGAACCACTCTCGCACGGGCCGCGCTCGCACAACGGTCCCGCCTGCGGGCAGCCCCGTCGTGCTCACGCTTTTCCGCATGGTCCGGCTCGAACGCTTAACGGTTTGCCCGCAGGCGGGCAAGCCCTACGTTCGAGCCACCTTCGCTCGACCCCTACGGGGGACGAAAGCGCGGTCCGGCGGCAGAAAGGAGCCTGACGATATGGCAAAGAAGCATATCACAAAGCTGTATCCCAGGGATGTAAAGGCATTTTCGGCGCTTGGACGCTGCGGCTACGTTTCAGAGGACAACCTCCGGGAATTTTTGCGTGACAAGCGCATCCGCGGCTATCAGAAGGACGGCCTTATCGAGAAACACTTCTTCAGTCGCCCCGGCAGCAAGGAGAACGACCGCGTCTGTTACAAGCTGACCGGCAAAGGCCGTTCCCTGTGCCGCAACCAACTGAGCATGCCGCATCTGTACTCCGCCCGGTCGCCCGGTCACGACCTCGCCCTTGCCGAGCGATATTTCTCGCTGTCGCCGGAGAGCCGGGAGTCGTGGCGGACAGAGGGCGAACTGCGCGACTCGTTCCGCGAACACATCCGTCAGCTGGAAGACCGGGGCGAACGGGAGCGGGCGCAGGAATTGCTGGACAAGCTGCAGGAGGGCGCCTTCAGCATGCCAGACGCATCCTACATGAGCGAGGGCGGCGTCGAAATCGCCTATGAGGTCGTCACGAACAACTACGGCGAAGCGGAAATCGAGGCAAAGGAGGTCGCCTCGGAGGAGTTGGGCCTGGAGCTGGAGCTCCACAAAATCTGAGGAAGGAGAAGAATACCATGGGAAGAAGGACCCATGCACAGCTCGTCTTATGCAACGGGCACAGAGAGCTTCTGAATATACTTGTACAGTACGGAAAAGGCGTGATGCTGCTCTCGCAGCTGCGGGCAATCTGCCTTGCGACTGGGCTCTACCCCAGCGGGCAGGCGGTGAATCGCGCCGTGCGCAAGCTGCGGGAGGCGAATGTCCTGACGCGCCAGACGTGGGTGGACGGCAACAGCGATTTGGTCGTGGCCCGTAAAGCCGTGTTCGAATTCCTCAACAACACGAACAGCCGGGCTGTCGCAACACCGCCGCGTCCGGCGACGATGGCGCCCTACATCGCACAGGCCCGGAAAATCGACTGGCTGCTCGCGATGATGGAAGTCCATCGGCTGGGCAGCCCGGACGCCATCGCAAAGTTTCTGAGACGCAGGGGCTGTACGGTGTTCCTGCGGCAATCCGAGCTGTTGGACTACTATCATCGCTATAAACTGTATCTGTCGGAAAACCATACAGTATATGAAGCAGAAGTCCGTTACCTCGAAGGTCAAGAGATACGGCGGGAGCATCTGGCGCAGCATCTGCCCCCACCCGAGCACAGCGTGCCCCAAACCGTCACGCTGGAGCAGATGCACCTGCGTGGAATCTATATCGACGGATTTTCACCAAGGGAAAAGCTGGTCCACCTGGTATTCTTTCCGGGCCGCAATGCCGGTGCCAAACACATCATGGACTGGGTGATTGACTCCTGCTGGTGGATTCGGGGCATCTTCCCCGGCTATCAGGTGAAACTGACGCTGCACGTCCTCGACGCGGCGCACAAGGAATCGTTGAAGCGCTCTCTGGAGGCTCGGTCGCGCGGGCAAGCATACTGGCGCGCCCGATTGGCTGGGCAGAAAATCGACGGGATGCTGCGGCTGAGTGCATATGACTCCGATTTTGTGAACCGCTGGTGCTGCGGTGTGCGCTCCGTGTGAAGTCCGGGCCAGACCATTTTTTGAAAAAAGTCCGAAAACGGCTCAATAGTTTTTGACCGTACCATAGCCTTGCAGATATTCAATGCAGCCGGAGAGCACGCCCGCATGAGTGGTGGCGCCGTTGTCCGGCGAGCCGGAGACTACAAGGTTCGGCTTGAGCGCCACGGACGCACTGCGAGGAATCATCTCCGCCACCTGCGCCGCCTCCATCAGAGCGACCGTCATGCTGTGGGCGTCGGTGCCGAATATCTCATAGATTCTGGACATATTTCAGGCCTCCCGTCCCTTCAATGTGATGCTGCCGATGACGCGGCAACAGAAAGGGTCATCCCAAAATCACTCCCGTTTCAAGGACAGCAAGGCTGTCCGGTGATACCCGGCAGGGCAGGTGCAGCACCCGAACGCCTGCGGTAGCGGCTTCAGCCAGCGCCTCGCCGAAGGCGGGATGGGTCTCCATGTTCGGTTGCACCTCGGTGACGCCCTCCGTCTGGATGACAAACGCGACGGCGCAATGCCAGCCCTGTCCGGCGGCCTTTGTCAGTTCGCGGAGGTGCTTGACGCCCCGCTCCGTGGGCGCGTCGGGGAAGTAGCCGACGCCGTCGCGCTCCAGCGTGCAGCCCTTGACCTCCAGCAGCCAGCGTTCCCCGCCCCGCTCCATATAGAAGTCGATGCGGGAATCGCCAAAAGTGTATTCTGGCCTGATAAGCGTGAACTCCTGCGTTTGCAGCCATTCGCCCACCACCCGGTTCGGCGCCTGAGAGTCGATGTTGAAGAGCCGCTCTCCGTCCTTGTAGACCCCGATGAGGTCATAGGCGGTTCTTCGGGCGGGATTGTCGGACTTCGAGAGAATCACCTGCGCCCCGGGCAGCAGAAGCTTCCGGCAGCGCCCAGTGTTCTTCACATGCACCGTCTCTGCTTTCCCGTCCAATCTCACATGGGCAACAAAGCGATTGGGGCGGTCAAGAAACACCGCCTCGCAAGTGTTCGGATAGGTCACAGCATGTCCTCCAACGCCTCCGCGAGAAGCGCCTGATAGTCGGCTTCCTCCTGTTGTACCCGCTCCCGGAAGCGGGCGACCTCGCCCGGCGCCAGC
>JAFVBK010000280.1 GCA_017480045.1 Clostridia bacterium
ACGTGGCAATCTGGGTTCCCAAGGTATTACAGAATATACTTGCGAACATCCTTTTGGTGGATGTCCTCGGAGAGCTGGGCCTTGACGTACTCCGCGTTCACGACCACCTTGATCTCCGGCGCGTCGCCGCCGCCGGCGTTGAAGGCGATGTCGTTCAAAATGCGCTCCATCAGCGTGTGCAGCCGCCGTGCGCCGATGTTTTCGCTGGATTCGTTGGCCTGCCAGGCGTATTCCGCGATCACGGAGAGGGCGGAATCGTCGAACTCCAGCGTCACGCCGTCCACGTCCAGCAGCAGCTGGTACTGGCGGATCAGCGCGTTTTCCGGCTGGGTGAGGATGCGCTTGTAGTCCTCCGCCGTCAGCGGCTTCAAATCCACCCGCACGGGGAAGCGTCCCTGCAATTCGGGAATCAGGTCGGTGACCTTTGAGACGTGGAACGCGCCGGCCGCGATGAACAGGATGTGGTCGGTCCGGACCGGGCCGTACTTGGTGTTCACGGTGCTGCCCTCCACGATGGGCAGGATATCCCGCTGCACGCCCTCGCGGCTCACGTCCGGGCCGTGCCCGCCGCCGCGCCCCGCGACCTTGTCGATCTCGTCCAGGAACACGATGCCGTGCTGCTCGGCCCGCTCGATGGCCTCGCTGTAGACCCGATCCATGTCGATCAGGCTCTGCTCCTCCTCGGCCTGGAGGATCTTGCGGGCTTCGCGGACCTCCACCTTCCTGAGCTTGGTCTTCTTCGGCAGGATGTTGCCAAGCATGTCGTTCACGTTGATGTCCATGCCGGGAATCTCCGGCTGGGGCGTCGATTCCTCCACCTCGATCTCCACGATCTCATGCTCCAGCTCGCCCCGGCGCAGCTTCGCGCGGGCGTCGTCCTGCCTGAGCACCAGCTTGTCCCGCTCCTCCGGGGAGGGCTCCGGCTGCTTGGGCTTGTTGCCCAGGAGTATGTCGATGGGGTTGGCGGGCTTGCGCTTCTGCGTCTGGGTGAGGATTTCCACCAGGCGATCCTCCACGTTGGCCTCGGCGCGAATGCGCACGCGCTCGGCGTGCTGCCCCTTCACGAGGCGGATGGAGGCCTCCACCAGGTCGCGGATGATGCTCTCCACATCCCGGCCCACGTAGCCCACCTCGGTAAACTTCGTGGCCTCCACCTTCACGAAGGGCGCGTCCACCAGCTTGGCCAACCTGCGGGCGATTTCCGTCTTGCCTACGCCGGTGGGTCCGATCATCAGTATGTTCTTGGGCGTGACTTCCTCGCGGATGTCGTCCGGCAGCTGCGCACGGCGGTAGCGGTTCCTGAGGGCCACGGCGACGGCCCGTTTGGCGTCGTCCTGCCCGATGATGAAGCGATCCAGTTCGCGAACGATCTCGCGGGGGGTGAGTTCAGTCATGATGATTTCCTTTCAATGCGCGATAGAGCCTACTGTTTGTAGCGCTCTTCGATCTTCGTATAGGTAACGGCTAGGGCGATTGCCCAGAGCAGAGCGGCGAGCACGACGAATACCACGAGGGGGCTGTTTTGAGCCGTTTGCAGAAGCGGCAGGCCGATGATTTCAAAGACGCAGGCATAGAAGAACCATAATCTTGAAATCGCGCGATTGTACCTGGCAACGTCGCTCACTTTGGGAGGTTCAACGCCGGTGAAGAAGCCGACGGGCTTCTTGGCGCGCAGGCAGCTGACGCCGATGCAGACGAGCGCCAGGGCGACTGCCGACCAGAGAATAAACGCGGTCAACATGTTATCACCTCTCAGGGCATTGGGGCGGGGACACCTCATCCGTCAAGCTGGCGCTTGACAGCTTCCCCTCAAGGGGAAGCCTTTTGGGATACCGCGCACCAACTTGCACTTTCTTTGGGAATTTCGTGCGATCGCTTTGCCTTCCCCTCGAGGGGAAGGTGGCGCGTAGCGCCGGATGAGGTGGACTTCCTACACCGTCTCCACAATGATATTTCCGTTCGTATACACGCAAATATCGCTTGCGATCTTCAATGCCTTCCCGGCGATCTCGGTGGCGGAGAGGTCGGTGTTCTCGATCAGTGCGCGAGCGGCGGCGAGGGCGTAGTTGCCGCCGGAGCCGATGGCCAGCACGCCGTCGTCCGGCTCGATCACCTCGCCGGTGCCGCTAATCAGCATCAGATTCTCCTTGTCGGCGCAGAGCAGCAGCGCCTCCAGCTTGCGCATGGCGCGATCCATGCGCCAATCCTGGGCCAGCTCCACGGCGGCGCGGGGCAGATTGCCGGAATACTGGGTCAGCTTGTCCTCGAATTTTTCAGACAGCGCGAAGGCGTCGGCCACGCTCCCGGCGAAGCCGACGACCACCTTGCCGCCGAAGATGCGCCGCACCTTCTTCGCGGTGGCCTTCATGATGGTCTTTTCGCCCATGGTCACCTGGCCGTCGCCGGCGATGGCGATCACGCCGCCCTTCTTCACGGCGCAGATGGTGGTGCCGCGGAACATGCTCGTGGGTTCATAGCTCATAGTCTTTGATTACCTCATTCATTGTGTCGATGGCCCGTTCGCTCAGCTTTTCGTAGCGGTTCTTCTTGCCCTTCACGCGGAAGGGGAGGGAATCCAGTATGCCGAAGTTGGCGTTCATCGGCTGGAAGTTCGGCGTGGGCGCGGCGACGTGCCGCGCCAGCGCGCCCAGAATGGTTTGGCCGGTGAAGTCCGGCTCAGGCCGTCCGTTCAGCGCCTGATAGAGGCCAACGGCGGCCACCAGTCCGCTGGCGGTGGATTCCATGTAGCCCTCCACGCCGGTCAGCTGTCCGGCGAAGCGAATGCGGGGATTGCCCTTCATGGCGTAGTTCGCGCCCAGCACCTTCGGGCCGTTTAAGTAGGTGTTGCGGTGCATCATGCCGTAGCGGGCGAATTCCGCGTGTTCCAGGCCGGGGATCATGCCGAATACCCGCTTTTGCTCGCCCCATTTCAGGCGGGTCTGAAAGCCCACCAGGTTGTAGAGGGTGCTCTGAGCGTTTTCCTGCCGCAGCTGCACCACGGCGTAGGGCTCCTTTCCGGTGCGGGGGTCGACGAGCCCCACGGGCTTCAGCGGCCCGAAGGCCAGCGTTTGGCGGCCTCGCGAGGCCAGAATCTCCACGGCCAGACAGCCCTCAAAGACCAGCTTTTTTTCGAAGTCGTGCAGCTCGGCCAGCTCCGCGCCGACGAGCGCGTCGTAGAAGGCGTTGTACTCGTCCTCCGTCATCGGGCAATTCAGGTAGTCGTCCGTGCCCCGGCCATAGCGGGAGGCACGGAATACCTTGTCCATGTCCAGCGAATCGGCGGTGACGATGGGCGCGGCGGCGTCGAAGAAGTTCAACGCGTTCGCGCCGGTGGCGGCCTGGATGGCGCCGGTGAGGGCCGGGTCGGTCAGCGGACCGGTGGCGATGATGGCGGGGGCTTCGGGAAGCTCCGAGACCACGCCCGTCTCAAGCGTCACCAGCGGATGGCTTTTCAGCGTCTCGGTGACCCTGGCCGAGAACTGCTCCCGGTCCACGGCCAGCGCGCCGCCCGCGGGCACGCGGCTCTCCTCGGCGCAGCGCAATATCAGGCTGTTCATCGCCCGCAGCTCGGCCTTGAGCAGCCCGGAGGCGTTCGTCAGGTGCTCGGCCTTCAGGGAGTTGGAGCACACCAGCTCCGCGAAGCCGGGATGATGGTGCGCCGGGCTGTATTTCAGGGGCTTCATTTCGATCAGGCGCACCGGGACGCCCCGGCGTACGAGCTGCCAGGCAGCCTCGCAGCCCGCCAGCCCCGCGCCGACGATGGTTACGGTGTCAGGCATCGCTTTCCTCTTGGTTTGTCTTTTCCACCTGCACGCGGTGGCGGCAGGTCTCGTTGGCACAGACGTGGTAGAGCGTATCCTTGCCGCCGCGCTTCAGCACCATGTAGCTGCCGCAGACGGGGCACCTGTCGGCCACGGGCCGATCCCAGGACACGAAATCGCACTCCGGATACTTTTCACAGCCGTAGAACTTGCGCCCCTTGCGGCTGATGCGCTCCAGCAGCTCTCCGCCGCACTTGGGGCAGGGCACGCCGATGTTGTTCGGCAGGGCCAGCGTGTGGCGGCAGGCGGGGAAGTTGGGGCAGGCCAGGAACCGCCCGTAGCGACTCATCTTGTAGACCATCATCGCGCCGCACTTTTCGCAGGGCACGTCTGAAACCTGATCCTCGATGGCCACCTTTTCGATGCTGGCTTCGGCCTTTTCCAGGTCCTTTTCAAAGGGACCGTAGAAATCGGAGACGATCTTGTGCCAGTCGGCGTTGCCGGCCTCCACGTCGTCCAGCTCGTCCTCCATGGTGGCGGTGAAGGCCACGTCCACGATGTCCGGGAAGTTCTTGCACATCATGTCGTTCACGATCTTGCCCAGCTCCGTGGGAATCAGCCGCTTGTTCTCCTTGGCGATGTAGCCCCGGCGGCCGGTGATCGTGGAGATGGTGGGGGAGTAGGTGGAGGGCCGGCCGATGCCCATCTCCTCCAGCGTGCGCACCAGGCTCGCCTCGGTGTATCTTGGCGGCGGCTGGGTGAAGTGCTGCTCGGCGCTCATCTCGCCCGCGGCGGCGGCCATGCCCTCGGCAAGCTCCGGCAGGCTGGCGTTCTCGGCCTCCTCCTGGGGGTCGTCCACGCTCTCGACGTAGACGACGGTGAAGCCGGGGAAGCGCAGTTTCTGGCCGTTGAAGTGGAACCGGGCGCCGGTATCGCCGTCGATGTCCACGGCGAGGGTGTCGTACAGCGCCGGGGTCATCTGGCTGGAGACGAAGCGATCGTAGATCAGCTTGTACAGCCGGTACTGGTCGCGGGACAGCGAGGCCTTGATCTGCTCCGGCCTGCGCTCCACCACGGTGGGCCGGATGGCCTCGTGGGCGTCCTGGGCGCTCTTGCGGGTGTTGTACACATTGGGCTTGTCGGGCAGGTAGCGCTCGCCGTAATTCGCCTGAATCAGCGCGCGCACGGCCTCCACAGCCTCGTCGGCGATGCGGGTGGAGTCGGTGCGGATGTAGGTCACAAGGCCCTGAGAGCCCTCGCCCGCCAGATCCACGCCCTCGTAGAGCTGCTGGGCGATCTGCATGGTCTTCTGGGTGGAGAAGCCCAGCTTACGGGAGGCCTCCTGCTGAAGGTTTGAGGTGGTGAAGGGCGGCGCGGGCAGCCTGCGGCGCTCGGCGCGCTTGATGGCGCCCACGGCGAACTTTGCGCCCTTGCATTTCGCGATCACGGCGTCGGCGTCGGCGCGGGTCTTGAGATCGAGCTTCTCGTCGCCATAGCCGGTGAAGCGGGCGGCGACCTGGGTCTTGTCAATATTGAAGGTGGTGGTCAGCGTCCAGTATTCCTCCGGGATGAAGGCCTCGATTTCGTTCTCCCGGTCGCAGATGATCTTGGTGGCGACGGACTGCACGCGGCCGGCGCTCAGCCCCTTCTTCACCTTCTGCCACAGGATGGGGCTGATCTTGTAGCCCACCAGCCGGTCCAGCACGCGGCGGGCCTGCTGGGCGTTCACAAGATCCATGTCGATCCTGCGGGGACTCTTCACCGCGGCCTTGACGGCCTTGCTGGTCACCTCGTGAAACTCGATGCGGCAGGCCGAATCCTCGTCGATGCCCAGCACGTTGGCCAGGTGCCAGGAGATGGCCTCGCCCTCGCGGTCCGGGTCGGTCGCGAGATAGATCTTGCTGGCGGAGCGGGCCTCCTTGCGAATCTTACCCAGGATTTCGCCGCGTCCGCGGATGGTGATGTATTTCGGTTCAAAGTTGTTTTCCACATCCACGCCGATCTGGCTCTTCGGCAGATCGCGGACGTGGCCCTGGGATGCCTCCACCTTGTAGCCGCGCCCCAGGAACTTTCCGATCGTCTTTGCCTTTGCCGGCGATTCGACGATGACGAGTTTGTTTGCCATAGGATCCTCCATAATCAGGGATTAGAGAATAGGGATTAGGGTTAGCGTTTGGTACCATCCTCATTCTCCCTATTCCGCTTTCAATTCTCCATATTTGCGTATGAACGGTATAATCCGCCCGGCACCTTTTCTATTATTCCCCGAAGTTCCAGCATTGTCAAGTGGGAATTTAGCTTTGCCGCCGAATATCCGGTGAGCGTGGCCAGCTCGTCAAAGGACAGCGCCTGCTCCCGCAGCGGCTCCACCAGCGCCCGCTCGTCCGGTTCCAGCGCCGCGCTACCGGGCCTTCTCCGGCCATCGTCGGCCTGTGGGCGCTGCGCCCAGCGGTAGTGCTCCAGGATATCCCAGTGGGAGAGAACCGGCGTCGCGCCGTCCAATATCATCCGATTGGGCGCGTTGCTCAGCGGCGAATAGATGCCGCCGGGCACGGCGAACACGTCGCGGCCCTGCTCCAGCGCCAGGTTTACGGTGATCATCGCGCCGGAGGCCTTCGCGCCCTCCACCAGCAGCGTGCCGTCCGTCATGCCGCTGATGATGCGGTTTCTGGCGGGGAAGTTGCCGGGAGTAGGCGGCGTGCCGGGCAGGAATTCAGAGACGATCGCGCCGCCGGTGTCGATGATCTCGGCCATCAGCCGGTCGTTTTCCGGCGGATAGACCACGTCCACGCCGCAGCCCAGCACCGCGATGGTGGGTCCGCCGGCGTCCAGCGCGCCCTGATGGGCGCAGGAATCGATGCCCCGCGCCATACCGCTGACCACAGTGACGCCGTTCTCGGCCAGCCCCCGGCCAAATTCCCGCGCGGCGCGCTGGCCGTCCCGCGTGCAGCGGCGGGAGCCGACCACGGCGATCATCCGCTCGCCGTTCAGCGGGCATGCGCCCCGCAGGTACAGCGTGGGCGGCGGGTCGTAGATGCCGGTCAGCGCGGCGGGATAGCTTTCGCTCAGCCGGGTGACAGCGCGGATGCCGCCTCGCTCCAGCCTGTCGAACAGCCGGTAGAAATAGCGCTCATCCCGCGCGGCGCGCAGCTTTTCCAACGTCGCGGTGCCCAGAAACCGCATGTCCGGCGGTGTGAGCACCCCGCCCAGAGCGTCCCATACGCTGCGGGCGTCCTCGTACAAACTCAGCAGCTGATAGAATCGCTTCGGGCCGATTCCCTCCACGCTGGACAGCCAAATCCAGTATTGCTCCATGGCGGTGTAGTCCATGCGCACCTCCGGAAAAGCAGAGTGTCGTTGAGCTCAGTTTGCCTTCTTGCGGAACACGAATTTGCCCTGCATCACGAAATTCAGGAAAAAGAGCGTGATTTCCACGATGATCTTCGCCACAGCGAAGGGCAGGCCCACCGGCCCGGTGAGGACGTGCATCAGCGCCAGGTTCAGCGCCAGGATGCAGGCCGCCAGCGCCGCGTATTTGGCGATGGCCTTGCCCAGCTTTTCGTTGCCGTTGAAGACCATCTTGCGATTGACGGTAAAGTTCACCGTGGCGCTGACCAGCCGCGCGACGACGACGCTGAAGTTTACCGACGCGGCGGCGGGCCAGGCGTGGGTGAGCCCCTTGAGCAGCAGCGCCAGCACGTAGTCGACGATGAACGCCAGCAGCGACGAGGCGCAGAACTTGAAGATGCACAGGTAGATCTTCAGGGAATCCTTGAAGGGATTGAAGTGGGAGGAGGCGTTGTCGTTCAGATAGACCGTCTCGATCCACTCCTCCAGAATCGGCATGCCCGACTGCGCCGCCGTGAGCAGCATGTTGATTTCATATTCATAGCGCTCGCCGGAGACCTCCGTGAACGTTCGCATGCCCTCGCGCCCGAAGGCGCGCAGGCCGGTCTGGGTGTCGTACACCTTCACGCCGCTGGCGATGGCGAATACCTGGCGGGTGATGCCGTTGCCCATGCGGCTGCGCAGCGGCACCTCGCCCTCGAATTTGCGGCTGCCCAGCACCAGCGCCGTTGGATTGGCCTCGGCGGTGGCGCAAACGCGCAGGATGTCTTCATACTTGTGCTGACCGTCGGCGTCGGCGGTCACTGCGAGACCGCATTCCGGCAGGCTCTCCAGCACGTAACCAAACGCGGTCTTCAGCGCCGCGCCCTTGCCCTTATTCTGGGGATGGCGCAGCAACCGCACGCCCTGGGGCAGGGCCGAAAATATCGGCTCAAATTCCGCGCCGCTGCCGTCGTCCACCACTACCGGCACGAAAGCGGGGTTTTCCTTGAACTGATCCAGCAGCGCCAAAAGCTCCTTCGCGGGCTTGTAGGCGGGAATGATCAATGCCGTCTTCATAGGTAAACAGGCTCCTTGAACGCGCGCGGCATGATTGCCACGCAAATTTTTCCAGTAAAGATATTATCACACTTCCCGGCAAAGCACAAGGGAAAACTGAATTCGACGGGAGAACACATCATTAAATATGTAAGAATTTGGCTGAAATAAAGGATACGGACGCGCTTTTGTGGTATTATAACAGGGAACGGGGAACCGCGGGAGGAGGAAGTCATATGAGAGACAGGTTTCTGATCGTGGTGGATATGCAGAGGGATTTTATCGACGGCAGTCTGGGTACCGCCGAGGCGCGGGCGATTGTGCCCGCGGCGGCTGAGCGCGTCCGCGCGGCCCGCGCGGAGGGCTATGTCGTGATTGCCACGCTGGATACCCACGGGGAGGACTATCTTGAGACCGCCGAGGGCAAAAAGCTGCCCGTGCGCCACTGCGTTCGGGATACCGAGGGCTGGCGGCTCAGCCCTGAAATAGAGGACGCGCTGGCGGACAGCCCGCGGGTGGAGAAGCCCACCTTCGGCAGCGTGCGCCTGCCGGAGCTCATCCGGGAACTGGCGGGCGGCGCGGAGCCGCGGGTGATCGAGCTGATCGGCCTCTGTACCGACATCTGCGTGGTCTCCAACGCGCTGCTGCTGAAGGCGCACTTCCCGGAGGCGGAAGTCGCCGTGCGCAGGGGCTGCTGCGCCGGGGTGACGCCTGAAAAGCACGAGGCGGCGCTGGAGACGATGGCGAGCTGCCAGATCGATATATTATAACGCGTCCGTGGACGCAATCCGCCCATATGGAGGAAATGAGGTTCAGCATGAAAGACTATCGTTTTGACGCGGAGACGGCGCGGGACGGCCTGGTTGCGGCCGTGCGGCGCCTGGCGCGGGAGCAGGGCTTTTCCAAGGTGGTCGTCGGTGTTTCCGGCGGCAAGGATTCCACCGTGTCCGCGGCGATCTGCGCGCGGGCGCTGGGGCGGGAGAACATCTACGGCGTGATGTTGCCCGACGGCATACAGAGCGACATCGCCGACAGCCTGCGGGTGTGCGAGGCGCTGGGCGTTCAGAGGCGCACGGTGAATATCGGCGGCATACACGCCGCGCTGCGGGCCGTCACCGACCAGGCGGGGCCCGCGAATCCCGAAGGCGAATTTGCTATTCCCTACAGCCGGGAGAGCGATATCAACGTCGGACCGAGGCTGCGCATGACCGCGCTGCGCTATATCGCCCAGAGCCTTGGCGCGCGGCTGGTGGGCACGGGCAATCTCTCGGAAGCCACGGTGGGCTACTGCACCAAGGACGGCGACACCTCCTGCGACTTCGCGCTGCTGGGCGCGCTTACCAGCGTGGAGGTGGTAGAGGTGGGGCTGACACTGCCGGAGCTACCCCGCGAGCTGGTGGAGAAGACGCCCACGGACGGTCTCTCCGGCGCGAGCGACGAGGAGCGCCTGGGTCTCCGCTATGCCGATATCCACCGGTATATCCGCTTCGGTACCTGCGGCGACGCCGCCATCGACGCGATCATCCGCAAGAAGGAGCGGGCGAATATGCACAAGCGCCGCATGCCGGTGATCGTCGATCCCTTCGCGGAGTAATGGACCGCGCCGCGGAGAGGCCGCCGGACACACCCGCCAACGCATCGAAGGGAAGGAAAGGAATATGAAGCTGGATCCCATCGTCGTTTCCCTGCTGGATACCGACCTTTACAAGTTCAACATGGATCAGGTGATCTTTCACAAGCACACCGATCTCAGCGGTGAATACTATTTCCGCTGCCGCAACGAAGGCATTGTGTTCACGCCGGAGATGTTTGAGGAGATCAAGGCCCAGATCGACCACCTGTGCGGGCTTCGCTTCACAAAAGCGGAGCTGGACTACCTGCGCTCCATCCGCTACATCAAGGGCGACTATGTGGAGTTCTTGCGCCTCTGGCATCCCATCCGGGACTATGTGGAGACCGAGCTGCTGGACGATGGCGAGCTGAGCGTCGTGGTGCGCGGGCCGCTGTTCTCGGCCATGCAGTTTGAGATCTATCTGCTGGAGATCGTGAACGAGGTCTACTTCCGCATGAAGTACGACTATGACGCCCTGCGCGCCGCCGCGAAGGCGCGGCTGGACGGGAAGATCGGCGATTTTCAGTCGGGCAGATACACCTTTCAGTTCGCGGAGTTCGGCTGCCGGCGGCGGCTGTCGCGGGAATGGGAGGACGAGGTGGTGCGCCGTTTGGCGGCGGAGACCGGCAACTGCGTGGGCACCTCCAACGTCTATCTGGCCATGAAGTATGGCCTCACGCCCGTCGGCACTTATGCCCACGAGTTCGTGCAGATGTATCAGGGCATCGATTCCATCCCCCTGGCCTACACCAATCATTATGCGCTGGAGGACTGGTACGACGAGTACCGCGGCGACAACGGCACCGCCCTGTCGGACACGCTGACCACGGACCTGTTCCTGCTGGACTTCAACCGGGCGATGGTGAACAACTTCAACGGCGTGCGCCACGACAGCGGCGACCCTTACGCCTGGGGCGAGAAGCTGATCGCGCACTATAAAAAGTACGGCGTCGACCCGAAGAGCAAGCTGCTGCTGTTCAGCGACAGCCTGGACTTCGACCGCGCCCAGGCCCTCTGGGAGCGGTTCCACGATCGGGTGAAGGTCTCCTTCGGCATCGGCACCTTCTGCGCCAACGACACCGGCGTGGAGCCGCTGAACATCGTCATCAAGCTGCAGACCGTGAACGGCCGCGCCGTGGCGAAGCTCTCCGACACCCCCGGCAAGGCCATGTGCCGGGACGCGGAATATCTGGAATACCTGAAGCGCTCCGTGGACTTCCGCCTGCGGCGGGAGGCGGGGAAGGAAATGTAAGGCGCTTGAGGCGCTATATCGCGCAAGACGAGCGACGGTTCGCCTTGCGTCTGTCGCTGCGTTGCCGAAGGCCTGGCAGGCGATGGCGCGGGGCAATCACGAGAACGCGCTCCACTATGCCTGGCTGGCGGCGGAGTAGGGCGATGGGGCAGCGGGAATGCTGGACAAGTGGTTTTAAAGGAGGCTTACCATGGATAGGCTCGTAATCTCCGTGACCCGCCGGGCGCGGCCCTCGGAGAAGCTCTTGCGCGGCGTGATGGTGGCGCTTGCGGCGGTGTTTCTGCTGCTGGCCGTGGCCGGCGACAGGGGCATGATGCTGCCCTGCTTTCTGATGGCCATGGGCTATTTTGTCTATACCCACGCCACCAGGCGGCTGTACGAATACATATTGGAAAACGGTCGCATGCGGATCGACCGGCTGCTGGAGCGCGGGCGCGTGACCCAGCACGAGTTTTCGCTGAAGGATGTGGAGATACTGGCCCGCCCGCGGGACGAGGCCGTGGCGCCCTTTCGAAAGGACGGCGCCGTGAAGCTCAAGAAGTTCGATTATACCTCCTACGACGACGCCGTTCCCTATTATACAATGATCGTTCGCGAGGACGGGCGGCGGATCAAGCTGCTGCTCGATCTGAACGAGGCGGCCATCGACCGCGTCCGCCGGGAGAACCGGGAAGCGGTGAGAATTTAGCGTGGAGTGTGGAGAGTGGAGTGCGAGTTGGTTTTTGGAATTATAGGCGCGGAGTAGTCTTTCGCGTGAGGTTGATATAAGCCCATATCAGCGCTCGCAGTTTCAATGGCAGACTTTAACGCCACGCGCCACTCTCCAAAATTCACGCGCTTTTTTTTATCTTTCTCATGTAAATTGTATATTAATCCATTGACGGGGGGGTGAAAAACATGTTAGAATTATGTGCAAACGGTCAAAAGATTGAATTTGACCGAAAATATGCAAGGAGGAACATAACTGTGAAGAAGATCATCGCCCTCGTCGCCGTGCTGTGCATGCTGATGGGTTGCGTCGCCGCCATGGCGGAGACCCTGACCGTCAGCGCGTGGGACCCGAACTTCAACATCCCCGCCCTTGAGGCCGCCGCGGCGGACTACAAGGCCAACGTCGATCCCGATTTCGAGCTTGAAATCAACGTCGTCTCCGCTTCTTCCGACGTCGAGAACGACATGACCACCGCCGGCTCCTCCGGCGACTACTCCACCCTGTCTGACATCGTGCTGTTCCAGGACCACTTCATCCAGCGCTACGTGGCCGACTATCCGGACGCCTGGCAGAGCCTGGAGGGCGCGGACATCAACTGGGACGACTTTGGCGCTGAGAAGCTGAGCTACAGCACCATAGACGGTGTGCACTACGGCGTGCCGGTGGACAACGGCACCGCCGTCGCGGCCTATCGCGTGGATATCCTTGAGGAGTGCGGCTACACCCTGGCGGATGTCACCGGCATCACCTGGGAGCGCTTCATCGAGATCGGCGAGGAAGTGTACGCCAAGACCGGCAAGGCCCTGCTCTCCATGGACGGCAGCGGCAACGACCTGCCCTACATGATGCTGCAGGCCGAGGGCAAGAGCCAGTTCAAGGACTGCGAGCCCTACATCACCGAGAATGAGGATCTGGTGAAGATCATCAGCCTGCTGGTTGAGATGCAGCAGAAGAACGTCCTGATCCTAGCCAACGACTGGACCGGCTACACCGACGCCACCATCATGGGCGACCAGGTTGCGGGCGTCATCAACGGCAACTGGATCATCCCCACCATCGAGCAGGTGGCCGAGAACAGCGGCAAGTGGGGCATCACCTCCCTGCCGACCCTGACCGGCGCTGAGGGCTACGCTGCCAACGGCGGCTCCTCCCTGTACATCACCGCGCACTGCGAGAACCCCGACCTGGCCAAGGCCTTCCTGGCCTACACCTTCGGCGGCTCCACCGAGACCTATGACAACGCCCTGCGCAACGGCGGCGTCATCACCTGCTGCATCAGCGCCGGCGAGTCCGACGTGTATCAGGAGGGCGTGGACTTCTTCGATGGCCAGGCCATTTACACCGACATCGTCAAGATGGGCGGCAATGTGCCGATCGTCGAGCAGAATGACTATCACTACACCTGCCGTCAGTACATCGGCGCCGCCATCCAGGAGGCTCTGATGGGCAGCGACGTCGAGACCGCGCTGAAGAACGCTGAGGATCAGCTGCGCTTCGCGATGGGCCTGTAATTTGGCGGACATCGACGCGTGAAGCCTTCGCGGGAGGCCGGCTGCGGCCGGCCTCCCGCTTGGGTTTTCGAACAGGATGTCAGGATGCCGTAGGGGCGGCGATGCGCCGCCCGCTGACAAGCCCTCGCCGCTGCCAGGGGCGGGCGCCGCATCGGCGCCCCTACATCGGAACAGCGCCCTCGTGGCGTTAACGCAATCTACGATCACGTCCATATCAACATCACCCCGCGAGGAGGGACCGCTCCAATGAAAAAGAAGAAACAGCTCAGCGTGCTCGCCCGACAGCAGGCGGCGGGCTGGGCCTTCCTGACGCCCGCGACGCTGCTCATCTTCGCCATGAGCTTCTATCCCATGGTGCAGGCGTTCATCACGTCGCTGAAGACCGGTTCATCCGCCAACCTGCAGTGGTCGGAGCCCCTGTTTAACAACTATTCCCGCATGCTGCAAGACCGGATGTTCAAGACCTCCATGGGGAATACCTTCCTCTATCTGATCATCCAGGTGCCGATCATGCTGGTGCTGGCGATCCTGCTGGCGCAGCTGCTGAACAACAAGGATCTGAAGTTCCGCGGCCTGTTCCGCACCATGATCTTCCTGCCCTGCGCCACGGCGCTGGTCTCCTACGCCATCATCTTCAAGACGCTGTTTGCCACCCAGGGCCTCGTCAACAGCGCGCTGATGGGCATCGGCCTCATCAAGGAGAATGTCAACTGGCTGGGCGTGCCGGGCACGGCGAAGGCGGTCATCATCATCGCGCTGCTCTGGCGCTGGACCGGCTACAACATGGTCTTTTTCCTGGCGGGTCTGCAAAACATCGACTACTCGGTGTATGAAGCCGCCAACATCGACGGCGCCAGCGGCTGGCAGACCTTCTGGACGATTACGGTGCCGCTGCTGAAGCCGGTCATCGTGATGACGGGCATCATGTCCATCAACGGCACGCTGCAGCTGTTCGACGAGTCCGTGAACCTGACCAACGGCGGCCCGGCGAACACCACCATCACCATGTCCCACTATATCTACAACAACTCGCTGGGCCAGGGCGTCGCCAACTTCGGCTATGCGTCGGCGCTGTCCTTCATCGTGTTTATTCTGGTCGCCATCCAGGCGTATATCAACATGAGGGTGGGTGATACCCGTGACTAAGAGCGGCAATACGGGCAAGTCGATATCCCATATCCAGCGGAAGCTGATTCCCAGCTACATTTTTCTGACCATCGTCTCGCTGATCTCGGTCTTTCCGCTCTATTGGATGTTCACCGCCGCCACCAACACCACCGTCGAGGTGGCCCGCGGCAAGATTTGGTTTGGCACGAACCTCGTCGAGAACTACAAGAACCTGATCGCCCAGCAGAATCTGTGGCAGTCCATGGGCAACTCCTTCTTCTACGCGGCGGTGCAGACCGTGCTGACGCTGCTGATCTGCTCGCTGGCGGGCTATGGCTTCGAGCTGTACCATGACAAGCACAAGGACCGCCTCTTCGCGGTGCTGCTGCTGGCCATGATGGTGCCGCAGGTGGCTACGCTGATCCCGCTGTTCATCATGGTCTCCAAGGCCAAGCTGCTGAACACGGTGTGGGCGTTCATCCTGCCGGGCATTTCTACGCCGTTTATGATCATGATGTTCCGCCAGAACAGCCGCAACTTCCCGACGGCGCTCTTGGAGGCGGCCCGCATCGACGGCGAGAACGAGTTCATGATCTTCTTCAAGATGTATATGCCGATCATGAAGTCTACCTACGCGGCGGCGGCGGTCATCACCTTTATGAACGCCTGGAACGCCTATATGTGGCCCCGCACGGTCATGAAGGCCAATTCCTTCCAGACCATGCCGATGCTGATCGCCAACCTCTCCAACGGCTACGCCGTGGACTACGGCATGCTGATGCTGGGCGTTCTGTTCTGCTCGCTGCCGACGATCATCATCTTCTTCGTGCTGCAGAAGCAGTTTGCGGAAGGCATCACCGGCGCGGTGAAGTGATACCCGCTCTACCCATTGATAACATGATCCCATGCCGTTTCGTCGGCATGGGATTTATGTTTCCTGTTATATCTCTTCTTGCTCTCCACCCGACGGGTGACGGGGGAGAGGCCCCACCCGGCGCGACGCTCCCGGTCCAGCAGCTTTCGTGCCTTCTTGCTCAGCTTTTCCCTGGGGATAAACCGCATGGTCATTTCGCATCCCTCCTGAAATACAGACGATCGGAAGGGGCAAAAGGTTCCGGGCGGGGCGGAAAAACATCATGGCGTATCTACAGACAGGAATTTATCTATGAATATACATACGTGTCATGTCAGGCTCCCCATCGCCCTGAACTATACAAAGGAATTTCCAGCCGCGGCTTCGCTCGCTACCCCCAATACTTTCGGTCCAGCGTCCGGTACTGTACCGCCTCGGCCACCTGCTCCTCGCCGATCAGTTCCACGCCGTCCAGATCGCAGATGGTGCGGGCGACCTTCAATATGCGGGTATACGCCCGGTTGGAGAGCTTCATCTTCTCGGTGGAGGCGGTGAGCAGCGCGCTGGCCGCGGGGGTCATCTTGCAGACGCCGGGCAGCGTGCGGGCGTTGAGCTCGGCGTTTGAGTGGATGCCGGAATCGCCGTAGCGCCGGCGCTGCACTGCCCGCGCGGCCTCCACGCGCTGGCGGATGTGGGCGCTGTCCTCGGAGAGCGTGGTGTCTGAAAGGCGCTCGGAGGGGATGGATTCCACCTCGATGTGCATGTCGATGCGGTCCAGCAGAGGCCCGGAAATCCTGTTTAAATATCGCCTTATCTCGTTGGGCGTACACCGGCACTGCTTGGCGCGGCTGCCCAGGTTGCCGCAGGGGCAGGGATTCATGCTGCACACCAGCACGAATCGGGAGGGATATGTAGACTGCGCGTTCACGCGGGTGATGGTCACGAAGCCATCCTCCATGGGCTGGCGCAGCGCTTCCAGCACGTCCCGGCGGTATTCCGGCAGCTCGTCCAGGAACAAGACGCCGTTGTGCGCCTTGCTGATCTCACCGGGCAGGGCGTTCGGGCCGCCGCCCACGAGGCTGGCGTGGCTGGCGGTGTGGTGGGGCGAGCGGAAGGGCCGCTCGGTGAGCAGGCCCGTGGGCGGCACGACCCCGGCCACGGAATGGATGCGGGTGGCCTCCAGCGCCTCCTCGAAGGTCATGTCGGGAAGAATGGTGGGCATGCAGCGGGCCATCAGCGTCTTGCCGCTGCCCGGCGGGCCGATGAGCAGCACGTTGTGCCCGCCCGCGGCGGCAATCTCCAGCGCGCGCTTGGCCTTGTGCTGGCCCTTCACGTGACAGAAATCCTCGGCAAATTGCCGGCGGCTGATGAGCGTCCGGTAGGCCACGGGCGTCAGCGGCTCGATGGGCAGCTCGCCGGTCAAATGGCGCACGGCGGCGCAGAGGGTATCCGCGGGAATGATCTGAGCGCCCTCGATGCAGCCCACCTCTCCGGCGTTTTCCGCGGGCAGCAGGAAGCGCTTCACGCCCCGCTCCATCTCGGAGATCACCATGGGCAGCGCGCCGCGCACGGGCCGCACCGCGCCGTTCAGCGACAGCTCGCCGAACACGCACACGTCCTCCAGCGCCGCCTGGTCGATCAGCCCCATGCAGGCCAGCATGCCCAGCGCGATGGGCAGATCGAAGGCGGGGCCTTCCTTTTTCAGATCGGCGGGAGCCAGATTGACGGTCAGGCGCTCCGCGGGGAATTGATAGCCGCTGTTTTTCAGCGCCGCGCGCACGCGCTCGCGGGATTCCTTCACCGAGGCGTCCGGCAGGCCGACGATCTCAAACATGGGCATGCCGTGGTCCAGGTTGATCTCTACCGATACCGCGAAGCCGTCGATGCCGCTCAGGCCGCAGCTTTGAACGAACGCGAGCATGACTGTGTCCTCCGTGTCATTAATAGTTGTACCATTTGAACCAGCGCAGGTGCCGCGCGTAGCTGCGCGCGCAGGGCAGGCCGCTCTCCAGTGGATAGAACGCGCCGAACAGGATCAGCGCCGAGCCAAGCAGCGCGCCGGAGGTGACGTTGAAGGCCGTCTCGTTGCGCTTGCGAATGGCGTCCAGCAGCAGCACCGAAGCCAAGATGATGAAGGGCACGCTGGCGAAATAGTGGTAGATGAACGTGGAGCGCGGCACGATGACCCAGGGCAGGAACTGGCTGGCGAAGCCGACGATCACCATCACGTCCCGCCTGTGGGCGCGGCGCTGCCAGCACATCCGAATCAGCGTGAAGATCAGCGCCGCCAGCCCAAACCACCAGACCGCCGGGTTGCCCATGCAGCTGATGGAGGAGACGACGCCCTCCGGCATGTAGTTCGTGCCGGAATAGTACCACATGGGCCACCAGATCACGGGCCACTGATACCAGGGGGAGCGGAAATAGTGGGTGTCACCGCCCAGGCCCGCGTGATAGCTGTAGATGCTCTTTTGCAGCTCGATCACGCGCTTGAGCCGCGCGCTGGACAGCATATCGCCGAAGCTCTTGACGCCCTCCGGTCGCAGCAGCCAGAAATAGCTGAAGTAGTAGATCAGCACAGGTATGACGATGAAGAATACCACGCAGAACAGCAGCGTGATCACCAGGCTCCGGAGCGACTGCGATTTGTCCTTCAGGTGCTTCAGCTCCCGCAGGCGGCGGAACACCGTCCAGAAGAACAGGATCGCCAGCCCCGCAGAAGCATAGAGGCCCACCCACTTGGTGGCCCAGGCGATGCCCATCGTCACGCCGCACAGCCCCAGCGGCACGAGGGTTTTGCCCAGCGACTCCCGGTTCCAGCTCATCTGGCAATACCGGAACATGAACAGGTACATCAGCATGATCCAGAATACCGCGTAGCTGTCGATGGTGGCGATGCGGGTCTGGGTGAAGTGCATGGAATCCAGCGCCATCAGGCACATGGCGATGAAGGACAGCCGGGTGTCCTTGGTCAGCTGCTTCGCCAGCAGGTACATCAGCGGCACCATCAGCACGCCCACCAGCGTGCCCATGAAGCGCCAGCCGAAGGGCGTCATGCCGAAGAGCTGTATGCCAACCATCATCAGCACCTTGCCCAGCGGCGGGTGCGTCCACTCGTAGGCGCTCATGCCGTGCAGATGCTCGTAGGCCGTGCGGGCGTGGTAGATTTCGTCAAAGTAGGTGGAGTTCAGATAGCTGGGATAGGCGGCCACCGTGCGCTGCTCGTCGATCAAGAGCGCCGCGCTGCTGGCGGAATCCGCCGTCTGGCCACTCTGGCTGACGCCGGCGATGGGCAGGACGTTGCCCTCGGCGTCCAGAAAGCCCACTTCGCTGAGCGTGAGCCCCGCCGATTCCGCAGTCAGGCGCACGAACCGGGCCGTCTGCATCGGGTCACTGTCGCCGCCGCCGGCGTAGGTCACGTAGGCCGAGCCGTCGTCGGTGGGAATGGTTTCGTTGTAGAGCACGTTCTGATCCGCATCCAGCGGCGTGTACCACAGCCAGCGGAAGATTTCGCCCTGCGCGTATTTTGCCCAGCAGGGGTCCGTCCAGGTTTCGCCGTCGTTTGAAAGCTCCACGGTGAAGGTGGAACTACAGATGCCGCCGTAGTAGGTCATGCGGAAGGTCTCCACTTCGCCCAGGTCGAACACCACGGCTTCGCCGCTCTGGCTGGCGACCCAGCTGGTCTGCGGCGCTTCGGTGACGCCCAGGTTGGTGAAGGCCAGCACGCTGTAGAGCAGCGTCACCGCCGCCATCAGCAGCATGTCGGGCCGCTTGATGCCCATGCGGTAGTCCGGCTCCTGGGCAAGGGTATAGGCCCCGGCGGGGATGGTCTCGCGCTTCGGAGATTTCAGCGCCCACGCGTGGTCGCGCAGGCAGAGATCCGCCGCGGTCCAGGCCAGGAACCCGGCGTTCAGCACGTTGACGATGGAGAGCAGGCAATTCAGCCAGCGCTCGCTGTCCTGCAAATGGCCGAAATTCGCCTCCGTCATGCCGCCCTGAAGCACCAGGATTTCATTCATAAACAGCGTCGCCGTCAGCACAGTGAGGGAAATCAGCAGGCGCCGGTCGCGCTCACAGCCGAAGGCCAGCGCCAACAGGATCAGGCCGGGGAAGATGTAGCGCTCGTGGATCATCGGGCCAAAGCTGCATACCAGCACGATCAATAGCCCGCCGGTCAAAAACAGCCGTCGAGGCTTCTTCGCGCTCTTGATCGTCAGCGCGATGCAGCCGATATAGGATAGGGCGAACAGTATCCAGGCCAGCGCCGCAACGCCGCCGTGATCCTCGATTCGCGCCCAGTTCATGCCGAGCAGGTAGTGTAGGTTCAGCGTGTTCACCGTCACGTAGCGATAGCCGCTTACCGTGCCGGTGTAGAGCTCGATCAGCCAAGCGACGGGCCGTGTGAGCGCGCCGCCGAAGCCGCTCGCCTGACCCAGGCAGCAGAGGAAGGCCACCGCGTAGAGCATGCCCAGGCACGCCGCTGCGCCGATCAGCAGCCCGCGCAGCCGTGCTTTGCGTTCCGCGGGCGCGGCGCTGAGAATGCCGCACAGGATTGCCGCCAGGCCCACCGGGCCGAACAGCAGCGCCTGAGGCTTGATCAGCAGCGCCGCGCCAAAGCACAGCAGGGCGCGAATATACTTGCCGTCCGCGGCCTCCAGCGCGCACAGAGCGATGGCCAGCGCCAGCAGCGCGTCGATCTGCCCCCAGGCGGCGGAGTTGGCGATGGCGGCGGGGTTGAAGGCGATCATCAAGCCCAACAGCACCGCGCCGCGCTCGGAGAGCTTTTTGCGGGCCACCCGCCATACCAGCGCCGCCGCGGCGATGTCCGCAAGCATGGGAATGAGCTTCAGCAGCGCCAGATACGCGCCGCTGCCAGTGGAGATATTCAGCAGTCTGCGCAGCGCCGCGGGGATCCACAGCAGCAGCATGTAGCCCGGCGGATAGTCGCAGAAATAGTCCGGGTCGTAGAATTTCGCGGGGCCGAGGGTGAACATCCGCTCCGACCAGGCCGAGAAACAGTTGATATCGGTGTTGTAGCCCCGCACGCGGACGGCGAGAATCAGCCTCAGGAGGAACGCCAGCGCCAGGCCGAGGATGAAGAACAGGCGCAGCCGGGGCTTTGGCATCGCTTCGGTCGCGCGTCCGCGCTTGCGGGTGACGCCCACGATCAGCAGCGCATAGCAGCCGATGAACAGCAGCCAGCTCTCGGTATAGCGAGCGGGCTCGCCGTCGGAGTTCGCGGCGGCGCTGGAAGCGCCGCTGTTCTCCCGGTAAAATTCGTACACGATGGCGTCCACCGGGGCTTCCTCCAGTTCTATCAGCGCGATATTGTCGAAGCTGGCGCTGCCCCTGGAGAGGCTGCCGTAGCCGCCCACGCGAGCGAATACCGTCAGCTCCGTCTGCTTCGGACCCGTGCGCCCGTAGAGCTCCACATATTGCCAATCGCCCTCCGTGTCGAACACGCCGTCGGAGTAGACGAACACGTCCTGGATGGAGAGCGTCGCGCCGTAGCCGTTGGCGTCGCAGCCGGCGGCGCGAATCATGCCGCTGAGGCGATAGATCGCGTCCGGCTCCACCTTCACGGTCTGGGCGAAGCGAGCGTCGTTCTCGTCCACGTTGGTCACGGTCACGCAAGCGCCCTCGTAGCCGTCGGGATCGACGGTCAGCAGGCTTACGCCCGCGTCGGTCAGCCACATGTCCCTGCGCCAGCCCGCGGGCAGGTCGCCGTCGTCCTGGGAGAAATCGCCGTTTTGCAGCAGGTTCTCCTCTTTCGCCAAACAAGCGATCCCCAGCGACAGCATCAGCGTCAGTGCGAGCAACGCGCACAGCAGTTTTTTCATCATCGGTTCTCCTTGAAAACAGGTAATACAATAACCTTTATAATTTCCACATGGAGGAGTGAAATTCCTGCAAAAAGCGCGATTTGCCTTGCAAATCGCGCTTTTAAATCAAAATACCCCCGTCGCGTCAAAGGCGCTTTCGATGTGGCGGAGCTCGCCGGGCAGCACCTCGATCACGTCGAAGCGCACGGGCGCGTCCGCGAGGCCGTTTTCCTGCAAATACAGCGCGGCGGTGCGCAGGATGTGGCTCTGCTTGGCGCGGTCGACGGCCTCGGCGGGCCTGCCGTAGCGCAGCGACGAGCGGCGCTTGACTTCCACGAACAGGATCGTGCCCTTCCATTGAGCGATGATGTCGATTTCGCCGGTGGGCCGACGCCAGTTCATCGCAAGAATTTTCGCGCCCTTTTTCACAAGAAACGCGCGGGCGTCCGCCTCGCCCTGGGCGCCGGCGCGCCGCTTATTCATAGCCCTCACCCAGGATTTTGCCGATGAAGCTGCGCCGGTGCTCCGGGCAGGGGCCGTATTTTCTGAGCGCGGCGATGTGCTCCGCCGTGCCGTAGCCCTTGTTGCGGGCGAAGCCATACATGGGGTACTTTTCATCCAGCTCGATCATGTAGCGGTCTCTGGTGACCTTGGCGATGATGGAGGCCGCGCCGATCATGTAGCTCAGCGCGTCGCCGTGAATCAGCGCCCGCGACTCGCCGGGCAGCCGCAGCCCCTCCACGGCGTCGATCAGAAACAGCCCGTTTTCGAATTTCGCCGCGCAGGTCTCCATGGCTCGTCGGGTGGCCTGGAGGATGTTGATCTCGTCGATCATCTCCGGGCCGATGAAGCAGGTCTCGGCGTAGTCCGCCGCCGCCAGCAGCAGGGGATAGAGGGCCTCCCGCCGCTTTTCCGAGAGCTTTTTGGAGTCGTCCACACCGGGAATGAGCTTGTCCTGGGGAATGGATACGCAGGCCGTGACTACCGGGCCCGCCAGAGGGCCGCGGCCAACCTCGTCGATGCCAGCGATCTTGAAGCCCTCGGCCCAGAGCCCGCGCTCGATTCGCGTCAACCGCTCCAGCTTTTCCAGCGCCGTCTCCCGCCTTTTGTGAGACCTGTCATTCTGCATGGATATTCCCTCCTACAGCCACATTTTAAGCGTTGCGATTTTGCTGTCATAGGCGTACAGCGCGTCGAGGGTTTCCAAAACCTGCGATTCGCCCAGCAGAATCTCGCCAGCGTCCTGGGAGACATGGCCCATGGCGCGGCGCAGGTTGTAGGCCAGCCACGCCAACGTGCCCGCACGGCCCGCCTGAAGCACGGCCGCCCAGCTGGAATCCAGGGGGAAATGCCGAGCGTAGGCCGTGGTCAGCGCCGCGAACAGCGATCGGGTAAGGCCGCCCCGCGCGTCGTCCGCCCAGTAGAGTATGACCTCCAACAGCTCCAGGCGCGGGTCGACGTAGCCCGCTGCCTCCCAGTCGATCACCATCGGCTCCATGCCGTGCCACAGCACGTTTTTTGGGTCCAGATCGCGATGGCTGATCACCGGCGCGTCCGAGAGCCCGCCCATCGCCGCACGGGTGGCGGCGCTCCAGGCATTGAGGTCGTCCAGAGCCGCCTCAAACCGCATTAGCCATGCCCTCTCCGGCCCGACGCTCTTGGCCTGGCGCAGAGTACCTGCCCAATCAAAGTCAGGCATGGAAGGTCGTTCGGGCGATATGCCCTCCGCTGTGAGGTGTGCGCGATGCATCCGCCCTAAAATATCGCCGATGGCAGCGCAGTGCGCGGCGGTGATCTCCGGCGGAAATATCGACTGCCCATCCGCCCAGCGATAGACCGTATAATAGCGCCCCGCCAGTTCATGGACGCGCGCGCCGTTCAGTTCCAGCGCCGCGATTGCCGGGACAAGACTTGAGAACGCCGCGGCTGCGCGCTCAGAATTGCGCATATTATCCAGCGCGTGGGGCCGGGCCATGATTTCAGGGTTGAGCGCCTTGACGGCATACGCGCCTTCTTCAGTGACGGCGCGATAGAGCTTATGCAGCAGTCCGCCGCGCACAGGGCGCGGCGGCTCGATCAGCGTGCCCAGCTCCAGACGGCGCAGCAGCTCGGCGACGCGCGATTCGACGCTCATGGGGCGTCACCCTTTTGACGCCAGCGCGGGCTGAATCGTGATCTTCCCGATCTTGCCCGCGCGGAACTCGTCCAGCACCAGCGCGGCGGCGCGGTCGGTGTCATAGCGCCCGCCGGAGAGCAGCCAGCCCCGGCCCTTGCAGGCGGCCTCCAGCAGCTCGTGGGGCGCGTCGCCGCAGTCTTGGGGCAGCTTGTAGCGGGCGGCGAGGGCGTCGGGATTCAGCGCGTACAGCAGCGCCATCAGCCCGCCGGCCAACTCCTCGGTGTCCATGATCTGATCGCGGATGGAGCCCAGATAGGCCAGCAGCTTCGCCCCCTCCTGATCGTCCATGCGGGGCGGCAGCATGCCGGGGGTGTCCAGAATCTCCAGGAACGGCCCGATTTTGACCCACTGGTTGGCGCGGGTGACGCCGGGACGGTCGCTGGCCTTCACGATGGCGGAGCCGTGCAGCCGGTTGATGAAGGTGGACTTACCTACGTTGGGGATGCCGATGACCATGAAGCGGATGGTCTTGCGCACGCCCCGCGCGGCGTAGCGTTCAAGCGCGGGCTTTGAGGCCGCCTCGATGTAGCCGAGGATGTCCTTCACCTTGCCGCCGTTGGAATTGAAGCGCATGGCCGTGAGCCCCTGGCGGCGGAAGTGCTCCAGCCACCGGGCGGTCTGCCGGTCGTCGGCCAGGTCGGCCTTGTTCAGCACCAATATGCGCGTCTTGTCCCGCGTCAGCTTGCCGAGGTCGGGGTTGCGGGTCGCCAGCGGCGCGCGGGCGTCGCACAGCTCGATCACCGCGTCCACTGCCCGCAGCTGCTCCTGCAATAGGCGGCGGGATTTCGCCATGTGGCCGGGATACCAGTTGATGCGTTCGTTTGGCATGGCAATTCCTTTC
>JAFVBK010000281.1 GCA_017480045.1 Clostridia bacterium
CGGGAGAGGGACTTGAACAGGATCTCGTTTACCAGCGAGGATTTGCCGCTGCCGGACACGCCGGTGACGCAGGTGATCACGCCCAGCGGGAATTTCGCGTCGATGCCCTTTAAATTGTTGGCCCTCGCGCCGCGCACGGTCAGCCAGCCCGCGGGCGCGCGCCGCGCGGTGGGGATGGGCACGAACTTCGCGCCGGACAGATATTGCCCGGTCAGGGAAGCGGGATTCGCCATGATCTCGGCGGGGGTGCCCTCAGCCACGATCTCGCCGCCGTGGATGCCCGCGCCGGGACCCACGTCCACGATCCAATCCGCGTCCAGCATGGTCTCCTCGTCGTGCTCCACCACGATCAGCGTGTTGCCCAGATCGCGCAGCCCCTTGAGGCTGTTCAGCAGCCGCCGGTTGTCCCGCTGATGCAGGCCGATGGAGGGCTCGTCCAGGATGTACAGCACACCCACCAGTCCGCTGCCGATCTGCGTGGCCAGGCGGATGCGCTGGGCCTCGCCGCCGGAGAGGGTGCCCGCGCTGCGGGAGAGCGTCAGGTAGCCCAAACCTACGTCGCTGAGGAAGCCCAGACGCGAGCGTATCTCCTTCAGGATCTGATGGGCGATCAGCCGCTCCTTTTCCGTCAGCGCGATATTGTCGAACAGGGCTCGGCAGTCGCGCACCGAGAGGTCGGAGACCTCGGCGATGGAGCGCTCCTGGATCGTCACCGCCAGCGATTCCTTCTTCAGGCGCTTGCCCTTGCAGTCCGGGCAGGGCACCTGGCTCATGTAGCCCTCGTAGAGCGCCTTCATGGCGTCGCTGTTGGTCTCGCGGTAGCGGCGCTCCAAATTGGTGACGATGCCCTCGAAGGGCGCGGAGAAGGTGCCGCCCCCGTCGCCGCGGGTATAGCTCACCTTGATCTTTTCGCCCTTCGTGCCGTAGAGCAGCATGTCCACCACGTCCTCCGGCAGCTCCGCCACCGGCGCGTCCAGCGAGAAGCCGTAGCGCTCCGCCAGGGCCTGGAGGTACAGGTGGGCCATGGAGTCCATCTCGCCGCTGTTCCAGCCGCTCACCTGGATCGCGCCCTCGTTCAGCGACTTGCCGGCGTCGGGGATCACGATTGCGGGGTCGATCTTCATCAGCACGCCCAGGCCGGAGCAGGTGGGGCAGGCGCCGTAGGGGTTGTTGAAGGAGAACATCCGGGGCGTCAGCTCGCCGATGGAGATGCCGCAGTCCGGGCAGGCGTAGTTCTGGGAAAACAGCATGTCTTCCCCGTCGATTATGGAGGCGATCACCAGCCCGTCCGCCAGCTGCATGGCCGTCTCCAGCGAGTCCGTCAGCCGCTGTTGGATGTCCGCGCGCACCACCAGGCGGTCGATCACGATCTCCACGGTGTGCTTCTTGGTCTTGGTCAGCTTCGGCAGCTCGGACAGCTCATAGAGCTCTCCGTCGATGCGGGCGCGGACGTAGCCCTGCTTGCCCATGTCCTCCAGCATCTTGGTAAATTCGCCCTTGCGGCCCCGCACCACAGGGGCCAGGATCATCAGCTTGGTGCGCTCCGGCAGGGCCATGATCTGATCCACGATCTGATCCACCGTCTGCTGCTGAATGGGCTTGCCGCAGTTGGGGCAGTGGGGCACGCCGATGCGGGCGTACATCAGGCGCAAATAGTCGTGGATCTCCGTCACCGTACCCACCGTGGAGCGGGGGTTGCGGCTGGTGGTCTTCTGGTCGATGGAGATGGCGGGGGAGAGGCCCTCGATATAGTCCACGTCCGGCTTCTCCATCTGGCCCAGAAACTGCCGCGCGTAGCTGGACAGCGATTCTACGTAGCGCCGCTGGCCCTCGGCGTAGATGGTGTCGAAGGCCAGGCTGCTCTTGCCGCTGCCGGACAGGCCGGTCATCACGATCAGCTTGTTTCGGGGGATGATCAGGTTCACGTTTTTCAGGTTGTGCTCACGCGCGCCCTTGATGATGATCTCGTTGATGTTCAATGCTCGTACCTCGCTTGTTTCAGGGATCAAGGATTAACAGGGTTTAGGGAACAGGAAAAGGAAGCGTGGCTATTCTGCGTCCTCTTCCATTGTTTCCAGCAGGAAGCTGACCGGGCGGAAGCCGTCGTTGCAGGAGAGCATGGCGGATTTCTTGTTCCTCATCCAACCATCGTAGAAGTCCTCCGCACCGTGGCTCAGCGCCATCACGAAGGGAGAGAGCGTCTCCCAGGCGCTTTCACACATGCCCGCGGGCCGCCGCCAGCCCTCGCAGACGAACGTCTGCCCCGGCCGCATATCGCAGGCGTGCTCGATGGGGTTCTCATATTTTTCGATCAGGTCGTCGTAGCGGGCGACCTTCATCACGGTGATTCTGACCTTCTTCATGCATGGCCTCCGAGGGTGATTTCTCTATTTTGACGCCGCCTTGATCGCGCCCAGACAGTGGATCCTCACGACGCGGTTGGCGTCGGTCTCCGAGATGCTCCGCAGCTGTTCAACATAGGGCTCAACGAATGCCGGTCTGCGCTTGCCGAGAACGCGAAAGATTTCTGGCGCTTCCATCCGCACCTTGTCGTCCGCGTCGCGCAGAAGCGCCGCAAAGACCGGCATATGATGCTCGTAGATGTCGGGCGTATTCGTGGCGATGTTTTCCGACGCCCAAATGAAGCTCAGTCGCACCTGTGCCGCCTCATCCGAGGCGAAGCGGAACAGATTCGTCCAATATCGTTCAATCACGGGATAGCTGCCCCGTCCGATTCTGCCGAGGGCGTTGATTGCGCGCTCTCGCAGGAGCGGCGTCGGGCTATCGCAAAATGAAGCGATTACGGGCACCGAACTCCGCACGGACAGAGGATATACAAGCCCCATCTCACCAAGTAGCCAGAGTGCCTTTGCCTGTATCTTGACAGATTCATGGGTGAGAAGAGACGAAACATACGGAATACGCTCTTCCCATCTGTCCCTGTCCTTTGTCAGCGCTCCAAGCGCTTTGTACAGCTCCGATTCGCTCAATTTGCCATCTCCTCAAAACCCCAATTGAGGGGACGGGGGACAGGAAACGTCTGGAATGCGCGGCAGCCACTATTCCTGTTCCCTTTTCCCTGTTCCCTGGCGCGTAGCAAAACGCAAAACTGGAATTTATCGTTCTCGTCATCCCGGTCCATGTGCGCCGCACTCCGTGGAGAAGGCCAGCACCGTCTCCGTCTCGTTGAGGCGAACTGTTCGCGGACCGTATTCCGCGGTTACTTTGGTCCACAAGCGCTTCGCGGGGGCGTTCCTCTCGTTGTACTTGATCTCCCAGCGTCCGGGATACCGGCTGAAGATCATTCCCGCCGCCACCGAAGCGATGTGCCGCTTTCGATACATCGGAAAGACGGTGAACTCCGCCAGCACATGATCCGGCTTTTCATGGATATACGAGTACGGGTTGACCATCGCGAAGCCAACGAGCGAACGACCGTCGTAAATCAGCAGCGCTTCTCGTTCCGGCTCAGTAAAGTAGGCGTCGAAGTGGCCGTAGTGGTAGTTGCCCGCCGCGTCCATCTCGTCGTCGTAGTAGTTCGTCATCTCGTAGAGATACTTCTGGTGGACGTTCCACAGCAGCTCTCTGTGTTCGGGTCTGACGTCGATCAATTTGATCATTGCGCAATTCTCCAAAGTCTGTATTTGCCGCGATTTTTCAAGGCATCCCCTTGAAGGGAATGGGGATACCGCGTCAGCCCGGATTCCGGTGCGTCATCTTCTCCCTTCGGCTGCCCCGACCCATGAAGGGCAGTCGCAGCTACGCGGGCCGGTGTCCTTCGGAACCGGCAACCGCTAGTCGGCGCTATGCGCCTCCCTTCGGGGCGTCAGCCCGGATTCCGGTGCGTCATCTTCTCGCGTCGTCTGCGCCGCTGCCGCGACTGCTCGTTGTTCGCCATGACCTTTTCGCCCTTCAAGGCCAGCATCTCGTCGCGGTACTTGGC
>JAFVBK010000282.1 GCA_017480045.1 Clostridia bacterium
GTGCGCATGACTCGCTGATCCCCACGTTACGGGGGGTATGATTCTCAGAACTGTTCAATCGAGCGGGGTTTCGCGCGATGTGCGAAACCCGCGAAGATTCCTGTTCTGAAAGCATACCCCAAAAAATTCCCGCCTCCGGCCTTAGATTTTAATCGGTCCTGCCTGTTTCCGCAAAAGTAAATGATATCGCCCTGTTCTGATTTGTCTCTTTGCCGCAAATCAGAATTTACCCCCTTCCCCTTGACATCCCCCCGCGCGCATGCTATCATCAACTCACAGCGACATATAAGGCGATGATGGGAACAAGTAGGCTGCGTCCGAAGGATTCAGAGAGCCCCCGGCCGGTGAGAGGGAGCATCCAACGCGCGGGCGAATACATCCCTGAGCCGATGGCTGAACGGGCGGCGCGTCGCCGCAGTAGGTCATCCGGGCGCGCCCGAAACAGCGCGTGAGAGGCTGCGCGAAGCGGAGACGCTTCGGCGGCGAACGGAAGTGGTACCGCGGTCAATCATCGCCTTCCCGTGCGGGAAGGGTTTTTTTATTGTCCAAAGGGACGGATCATCAAACATCAGGGGGAAGGCATCTATGCAATTTACCGAGGACAAATTCGCAAGGCACATGCGGCCCATCAACGGCAGCGCCATTCGCGAAATCTTCAAGCTGCTCGCAAGGCCGGGCATGATCTCCTTTGCCGGCGGCAATCCCTCCAATACGGCGCTGGAGCCGGAGGTGATCGCCGAGCTTTCCGGGAAGGTGCTAGCGCGGTACGGCACCACGCTGCTGCAATACGGCGCGACGGACGGCTTCGCGCCCTTCCGCGAGAGCGCGGCGGCGTTTCTGAACACCGAGGGCGTGAAGTGCGACGCCAGCCAGGTTCTGCCCGTGCAGGGCGGCTCCCAAGCCTTCGACCTGCTGCTGAAGGCGCTGATCGATCCCGGCGACGTGATTCTCTGCGAGAGTCCCACGTTCCTGGGCGCGATCCAGGCCATGCGGGAATACAACGCGCGCTTGATCGACATGCCCACGGACGACGAGGGCGTGATCGTGGAGGCGGCGGAGGCGCTGATCAAAGCGCACCATCCGAAGCTGATGTACGTCATCCCCACCTTCCAGAACCCCACGGGCATCACGCTGTCGCTGGAGCGGCGAAAGTCTCTGGCGGCGTTGGCCAGCAAATACGGCGTGGTCATCGCAGAGGACGACCCCTACCGCGACCTGCGCTATGCCGGGGAAGCGCTGCCCCCCATTCAGTCCTTCGACGAGGAGGGCTGGGTGGTATACATGTCCAGCTTCTCCAAGTACATCGCCCCCGGCATGCGCCTGGGCGCGGCCGCGGTCACCAACCCGCTGCTGCTTCGGAAGATGGTCATCGGCAAGCAGAGCGCCGACGTGCACTCTCCCCTGCTGAACCAGGCCATCGTGGACGCCTACCTGCGGGAAGGCCTGATGCCGGCGCACCTGGAGCGCATCTGCGGCGACTATAAAAAACAGCTGGACGCCATGCTGGCGGGCTTTGAGCGCTTCCCCGCCGGCACCCGGCACACCGTGCCCCAGGGCGGCCTGTTCGTGTGGGCGGAGCTGCCGGAGGGCGTGGACGGCCTCAAGGCCTTCGACGCCGCCATCGAAGCGGGCGTGGCCTTCGTGCCAGGCACCCACTTCTATCCGGGCGGCGGCCACGAAAATACCCTGCGCCTCAACTTCTCCATGAGCGACATTCCCACCATCGGCGAGGGCATGAAGCGGCTCGGAGATGTCATCGCGCGGCTGTAAGCTTATAGAAAAATTAGGAATTTGGAATGAGGCATGAGGAATTCTATTTGGCCGGCTGGCGGTGGATCGAGAAGCTGCCGGAAGATGGGACCAATTAAAAGGCGAAATCCACCGGGATTTCCGCCGTCGTTCCCCATTTTCATCCCTGAATTGAATAAAAACACAACCGGGAAAGGAAGATAAATATGAACGCATTGGACCTCCTTAAGGAGCGCGGCTTCGTCAAGCAGATCACCTTTGAAGACGAGCTGTACAAGGCCTTCGACGAGGGCATGGTATCCTTCTACGTGGGCTTCGACCCCACGGCGGACAGCCTGCACATCGGCCACTACATCCCGATCATGGCCATGGCGCACCTGCAAAAGGCGGGCCACAAGCCCTTCGCGCTGATGGGCGGCGGCACCGGCATGATCGGCGACCCCAGCGGCAAGAGTGACCTCAGAAAGGTGCTCACCGTGGAGGACATCGACAAAAACGTGGCCCACATCAAGGCCCAGATGGCCAATTTCCTGGATTTCGACGCCTCCAAGCCCAACTGCGCCGAGATCGTGAACAACGCCGACTGGCTGCGCGACCTGAACTACATCGACTTCCTGCGAGACGTGGGCGCGCTGTTCTCCGTCAACCGCATGCTGACCGCCGAGTGCTACAAGCAGCGCCTGGAGCGGGGGCTGACGTTCCTGGAGTTCAACTACATGCTGATGCAGAGCTACGACTTCCTGGAGCTGAGCCATCGCCACAACGTGACCCTCCAGTGCGGCGGCGACGATCAGTGGAGCAACATGCTCTCCGGCGCGGACCTGATTCGCCGCAAGGACCAGAAGCCCGCCTTCGCCCTCACCTTCCAGCTGCTGCTCACCCATGACGGCCGCAAGATGGGCAAGACCGAGAAGGGCGCGCTGTGGCTCGATCCCGAAAAGTGCAGCCCCTACGACTTCTACCAGTATTGGCGCAACGTGGACGATCAGGACGTGGAGAAGTGCCTGGGCCTTCTCACCTTCCTGCCCATGGACGAGGTCAACCGCCTGGGCTCCCTCGAGGGCAGCGCCATCAACGAGGCCAAGCGCGTGCTGGCCTACGAGGTCACGAAGAACGTGCACGGCGAGGAGGAGGCCAAAAAGGCCCAGCAGGCCGCGGAGGCCCTGTTCGGCGGCGGAAACCTGGCCGGCTCCGTGCCCACCACCGAGATCGACCCCGCCGAGCTGGAGGCCGAGA
>JAFVBK010000283.1 GCA_017480045.1 Clostridia bacterium
ATTGCTGTAGGCGATGTTGGTGAGCACGTCGTTGTTATAGGCCACCGCCTTGATGGTGATATCTTCGCCAGGCCAGAATTCACCCTGAAAGACGGTTTCCTCGTCGGTCGCGCCTATCTTCTCCTTCAGGTCGGCAAAGTGGCAGCCGTCCTGCTTGCTCGTATCAAAGGCCTGCGTAATATCGTCCAGCGTCACGACCAAATCATCGTTGACTCTGTGATTCCCGTCAGGCCACACTGGAATGACCGCCTGCGCCTCGCTGTCCACGCCCGTTATGATGAGCTTTATGTAGGTGCCGTTAACGTTGTTGGGCGTCACCTCGACGGTCAGCCGCTCCTCGTTTTTAACAACGATAGCGGGGGCGTTCAGGCGCTCGCCAATGGCGATATCCGCCGCGTCGCCGCCATACCAGCCCACAAGCACCGAGCCAATCTTTTTGCCGGGGCCCGCGCCAAGCATATCGCTGAGGTCGCTATAGCCGACGCTGCCGCCATAGCGCGTGCCCGACGGCGTCCAATAGCACACGTCCAGCACCGCGGCGGGGTTCGTTTTATATCGAATCAGATACCTGCCGCCGGTGCGCACGGTTTCATCGATGGAGCCCAGTGGCAGCATCTGATCGAGCAGAGTATTCCCGCCGAACCTGTCGGTATCGTAAATAAAGTAATACTCGCCGTCAGACGCGCCCGCCGTGCCAAATTTCGCAGCGCCAAGATAGCCCTGGCCCTCGGCCATGGTCAGGTGGTTCTGCGCGGCGACATAGATCTCCTTTGCGATGGCGTTGCGCTCCAGCAGGCCCAGCGATTCCTGATGCCGCTGAACCGCGATAAAGCTGACGCCGGCCAATATGGTGATGATCGCCACGACCACCAGCAGCTCAGCCATTGTGAAGCCGCCGCTTCTCTTTCCCGTACGCATGTCCTTCACCACCTCGTCTTTACGGATCACCCGGAGCCTTTGTCGGCATGGGCGCTGAAATGGTATCCGTGCCCGCCGAGAATATACCGACCACCAATTTGTCCAGCGACGCCAATACAGTCTCGTCGCTTCCCTTCACCTGTAGATTTGTAAACTCTACCACGTTTTCATCCGCCGACCTCTCGACGCTCTCATACACCACAGACATGCCGTTGGTGGCGGCGGCTTTGGGCAGCAAATCGTGGGAATAGTCGGCTGCCTTGCCATCCGTCGGCTTGGGGGCATTGTTCAGCAGGCGACCGCCCGCTTCGACATACTCATTGACCACAATCTTATTCTCTGACAGGGCGATCTGGGCCATCTGCTGGGTATCGGCATTGAAGTATGTAACCTTGTTGTCCTCGGCCGTCACATCCCAAGCTGTGCCCAGCTCGTCGCGCAGCGCCTCGGCCGCGGTGGTCAGCAGCACCTGCGCGTTCGCGCCGAGCACCACGTTGTTGTAGACATTCCGGGCCACAGGGACGCCCGTGGCCACGATGGTCGACACCAGCAGCAGGATCAGCACCGCCAGCAGCGTCTCCGCCAGCGTGAACCCCCTTTGATTCTTCATTGCGCGCTTCACGGTCATGACGCGTCGTCACCCCCCGCCAAGCCGGTAACGTTATACGCGATGACCGGCGTCGCGCCAAGCCTGGCGTTTTCGTAATAGGTTCCGGTGTAGTTCACGCCGTTTAGCGTGATCGTGATGCTGCCGCTGCTATAGTTGTCGCCATCGTTTTTGGTATGCGCCGCGAGCTTCGCGCCCGCCTCATAATACTCATTCATCGCCTGCTTGCTGGTCGTCACCACGTTTTTGGCGGAGCTAACCGCGCCGGCGAGCATCAGCAGCGCCAGCGAGGAAATCAACAGCGCCACCAGCGTCTCACCGATGCTCTCACCCGCCCGGCTGCGCAGCTTCGCCCCTATTCCGCTCTTCATCGCGACGCTCACCTCCTATGAATCACTGCCGCTCGGTTGCGCTCTGACCTTCTCGATGCTATGCAGCTTCCAGGAAACCGTGTAGCGGACGGCATTGTCGGGCAGCTCTGTCCGCTTGACGTTGGATGCCAGCGTGAGCTTCAGCGTGTAGGTCGTACCCGCGACCCCGGCGGTATTTTTGATGGTAAACTCCAACAGGCCATTCTTCTGGATTATCCCATTGATCGTACAAGCCAGCGGATCGCCTTCGATGCTCGACGCCAGATTGATGGCATCCAGAGTGACTGGCTCCCCCTTCTCCAGCGCCTCGGCCAGCTTTTTCGAAGCGTCCACGAGCAGCGCGTCCGTGCTGTTCGACATCGCGGCATCCGTGTCAACCGTGCCGTCCTTGTCGCGGGTAACCGTGACAGACGGCGCGGGGCTATCCGCCGAGCCGGTAAAAACATCGCACAGCAGCTCCGCCGCGGAATTGACGGCATAGTAGCGCTGATCCATCCGCGCCAGCTGGCTCAGACGACCGGAGGCCGTCGTCGCCGCGACGATGACCACGCTGCTCACCACCGCGCAGACCAGAAACAACAGCAGGGCAAAGGTGATGGAAGCCCCCCTACGGGAACGCAGCTTTTGACTCAGTTTTCTCATCGGGGCATCGCCTCCCTCTCCTGTTGCGCAACGGCACGTCGCTGACTACCGCCCGCGCATTAGTACGCTGATCTACGCAGCCAGCTCCAGTCATATTCATAATTACATCGACCAAAGTCTGTTTCGAAGCAAACCGTAGTCTTATTTCAATAAACCAAAGTCTGTTTTTCCTGTTTAGTATTCAGCTCGGATTTCTGAAGAAATGACGGCCTTGGGTCTTGAATTTTTGCTATACTTTAGCCAATCTACCATAATAATTATAATACAAACGTGGTCGTTTGTCTATAATTATTTTTCTATCTGATCCATACACGCGCCCTCTTTCGCGCGTCAGGCACCTCGCAGCTTATGCGACAGGATGCGATAGGAGAACCGCGCGGCAAAGTCCGCCCGCTCATCGCGCCCTACTCCAATCAAAGGCGCGCCGCTCACACATAGCATGAACAGCGCGCCTTTTGTGATGGTTCTACTCTACCGTGATCGTGCCCCGCAGCATGCCCATCCAGCAGGTATAGGGTATGACGCCGGGCGAATCCACCGTGAATTCCACCACGTTGTCCCCCGGCTCCAGCGGCACCCGAAGGTTCAGGGCCGGGATGACCATTTCGTTATTGCAGCCGGTGATCTTCTCCGCCGCCGCGTGGATGGTCCAGCGCACCGGGACGCCCGCCTTGACGGTGATGTCCGGGTAGCCGCGCCAATCCAGCTCGGAGCTCACCAGCTGGATGTCTTCGTCCGCAGCAGCGGTATCGGATGCCACGCGCGCCGGCAGTCGCAGCTGCACGCCCGCAAGCGCCAGGCCGTTTGACAGCATCGACAAGCCCATCAACAGAACCAGAGCGCCGGAGGCGATACGCATGGGCGCGGCGAATCGCTTGTTCAGCCTGCCGCTGACCAGCCCAAAGCCCAGCATCAGCGGCACAGTGCCCAGGCAGAAGCACAGCATGGACAGCGCGCCCATCCACCAGCTGCCGGTGGAAAGCGCGTAGAGCTGCATGGCCTGCAGCGGGCCGCAGGGCATCAGTCCGTTGAGCAGACCGACATAGAGCGAGGATCGACTCCCTCGCCCCATGAGCCGCGTCCGCAGCCCGGCAGGCAGCGACGGCACCAGGCCCTTCAACACGCCGATATCCATCAGATTCAGCGCCATCAGCACCATGAACGCCGCGGCGGCAATCTGTATGCCCGCCTGCGCGGCGGCGCTGAGCCCAAACACCGAACCGATCGCGCCGACGATGCCGCCCACAAGGGTATAGGAGATGATCCTGCCCAGATTGTATTGCAGATTCGCGCCGGTCACCCGCCGCCCAGACTGCGCGGAAGCCGCGCTCTGCGCCAGGTTGATGCCGCCGCACATGGCCACGCAATGCAGCGAGGTCATGAGCCCCACGAGAAACAGCGCGCCGAGGCCCATGCCCGCCCTGGCGGTTGGAAAGCGGCTCAGCAGTCCGCGAAGCGGCGAAAGCGCCATCAGCAGAAACACCAGGGCGAGGACAATCAGCAGCGCGATCCGCCCCAGCAGCCGCCGCCAAAGCGGGCGAACCGCCTCGCGCCTTTGAAGCGCATAGCCTGCCTCGGCAATCCGCTCCGCCAGAGCGGTCTCCGGCAGGGCGGCATCGTCCCACCGAGCAGTCAGCGTGCCCGCGCGATAATCCGCCCGCGCGTCCTCCAGCCCCCGCAAATCGCGCACCGCCCGCAGGATCGCCGTCTCGCAATGGGGGCAGTGCATGCCGGATACGCGCCATGTAGTGGTCGCCTTCATGTTCATTCAAAATGCTTCCAGTTGGCAAAGCGCGCCGCGTTGTCCGCCAGCAGCGCGGCAGGTATGGTCACAACGTCGCCTTCCACGATAAAATCGGCAATGGTCACGGGGTTGCAGCCCGCTGCCTTCTCGGTGCCCACCGTTTCCAGCGGAAAGGTCAGGCCGCAATTCTGGCACTGTAGGTTGCCGTCGCCCAAATCCTCAAACCAGGCATAGGGCGACCCGCCGCAAGACTGGCAGGTATTGAAGGCCAGGCGCACCTGCCCCTCCGCCTTGCGAGCGATCAGCTGCATGGCGGTGCCATCCTGATTCCAATCGACGAAGGTCGGCGCCTCAGTAAGCGTCGTCGCGTCGATTACAAGGCCAGCGACCGCCTCAGGCTCGGTCGCCTGCGCCGCGCCGGCCGCCGCATCGGTCTTCGAGCTACACGCCGTCATCGCCAGGGCAAGGATGAGGGCCATCAGGGCAAACAAAAGCATTCTGCGTCGCATCGCTACGATCTCCTCAACTAAATGATACAGATACAATAACATACTATTGTTATAGGTTTTTCAAGCAAGTATGAACCCATTGTGAACGATGCGACCGCCTCTGTCGATCGCATCGCTTCGTACTCTATTTGGTTTTTCTGTCCGATCAGCCCTTTTTCCGCTCCTCCGCGCTCAGCGTCTCGTTCATGCTCCCGGTGCGATAGCCCAAGATATCCAGCGTCACATAGGCAAAGCCCAACGCCTTGAACGCCTCGTGCACCCTCAGACGGGTTTCCTCGCGCATAAACGCCGGAAAATCACTGGGATCCAGCTCGATTCTGGCGAGGTTGCCGTGGATGCGCACGCGCAGCTGGCGAAAGCCCAGATCGAGCAGCAGCTGCTCCGCCCTGTCGACCATGGACAGCTTCTCGCGGTTGATCTCATCGCCGTAGGGAAAGCGGCTGGACAGGCAGGCAAAGGACTGCTTTTCCCAAGTGGGCAGGCCGAGGTGCTTCGACAGCGCGCGTATATCCGCCTTGGAAAAATTGTAGGCGCGCAGCGGGCTCTTGACGCCCAGCTCCGCCACGGCCTGCAAACCGGGCCGATAGTCGCCGTTGTCGTCCAGGTTGGAGCCCTCCGCGATGGCCTCGATGCCCTGCGCTCTCGCGAGCGCGCCAATCTTCTCAAACAGCTCGCGCTTGCACAGATAGCAGCGGTTTTTGGGGTTGTGGGAGAAGCCCTCGATGTCCAGCTCCTCCGATTCCACCACGAAATGGCGGATGCCCCGCGCCTCACAAAACGCCTTCGCCTCGTTCAGCTCGCGCACCGGAAAGGAACAGGACGCCGCCGTCACCGCGACGGCCCCGTCCCCCAGCGCCTCCTGAGCGGCATGCAGCAGAAACGTGGAATCCACGCCGCTGGAGAAGGCAACAGCCACGCTGCCGAGGGATTTCAGATACTGCTTCAGCGCCTCATATTTTTCAAACTGTTCAGCCGTCGGCGCGGCGATACGCTCCATATATATTCCTCCCCTTCATTCACAATACCGGTATCATAGCGCAACCGATTCCGATAAGTCAATAGGCGATATGAATGTTTACACGCGCCCTGCGCGCTCCCGTCTTTTCTCCTGGCGCGCCTATTGCGCCTTTATCCCAGCAGCGCCTCCATCACCTCGACGAATTGCTGCTGATACGCCTCTTCCTCCTGCCGGACCAGCGCCCGATAGGCATCCATTTCCTCGACTTCCAAGCGGCGTGCCGACAGCCACTCCAACTGAGAGGCGGCGCGCTCCGTCTTGAGAACGACCTGCTGGTAGCAGGGGCCGATCGTGAGCAGCCGCAGCGCCTGCGCCCTGGATATCCGCCCGCTGGTGGTGATTCCCCAGACGTTGTAAATCGTATCGTTGGCGATGGGACCCATGACGACATCTGCCTTCGGCATGCAGTCCTCGCCGCCCGCCCGGTTGTTGAAGATATAGTCAAACCATGTCTCATCCCGATCGAGACGCGCGACGTGCAGCCCCTCGACCCGCAGAACATAGCTGTTCACATAGGTATCCCTGCCCTTGCGCGCCCGCGCCCAGCGCTTGGAAAACTCCAAGTCGGGCGAGAGATAAAAGCCCTGCCCGAAGTCGGCGTTGCGCCTTCCATAGTGAACATCGGGACGGCGGATCTCCTGAAAGCCCGCGTGATATAAGCGCATCTCATCCATTGAATCTCCTCCCGTCGCCACGTCCTCCGGCATCCGTCGAAAACCGGCGGACGCCCCGCAGGCGCAGTCGGCCCTTTCCGCCGCATTCCACCTAATAGGCGGAATGTCTTCGCACCGCACACCTATGCGGGTTCAGCTCAGGATCACATCCAGCGGATCCGCGCCCGCCGCGAGATGGAACGCGCCGCGGCGTCCGTCTCCGCTCAGGCTGTAGCTGCCCTTAAAGCCGGAAACCGTCGCGACACCCTCCCCGTCGGTGTGAACATCGCAGGCGGTATGCCACTCCTGATACTTCAACCGCTCAATAGCGCGATAGGCGGGCTTTACGCGGTTGTCCGCCGTGATGATGCCGCTGGGCGCGCCCAGCCACATTCCGTCCGCGAAATCCCAGCCCGTAACGGCCTCCACCAGCGGATGCGCGAACAGAATGCGATACATCTCCTCCCACTCCCGCGCCTGGCGCGCCTCGCCCTCCGGGGTGGTGGGCCATTCGGGGATCTGATAGTCGTTCAAGTCCACGATCTCCGGCGGCATGAGATGCCCCGACACCAGCGTGTTCTCCGTGAAGTGCAGCGGAAGCCCAAACCGCTCGAAGCGCCGCAGAACCTCCGTCAACCTCGCCTCGCCCATATAGCCCTGGTGCTGGTGGGTCTGCAAGCCGATGGCCCCGATGGGCACACCAGCATCCAGGCAGCGCTCGATCAGCTCGGCGTACTTCTCGCTCAGGTTAAAGTCGTTGATCAGCAGCAGCGCATTGGGATTCGCCGCCTTTGCCGCCTCGAACACCTCTTTTACCAGCGTCAACTGCCCATACTGCTTGCAAATGCGGGTAACAGCGTTGTCATAGCGGTCGTAGACGGGCATAATGACCACTTCGTTGATCACATCCCAGAGGTCGATCACGCCCGCAAAGGCGGAGACATCCCTGTGAATGCGCGCCAGCTGCTTGTCGAAGATGGTCTTGTTGTCGTATTGCATCAGCCAGTCCGCACAGACCGAATGCCAGCACAGCGGGTGACCCTTGACCTTCTTTCCGCGCTCCGTAAGGAATTTCGAAGCGTTCATGCGGCTTTCAAAGGCCGGCTTGCCCTCTTCCGGTTCATAAGCGCCCCAGTAGAACGACATGGTGCCGTAGTTGAACAGGTTCAGCCATTTGTCCATGCGATCCTTCCAGAAGGGATCGCCCTTCTTCTCATTGGTGAAGGAGATGGCGTCGAAAGCGCCGCTCCCAAACAGAAAGTCGTGCTCCGTCTGTTCCAAACGCAGCGTCGCGTTTACCACCGGGCGACCCTCGGCATCCCGCACGCGCACCGCGCGGCTGGCTTTTCGGCATTCATAGTTGCTCATGGCGCTTCCTCCTCTGTAATTCAATCGCGCGGTCCGGCGTTATGATTGCGTTTCCCATTGACCATGTTGATTATAGCATGCAACATGCAATCAAGTCAAACCCATAGAATAGCCGGCGAAGGACACCGCCCCCGCCGGTTAAACCGCGACTATTTTGTTTGGCCGCGCCGTCCTCAATAGATGACGATCGCCAGCGATCCCCGCTTGCAATTCTGGTACAGCCACCTCGCGTCGGCCACCTTCAGTCGGATGCAGCCATGGGAGGCCTTCTGACCCAGGGCATACAGCGAGCTTTCGCGCAGGGTGCTGTCGTCGTCCTTGCTGAAGATCACTGAATGGAACATGATGTCGCCCTCGATTTCGAAGGAGTACTTCGCCCAGCAATCGAACTTCTTGAAATAATGCCAATAGTTCACCGGGAAGCCGTCCAGGAAGATGCCCCTCGGCGTGCTATTCCCCAGGCCCGTGGAACAGATAAAGGTATGAATCAGCTCATAGTCGCCCGCTTCGCTCCGCTCGTAAACATACACGCGCTGATCGTCCAGGCTCACCTCCACGCGATAGGGCAGCTGCTTGCAAACGGCGCTCTCCGAAAAGATCGCCTGCCGCGTCGCCGCGTCGGCCTTGCCGGTGTCCTCCAGCCCGTTGGTCGACTGGAATTCCCGCAGCGCCGCGCTGGTCTTTTCTCCCACCTTGCCGTCGACAGCGGACTTGGGCAGGTAGTACAGCGTGTGCAGGCGGCGCTGCAGCCGTTGAATCGTCGCCTCGTCATCGCCGTCCACGGGCATCGCCGGCCAATCGGTCACGAGGAAGCTCTGCGCCTCCACGCTCAGCGCCGCCGGATCGGCAAAAAACGCCGCGCCCGCGTCGCCGCTGGCGGAGAGATAGGCGTACAGCCTTTCGATCGCTTCTTCCAGCAAATCGTCGAATTTGCCATTGGGCACCTTTATCATCATGCCGCTGCGCAGCAGCGCGTTTTCGACTTCCCGCACCGCCAGCCCCTTGTCGCCCTTGGCAATATCATGGGGCACGAAGCGCGCCGCCTGGGGAACGTCCGCCGCGAACAGCGCGTCGATCGTGGCCTTATCCACCGCGTCAGACGCCGCGAGCCCCGCATCGACTCTAAACGCCGCCGCCGCGCTGGTCGCGTAAGCGTCAAAGGTCTCGTTCGCCGGCATGTCCATATAGCCCAGCTGAACAAGCCGCCGCTCCACGCGCAACACCTCGCCGCCCTCATCGCCGGCCGCGATATCGCTGATATACGTAGAATACTCCGGGTCAAACAGCAGCGCCTGCGTGGCGGGCGTCGCTTCGCCATTGGCGGCGATGCCCAGATTTTCGTCCACACCCTGCGCCAGCAGATGATTCTGGAACTGTCTGACCGCCGAAGCGGTGGCCTTGCCGTAGCTGCCGTCGGCCTTGCCGGTCAAAAAGCCCAGCTGTATGAGCCGCTCCTGCAGCGCCGTCACGGCGTCTCCCTTGTCACCGCCGGTCAGACGCGCGGGCAATGCCCTGGCGTCGTCCGAAAAGAGCGCCGCGCGGGTGGCGTCGTCCATCGCGCCGGTGACATCAAGTTCGGCCATCGCTTGAAAGAGCTTCAGCGCCTCTTGAGAGCGCTCGCCAAAGATGCCGTCGGCCTTGCCGCGCAGATATCCCAGGTCGATCAACCGCTGCTGCGTCTCTTTGGCCTCGCCGGCCGCCCGCGCCTGCCGCCGCAGCGCCTCAAGGGTCGCGTCGTTCAGCGCGCCGGTCTGCATCAGGCTGTTTCTGGCTTGAAACAGCTTGAGCGCGGCGGCCGTCTTGGGCCCATACTCGCCGTCAGCCGCGCCGTCCAGGCAGCCAAGATCTATCAGCATCTGCTGCGCCTCTCGCATGCGCTCCGCCTCAGCGAGGGACACCTCCTCCTCTGAAAGGGGCTCGTCCGTCACAATGGGCATGTCATCCGCCAACGCCCCGCCCGCGACGGCGAGCATCGTGATTGCGCAGGTCAGACACAGAACTCTCAAAAAATGCTTCATATTGTATTTCAACCTCTGTTGTTGTAAGCTGGCCCATCCATACTATATTGGAACTCACCCTTCTTCAAGCTCGGCAATGTTATTTTCTTGGGTGATATTCAAAATTGTCATCTCGAATTTCCGCCGAGCGGAGACATCTACGCGCGGCGGAAGAGATTGCCCGAATTATGCCACAAAGCCGGACATAAATTAACAATAATTAGAATTAATATATAGAGTATAGACAGATTCAACGGGATTTGATAAAATAGTATTTGATGGAGTTTAGTTTGACTTCAACACATTGAAAGGAGCTTCACTTTCCATGAAGAAAATAGTTTGTATTGTCCTGGCCACGCTGATGGCGCTTGCCTGCGCAGCGACGGCCGAGGGCGCCAACCTTTCCATTACCACGGGCCTGCCCACCGATAAGCCCGCGCACATCATGGTCGTACAGATGGACAACGAACCCAAGGCCCGCCCCCAGAAGGGCATCGCCTCCGCGGACGTTGTCTATGAAATCGAGCTTTACAACGGCGGCTATACCCGCTACACTGCGGTGTTCAACGACACCATTCCGGAGCAGGTTGAGGCCGTTCGCTCCGCGCGCATCGTCAATGTCGACGTCTACAGCGAGTATGGCGGCGCGCTGGTGCACTATGGCGCTCGCGTCGATCCTGACAGCAATATGTACGATTACTTCAATGCCAACGGCTTCACCGCGGAGCTCGACGGCAACAACCACAACCCCGTTAAGACCTATCCCAGCGCCGGCAATCTGTTCTATCGCGACAGCAGCCGTGCCGCCCCGAACAACGTGGTGGCCAAGTTCACCGACCTGTACAACCTGGTCGATTGGTCCACGGTCAGCTGCCGCTCCCCGCTGAAGTTCAACGAATTCCCCACCATTCCCAGCGGCGAAGACGTCACCAACTTCCAGATCCCCTATCGCGACAGCTACACCCCCTCCTATCAGTGGGACGCCGCCGCGGGCAAGTATCTGCGCTTCTACAACGGCAAGCCCTACAATGACGGCGCTACCGGCGAGCAGGTCACCTGTGACAACGTAATCGTGCAGCACGTGGAATACGCCTGGTTTGGCGGAAAAGCCGAGGCCCCGAAGGTCACGCTCTTCGGCACTAACAGCTGTGATTATTTCATCGGCGGCAAGCATATCACCGGTTACTGGGTGCGCGACAGCATCGCCAACACCACCACTTATTACGACGCCGCCGGCAACGAGATTCTGCTCAACCCCGGCCACACCTACATCGAAATCCTCAAGACTGAAAAGTCCCTGGAGATCCTCGGCTGATTCAGTTGATATGACAAAGGCCCGCCGTATGGCGGGCCTTCTTTGCGTTTTGATAAGGTGGTTACAGTCGCATACTGATGCTGATACTATTCTCAGGTAAAAATAGCAACAACGCGGTTAGTATTTTTCGTTCTGGCGAAGCTGAACTGAGGGTGGCGTAGCAGCGCTACGTTGACCGCAGTGAAGCGAAGCCAGAGCGGAAAAGACGCAGCTGTGATTTGCTATTTTTGATTGTGAATAATATAAGAGAGGCGCGTTATATCGCGTCCGCATGGGCAAGCAGATACGCCTCCGCTTCCGCGTTCCACAGGCCGCCGTGCCTGGCGCAAAGCTCCGCCAGCGCCGCGAACAGCGCGTCGCGCGCCCCCAGGGCCGCAAAGTCGTCAATGGCGGTCAATGGCAAATTGACGCCGGTATATATCAGCTTCTTGCCGCCGGGAATTTCAGGCAGTCGAAGCGTGGTCTCCGGCACGGCATTCAAACCGCCTACGTGCGTAATCATGCCCGCCGGGTTCAGCCTGCCCTCGGCGATCAAGGCCTGCGCCTCCTCCATATCGGCGGTGCCGCCGCCCGAAGTGCCCACCAGATGGTGCGCCGCGTAGTGGGCGTTATAGAAGTTAAAACGCGCGCTGAACGCGACGTCTGTGGGGCCGGCAAAGAAATTCAGGCAGCCATCCTGTCTGAGCAGCGCGTCGGCTTGCTCGACAACCTCGGCCTTTGGCGTGAACACGAATACATCGTCATAACCCTCGTCGCCGGAAATCTCCCTCAGCGCCGCCTCGGCATCCAGCCTTTCAGGGTTCAGATAGACCAGTCGCACGCCCTGTTGCGCCGCCTCCTGAACGGTGTGAATGCGGGCGGCGCGGTCTAACCGCACCTGGTCGATGTCGGTCACCACCAACAAGCCCGGCCTGCGCCCGCCGTGCAGGGTATAGTCGATGGCGCCCAGGCCCATCGGCCCCGCGCCGCCAAGGATCGCCATGTTCCCGCCCGCTCGGATGCCCATATCGTGGCGGGTACCGCCCTCGCGGGTGTGATACTGGGCCTTGAAGGCCCCGACGATGCAGCTCAGCGGTTCCGACAGGGAGCCTTGAAAGAAGGCCCCGCCGCGATATTTCAGCAAGCATCCCTGCTCCATGATCTCCGGAAACAGTATGGCCCGCTGGGTGTCCCCGCCGCAGAATTCGAAGGCGTAGCCGGGGTTCATCCCCGTGCCGTGGTAGTCCATATTCGCCTGGAGGGTAAATCGCTCTCCCGGCGCGAACTGACCCTCCCACCTTGCGCCCACCCGCTCGATCACGCCGCAGCATTCGTGCCCCACGATGCCGGGATGCGCCGCGATGTTCGCCGGCACGCGCTTGTGGCTCGTCCCCTGAATCGCGGCCTTGTAGGTGGACATGCAGATGGAATCCGATATCACTCTGACCAAAATCTCATCGTCCCGAAGCGCCGGCAGCTCGAAGGTATCCAGCCGCAGATCGTTCCGCCCATGCAGGCGCACTGCCTTGTTGAGCATAGAAGTCCTCCTTGAATCCATAGCAGGGGCGCCGCAACGGCGCCCCTGCTATGCTGTAACATCAAATACTTTACGGCGACATTCTGAGCGAGACCGCGCAAGCGGCGCAGTCGAAGGATCTTTAAAAACTCTTCGCTTTGCTCCGAATGACAGGAATCAGCTGTCACAGCGTACTACAGATGATTTAATAAGCCCCCACATTCTTCTTCTCCAGCGCAGGGCCTGCCACACGCGTCAATGCCTGCCGCGTCCGGCGCCGCCGCCGCGAGAACCGCCGCCGCCGCTGCGGCCGCCCCCGAAGCCGGAGGAGCGACTACTTGAGCCGCCGCCAAAGGACGAGCGGGAGGATGAGCCGCCGCCAAAGGAGGATCGCGTGGACGAGGACGAGCCCGATGACCAGCTCGACGTGCGCCTGGGCGCCGCGCCAAAGCTTGAACCGTGATAGACCGTGCGCGTCGGCCGATAGCCAACGCCACCGATTACTGGTGGCGGAGGAGGCGGCGGCATGACGCTCGCGCGGCGGCGCGCCCGCCTGCCCCGGCTCATCAGCACGACGAGCACGATGATGAGTATGATCACCAGCACGAAGCCAAAGCCCAAGCCGGAATCCTCGTTCTCGTAGCCGTAGTCAGAGCCGTTGGCGCCGATGCGGCGCGATCCATTGTAGCCGCCATAGCCCTCGGCCGCAGTGCTCTGGGCGACATAGTCCTGATAGGCCGCGATGCCCTGCGCCGTGGTCACATCGGCGTTATAGGTATCCGCAATGCGCTGAAACACAGCCTCGAAGAACTTCTTCACGCCCGCCTCGTAGTTCTTGGCGGCAAAGTCGTCCTCAAGGTACTGATCATAGTAGCTCTTGATCGTGCCGGCGGAGAATCGGCTGTCCAGCCCGGAGCCGGGCAGGGCGTAGTAATCGTCGTCCTCGATCGCCAGCAGCAGCAAGAAGCCGTTGTTCTTGGAGACATCGCCGATGCCCCAGGCATTGAACAGATCATAGGCGTAGTCGTCGATGGCCTCCCGCCCCGTGCTGTCCACGGTGACGACCACGATCTGCGCGCCGCAGGCATCGTATAGCAGCTTGTTGGAGAAGAATATCTCCCCCTCCATCGCCTCGCTGAGCACGCCCGCGTTGTCCAGATAGTAGAAGTCCTCGCCCGGCGAGACGGTCTTCGCCAGCGCCGGGGCGCACAGCACCGCCATCAGCGTCAGCGCGGCGAAGGCGACGCGTAGCGCTTTTCTGATATTCATCGTCAACCTCCAAAGGTGTTCAGAGCGCTCTGCCCGGTAACGCCGGCGACGATACTGCCGGGAAAGCCGCTGATCAGGCTGTTATAGCCCGCCGCCAGCTTGCCGTAGTCGTCGTGGCGAATCATGTCGTCATAGCCCCAGAAATCATCGTAGGCCATCTTGAAGTTGGTAAAGGCGTCGCCCTTGGCGGCATCGTACATGGCGTTGTACAGCTTATCCACGGCGGTCTTCAGCGCGGAATAGGCCTCGTAGCGGGCGTTGGTGTCCGCCTGCTCGGCGACGTTCTCGGAAAGCTGGGCTACGGTTTCAATGGTAGCGGAGGCGTCCATGTGAAGCTGGGCCTCCGAGACCATCAGCTGGGCCGACTCCGCCGCGGCGTCCAGATAGGCGTCCATGCTGTGCCGCGTGGAAAGCGAGGCGTCCGTGCCGCGGTCATAGACCGTCAACACCCTGCCGCGCTCCCGCGCGAGACCCATGCCGCCCAAGCCAAATACGCTGACCAGCACGCACACCGCCAGCACGATAAAGGCAATGGTTCTGTTTTCAGAAAAACGCATTTTCAGCGCTCCTTTCGCGCACTTTCCCATCCGGGATCGATCCCGCCGTTTCTTCAACGCGGCTATCGCTGGTGTAGGGGCGGCGTTGCGCAGCCCGCCGCATAAAGCGAAGCGCTTCGCCGGGAACGAGCGCCGATACGGCGCCCCTACACAGCGTCGCCGCGTTCAATCGGTCCGTCGATAAGACCGTTTCAGAGGCGGCGTCTGCGATTTACTGCCGGACCTCCAGGATCTTCGCGCGCAGCTCGCCCTCGATGGTGGCCAGCTCCTGCTCGGCGGCTCGGCGCTTCTCCTTGCCCTGCTGCTGAATCTCCAGCACCTCGTCCATGGTTTCGATGAGCAGCTTGTTGGTGTGCTTCAGCGTCTCGATGTCCACCATGCCACGCTCGGCCTCCTTGGCGGTCTCCACGGTCGCCATGTGCAGCTTCTCGGCGTTCTTGGTCAGCAGGTCGTTGGTCAGGTCGGTCACGGCGCGCTGCGCCTTCATGGCGTTCTCGGTGTGGGCCAGGCCCAGCGCCAGCACCATCTGGCTCTTCCACAGCGGGATCGTGTTGACCAGGGAGGTCTGGATCTTCTCGGCCATGATCTGGTTACTGGACTGGATCAGGCGAATCTGGGGCGCCATCTGAATGGAGATGTTGCGGGTCAGCTCCAGATCGTACAGCTTCTTCTCAAAGCGATCGGCCTTGTCCGCCAGGTCCTTGGCGGCCTGGGCATCCTCAGGCAGCTCGGAAGCGGCGGCCTTCTGACGGGCCTGCTCCACCTCGTTGGCACGGAAGGATTCCAGGCGCTTCTTGCCGGCCACGATGTACATGGACAGCTCCTTGAAATACACCAGGTTCTGATCGTAGAGCTTGTCCAGCATGGCGATGTCCTTCAGCAGCTGAATCTGATGCTGTTCCAGGCCCTCAACGATCTTGTTCACGTTGACCTCAGTGTGGTCATACTTGGCCTTCAGCAGCTCCAGGTTGTTGAC
>JAFVBK010000284.1 GCA_017480045.1 Clostridia bacterium
CCTCGTCCTTCAGCAGCCCGTCGGCGTGGATGCCTGCCCGTGTCACGTTGAAATTGCGGCCCACGAAGGGCGTCATGGGCGGGATGGTATAGCCGATCTCGTTCTTGAAATACTCCCCGATCTCGGTGATGACCGTGGGATCCATGCCGTCCAGGGAGCCGCGCAGGGAGGCGTACTCAAAGACCATAGCCTCCAGGGGCACATTGCCGGTGCGCTCGCCGATGCCCAGCATGGAGCAGTTGACGCCGCTAGCCCCGTACAGCCAGGCGGTGGAGGCGTTGGCCACGGCCTTGTAAAAATCGTTGTGACCATGCCACTCCAGGTATTCGCTGGCTACGCCGGAATACTGCTGCAGGCCGTAGATGATGCCGGGTACGCTGCGGGGCAGAGCCACCTCCGTATAGGGAACACCGTAGCCCATGGTGTCACAGGCCCGAATGCGCACCGGGATGCCCGCCTCGTCCGACAGCTTCATCAGCTCGTTGACAAAGGGCACCACAAAACCGTAGAAGTCCGCCCGGGTGATATCCTCCAGGTGGCAGCGGGGCATGACACCGGCGTCAAAGGCGTCCTTGACGGTGGCCAGGTAATGCTCCATGGCCTGGCTGCGGCTCATTTTCAGCTTCTTGAAGATGTGGTAGTCGCTGCAGGACACCAGTATGCCCGTCTCCCGGATGCCCAGGTCCTTCACCAGCTTGAAGTCCTCGCGGGTGGCGCGGATCCAGGTGGTGATCTCCGGGAAGCGGTAGCCCAGATCCATGCAGGCCTGAATGGCCTGACGATCCTTTTCGCTGTAGACGAAGAACTCCGTCTGGCGGATCACGCCGTAGGGGCCGCCGAGGCGGGCCATCAGCTTGTAGAGATTCACGATCTGATCGACCGTGTAGGGCTCTACCGACTGCTGGCCGTCGCGGAAGGAGGTGTCGGTGATCCAGATGTCCTCCGGCATGCCCATCGGCACCCGGCGATGGTTGAACGCGATGCGCGGAATTTCGTCGTAGGGATAGATATCCCGATACAGGTTGGGCTTGGGCACATCCTGTAGGGAATACTTGTACTGCCGCTGCTCCAGCAGGTTGGTTTTATTGGACATTTCCAGCATAGGTCTCATCTCCCGTGGGTCGGATATTGATTTGAACTTGTATCATTGTATACAAGGATTCATGTATTGTCAAGTGCGTGAATACAAAATTAACCTTCGTAAACGTTCCCCTTTGAGCCACTCCCTGAGGGGCAGTGTCGTCACTTTAAGCGCCGTATTCTCCAAAAGGCTTACCCTTGGAGGGGAAGCTGTCTGCGCAGCAGACTGATGAGGTGTTCTCATTGGGTACCGCTCGCCTATCGCAATAGGCGATATAAACATGTGGTGACACCTCATCCGACCCGCCGCGGTGCCGCGCCTGATTCACAGAATCAGCCGTTGGCAGTTCGGCTTTCAGCCGAACCAGCTTTGCCTAAGGCAAAGCTGCCTTGCGGGCCACCTTCCCCTCAAGGGGAAGGCACTTTTATCGCCCGTCATTATGCCTATTTGCATAACTGGATGACATTCCCTATGGGGAAGGTGGTCAAGCAGATGCCATGGAATAGCGAATCCAATACAAACAGGAGAACGTCCCTGAGCAAATCGGGGACGTTTTCCTGTTTCAGGCGGCATTTGCGGCACATTCGGTGTGGACTTTTTCGAATGGATTGTGTATAATATAGGTAAAGAAACGATGTGAAACTTTACAAAGAGCGCGGATAAAGATCAAAGGAGGCAATCGCTATGAAGAATATGAGCATCGTCATCGACCGCGAATACGGCAGCGGCGGCCGCGAGGTGGCGCGCATCCTGTCGGAAAAGCTGGGCATGGAGTTCTACGACGGCAACCTGCTGACCATGGCGGGAAAGGAATACGGCATCGAGCTGGGCGTCATCCAGGAGTTTGACGAAAAGGGCGTGGGCGGCATCCTTTCCGACATCGCGATGATGAGCAACACCGCCGGCCCCGGCTATAAGATGGAGCAGGCCTACAGCGTATTCTCGGCCCAGTCGCGGCTGGTGCAGCAGCTGGTAGCGAAGGGCCCCTGCATCTTCCTGGGGCGCTGCACGGCCCGCATCCTCAAGACCGAGGCCCACGTGCCCTTCGTCAATGCTTTCATCTATGCCAGCAGCATGGAGGACCGCGTGGCCCGCGCCCGCGAAGTGGACGGCGTGGAGGCCAGCCGGATCGAGGCCTACATCAAGCGCCGGGATACCCAGCGCAAGAACTACAACAAGTTCTTTGCGGACAAGGTGTGGGGCGATCCCAAGAACTACGACCTGATGCTGAACACGTCCGCGCTGGGCTACGAGGCCGCGGCGGAGGCAATCATCGCCGTGATGAACGCCAGGGCGAGCGAGTGACTTTGCCTTGGCGGTGCGGAAAAATCCCCATGATATTTGTCGACTTTTAGATTGAGAATAGCATGAGATTACAAAGGAGGCGCGGCGTGATCATCGCGATCATCATTCTTGCGACGCTGCTCGCGCTGCTGGCGGCGGTGGGCTTCTATTTCGCGGGCTACGCCATGGGCATCAGACGCCAGACACTGGAGGACGCGCGGGCCTGGCAGGCGGAGCATTACGACCTGTCCTGGTACGACGCGCTGGAAAAGCGGGATTACACCGTGACCAGCTATGACGGCTATGAGCTGCACGTCCAGCTGCTGGCGAATCCCGCGCCGGCGGACAGGTTTGTGCTGATTTCTCACGGCTACACCGACAATCGCTTCGGCGCGCTGAAATACGCCAAGATCTACCTGGACATGGGCTACAGTGTGATCGTTTACGATTTGCGGGGCCACGGGCTGAACACGCCCACCTTCTGTACCTATTCCGTCCGGGAGAGCCGCGACCTGGACGCGCTGATCCGCGACAGCCGCCGGCGCTATCCTGAAGCCCGCGTATTCGGCCTGCACGGGGAATCGCTGGGCGCGGCAACTTCCGTGGCCGTGCTGAAATACAGGCCCGCGGTGGATTTCGTGGTGGCTGACTGCGGCTTTGCGGAGATCGCCCCCGTGCTGCGGGGCGGATTAAAGGCCATGAAGCTGCCGGGGTGGATCGAGGGCGTGGCAGGCGTCTGCGCGAAGCTGCGCTACGGCTACGGCTTTTATCAGATGCGGCCCATCGACAGCCTGGCCGAGAGCGAGACGCCGGTGCTGTTTATCCACGGCGCGGCGGATACCTTTATCACTCCTGACCATAGCCAGCGCATGCGGGACGCCGTGCGGGGCTACAGCGCGCTGCGCCTGATCGATGGCGCGGGCCACGCGGCCTCGGTGCTGACCGCGCCGGAGACCTACGCGGGGTATGTGAAGGGATTTTTGGAGAAGGCGGAGGGGTGAACGGCGCAAAAAATAGCCCGAAATGGCGCTTTTTTTCGCCGTCAGACCGCTGACAAAGCCCGCAAACGCGGAAGTTGCTGAAAACAACCGCCACGAAGCGGGAATTCCCGCTTGCGCCGTGCGCCACTACAGCTTGGAATATCCGAAGCTGTTTACCAGCGCGTCCAGCTTCTGTCCGGCCTGGCAGAGCGGGCAGGCGTGGGCGTCGTAGGAGGTGTAGCCCGGCAAGTCGTTGGGATTGAACAGACTGTTGACCGGCAGGCCCTCGATGTTCTCTACCGTGGCGAATATGGCGGCGATGCCCACCGCCCGTCCGCCGTAATAGGCGATGGTTTCGACGGCGGATTTGGCCGTATAGCCGGTGGAAACTGAGGCCATCAGTACCAGCACGTTTTTGCCCGTCACCAGCGGCGCGGTGTTCTCGCGGAAGATCAGCTGGCTGCCCACCGTGCGCTCCGGCGTGAGCACATTCATATCCTGGTTCTGATTGATGTTCATATAGCCGGTCTTGGTCATTTCGCTGGCCATGCAGGCGGCGATGACCTCGGTGCCGTCCAGACAGAGTATGGTGTCGATCAGCGTGCTGGCCTTGTATTCGCGGGCCAGCGCGTGGGCGACCTGCCGCGCCTCGGAGAGGCAGAACTTTTGCGAGGTGACGTCGATATAGTAGTTGATGTGGCTGTGGCCCGTGGCAAAGTGGCCCTTGGTGACGTTCAGGACGATGTCCGCCTTGCCGGAATACTTGATGTGCTCCATGGACATGGCTGCGCCTCCTCATGCGTGTATTTTACGCATTCATTATAGCACATTTGTTAATTTTGCGCAATGGATTTTACAAAGAATTCTGACGAAGGCCGTTGACGGATGCTTTGCTTGCCGCTACCACCTTGCGGGCACGTCCGGGCAGCGCCGCGCCTTCTGGGACGCGCGATACTCCACATAGCAGCCGCACAGCCCGCAGGTGCCGCTCGCCAGGTGCTCGCAGTCCCGGCAGGCGGCGAGTCTTGCGCGAAATGTGGCGTCGTCCGCCCGCCGCTCCGGGGGAAGGGCATCGATCCACGCCTGGTTCAGCGCGGCCAGCGCCGCGCCGCCTGGGACATCCGCCAGCAGGCAGCGCGGGCAGAGGGGCTTGCCGCCGGCGGTCATGCGATGGTCAGCGCCACCACGCCGCACGGGGGCAGGCTGAGGCTGATCTCATTCGCGCCGGCGGTGAAATCGGTGAATTCCGCCGAGGCCACCGGGCTGTGATCGAAGTCGTTGAAGGCGCTGGGCGCGCCGGCGAGGACGCGGCCCGCGATCTTGCCGGTGTGGGGCACGCGCACGACCGCGTCCGCGGCCTCGTCCATCGAACAGTTCGCGACCGTCAGCGTGACGACGCCGTCCTTCACGGAGGCGGAGGCGGAGACGCGGTCCACCTGCCACTTGCCCTTGCCGATTTTGTCGGTTTCGACGTAGCAATCCGCGGCCTGGGCGTCCTGATGGCCCTTGAACAGGTCGAACACATGCCAGGTGGGGGTGAGGACCATCTTATCGCCCTCGGTGAGGATCACCGATTGCAGCACGTTCACCGTCTGCGCCAGGTTCGCCATGGCCACACGGTCGCAATGGCGGTTGAAGATGTTGAGGGTGATTGCCGCCAGCATGGCGTCGCGCATGGTGTTCTGCTGGTAGAGGAAGCCGGGGTTGGTGCCCTCCTCCACCTGATACCAGGCGCCCCACTCGTCCACGATCAGGCCCACGCGCTTTTGGGGGTCAAACCGATTCATGATTTGGGCGTGACGCTCGATCAGCTAGTCCATATAGACGCCCCGGCTCATGAGCTCGTAATATTCAGACTTGTCGAAGGTGAGGGCCTTGCCCTTGTGATCCCAGTCGGGGCCGGTGAGGGTGTAGTAGTGCAGGCTGAGACCGTTCATGAATTGGCCCGCGCGCGCCATCAGCACCTCGGTCCAGTTGTAATCGTCGCCGTTCGGGCCGCAGGCGATGCGATAGAGCCTGCTGCCGGGGTAGTCGCGGCAGTAGGTCTGGTAGCGACGGTATTCGTCGGCGTAGTATTCCGGGTGCATGTTGCCGCCGCAGCCCCAGCTCTCGTTGCCCACGCCCCAGTATTTCACCCCCCAGGGCGTCTCGCGGCCGTTGGCCCAGCGCTGGCGCACCACGGTGGAGTCACCGGGGCTGTTCAGATATTCCACCCATTCCGCCATCTCCCGCACGGTGCCGGAGCCGACGTTGGCGTTGATATAGGGCGCGCAGTCCAGCTGGCGGCACAGCTCCAGGAACTCATGGGTGCCGAAGGAATTGTCCTCCACCACATGGCCCCAGTTGGTGTTCACCATGCGCTTGCGCTGTTCCTTCGGGCCGACGCCGTCCTGCCAGTGGTACTCGTCCGCAAAGCAGCCGCCCGGCCAGCGCAGCACCGGAATGCGGATGGCCTTCAGCGCCTCCACCACGTCGGCGCGCATGCCGTTGACATTGGGAATGAGGCTGTCCTCACCCACGAAGATGCCGCCGTAGATACAGCGGCCCAGATGCTCGGAGAAGTGGCCGTAGATGTTGCGGTTGATGGTGCCGGCGCTGCGTTCCGGGCTGATGGTGATGCGTTGCATGGTGTTGCCTCCTTGCGTGGTAATTTGTTGGAATTATAGCATGGATATACTCACTTTTGAAGGGTTTTGCGCAAGCAATGAGGCGTTAGCGCAAAAATTTCAAAGAATTTCACGATAATATGGCACGGCTTGAGAAACGCGCTCTGAAACAAAATTCGCGCGGCGCTTCATCCATAGATTTGAAGCGCCGCGCGAAGGATCCGTTCATAACGCGAGGAGGCCTGCTTGCGCGTTCGCCTCACAGCCGCGCGCGCACCTGCGCCACGTAGTCGCCGTCGATCACATCGTAGCGATCCTCCGGGGGATACAGCGCGCCGCCGTAGAAGATTTCCGGGTTGCCGCCGGTGGAGGGGTCGGTATACTGACGGAACTTAGCCACGTGGATCTGCTCGCAGCCAGTCGCGCCGACGATCTTCTCCAGATTGCGCAGGCTGACGCCGCCGCCGGGCAGGATCTGAATCGCGCCCTGAGCGAAATCCACCATCTGCCGGATGACCTCCGCGCCGTAATAGGCGTCGGGGGCCTGGCCGCTGGTGAGCACCCGGTCGACGCCGATGTCGATCAGCTGGGAGAGCGTCGTTTTCCAATCCTCCACCACGTCGATGGCGCGATGAAACACCTTGGTCCTGTCGCCGGCCAGGCGGGCCAGCTCCCGCGTGCGCTTCGCGTCCAGCGTGCCGTCGGCGTTCAAAAAGCCGAAGACCAGGCCGTCCGCGCCGTTTTCAAGCAGCGCTCCGGCGTCGGCCAGCGCCGTCTGATACTCGGCCTCGGTGTAGCAGAAGCCGCCCTGGCGCGGGCGCACCATGGCCATGATGGGCAGCTTGGACAGCTTTTTCGCGGTGATCAATTCGCCGATGGAGGGGGTCAGCCCCCCGTGGAAGAGACAGGAATTCAGCTCTACGCGATCCGCGCCGCCTTTTTCGGCCTGGAGCACGTCTTCAACGCTGCCGCAGCAGACTTCAAGCAGATAGTTTTTCATGGTTGCGTTCACACTTGCTTTCTCTGAAATGTATGTTTTACAGCGCGGCGGACCGTTCCGCGGCGTCGGTGTCCTCCAGGGCCTGATCGATGCGCTCGTGCAGCGCGCGCCGCAGGGCGATGGCGGCGGCGCCCAGAGCGCAGGCGTCCTCAAAGCGCTCGCCGAAGGTATAGTCGCCGTCCGGCAGCAGGCCCGGCGCCGTGCGCAGCGCGTCCGTCATGTCCCCGCCCAGGATCATGCAGTGCGGATCGAGTATCGCGCGCACCAGCTGGAGCACGATGTTCAAATGGTTGGTGAAGTCGTCCATCAGCAGCCGGGCCCAGGTCAGCCCCATGCGATGGGCCTTCAGAATGTCGCCGACGCTGGAGATGGAGGGGGAGAAGCGGCGCGCCCGCTCCACCATGCTGATTTCCATCAGGTGTTCGTACAGGGTCTCGTTCGGGTTCAGAAAGACGTCCTCGATCTCACCGGCGGCGTTGTTCAGCCCGCGCACCAGCTTGCCGCCGGTCATGCAGGCAAAGCCGATGCCGGCGCGGCCCAGGTACAAATAAGCCGCGTCCTTCTCGGCCCCCTTCAGTCCCAGACGGGTGGTCTCCCAGGTCAGGCAGGCCCGAACGTCGTTCTCGATCAACACCGGCATGCCCAGCACCTCGGACAGCGGCGTGGCCAAATCCAGGTTCGACCAGCCGAAGGCCTTGGAGGCGCCGACGATGCCGTGCTCGGCGTCCATGCGCCCGGATACGCTGATGCCGCAGCTTCTGAGCCGATCCGGATGCTCCGGTATCAGGCGGACGGCCTGCTCCTTGATGAGCTGGGCCAGGCGCTGCGGCGCTCGATCCTCCAAGGGCAGGATGACCTCCGTCGCGGCCTTGCACCGGTGGCTGAAATCCATCAGGCATACCCGCAGGCTTCGCGGGTCTATGTGGCAGCCCAGGGCGTACATGCCGTCCGGCGCGGTGCACAGGTTTACGGCCTTGCGCCCACGACCCGCGCTGTCCGCCGCGCTGACCTCCTTCACAAGGCCGAGCAAGGTCAGCGCGCTGACGAAGCGGGTGATGCTGGCGGAGGACATCTCCGTCAGGTGTGCAAGCTCCGTGCGGGAGACGGGCTGATAGCGCTCCAGCGTGGAGAGCAGGTTTTCGATATTGTGACGCTTGATGTAGGCCTGGTCCAATGTGCGCACCGATTTCATGTCGCGTACCTTCTTTTGACTCGATTCGCGAGCGGCGAATGCCGCGCGCTGGAATCACCGGATGTTATAAATTGATTATAACACGGTTAACTGTAAAATGCAATGATTATTTTTTGCGTGAAAGAAATTCGTTGGGATAATTTTTGATCAATGAACCGGCCCAGGCGGCGCGGGCGAGCCGATTTCCGCCGCGCGCCGATAACCTGCGCCTTGCATTGCGGACGGGAATCTGTTATAATGGGATTAACAATTATTGTATTACAGGAGGAATCGACATGGCAGGCATCATGGACGAACTGGGCAAGGCTGTATCGAAGCTGTCGGATATCGGCGGCAAGGCTGTGGACGGCGCGAAGGACCTGTTTGAAAAGGCGAAGCCCGCCGTGGAGGATACCTTTGAAAAGGTCTCCGACGGCGCGAAGAACCTGGCGGATAAGGCGAAGCCCGCCGTGGCGGACGCTCTGGACAAGATGGCCGACGGCGCGAAGGATCTGGCGGAGAAGGCCCGCGCCGGCGCGGAGGCCGCCGCCGAAAAGCCGAAGGATCTGAAGGCGCAGATCGGCGACGAGGTCAAGGCTCAGGTGGAGGAGATTCGCGCGTCTCAGACCGGCAGCGATCCCATTCACGACTATATTCAGGGCAAGTTTGCCCAGACCGAGGAGAAGGCGGAGGCCGCCAAGGCTGAAGCCGCCGACGCGCTTCAGGAGGCCGCCGACGAGGCGAAGCAGGCCGCTGAAAAGGCGGAGACGGCCGCGAAGGAAGTGCTGGATAACGTGGGCGCGAGCCTGGGTGGCATCGCCGCGAAGGTGCAGGACGCGTTTGCGCAGATCAAGAATACCGTGAGCGAAGCGGCCCAGCAGGCCTCTGAGAAGGCTGAATCGGCTGAGACTGAGGTGGCGGACGCCGCTGAGGCCGTCGTCGAGACCGCGGAGGAGACGGCCACGGAGGCCGCCGAGATCGCCGGGGACATCGCCATTGAGTCCGTCGAGTTCGAAGAACCGGAGGACACCGACGGGGAATGATCCCGCCGTTCACCGAGCATAGTAAAAAGCCTGGCCTTCGTGGCCAGGCTTTTGTGATAACGCGTGTAGGGGCGACGGCGCGTCGCTACCCTACACGCGTTATCACGATCGCGCCCGATTGAAGCGCGGGCTATCGCTTACAGCTCATACTGGGTCAGCCACTGGGTAAAGCGCCCATAGATCTCGTAGAACTGGTCGTTCAGCGCCTCGGCGTCGTTCAGGAAATATTTATCCGCGGCGTCGTCATAGACATAGCGCTTTTCGGAGAGCTCGCTGCGCGCCCGGCGTTCCAGGGCCTGCGCGTCCTCCAGGATGGCCGTCAATTCAGACAGCCCGCTGCCGCCGCCCACGGCCTTCACGCGGGCGATCAGGCCGGGATAGTAGTCCGCGCTGGCCTCGGCGGCATAGCCATAGCCGCTGTCGTCCTCCAGCGCGTTTTCCACGTCGCCGGGATACAGATAGTAGCTGATCCGCTGGCCGTTTTCATCGGTGTAACCGCCCTGATATTCCGTCCACTGGCACACGAACAGCAGATAGTCGAACATGGCGTTCACATCCGCGATCACGCCGTCCTCCGCCAGCGACTGATATGTCGCGTATTCCTCGGACACGGTGGAGAGGTCCACCGTCTCGGATTTCGCGTCCACAATGCGGTAGTTGTAGGTATAGCCGTACTCATCGGTGAAGTCGCCCATTTGGAGCTTGCCGGTGATGCGCACGGGCCGGTCGGTGTAGCTGAACTTGCTGCCCTTGGCCGCGTAGACGGCCATGGTGTTGGCCAGCTGCTGGGTGTTGGGCACGCAGAACGGGCAGCTCTGATAGGGCAGGTTCATCAGGTAGATGTATTCGCCGCTGAGGGGCGAGAGCGTGGCCATATAGCCCGTCAGCGTGACGCTTTTTCCGTTCAGACTGTTCAACGTTTCGATGCTGGCGGATTCCGCAAAGCTCAGCTTGCGCGCCTCCGCGCTGCCTCCGGCGCACGCCGTGAGCACGGCCGCGGCCAGGGCGAGCAGCAGGATGATGGAGAGTAGCTTTTTCATGTTCGTATCCTTTCTGGGCTTGGAGAAATGCCGATTTGTCACGTAGCGACGCGTCGGCGCCTATCCCTCCAACCCGTCTTTTTTTGCCATTGCCCTTGTGCAAATCGCGGTCGGCAGGATGCTCAGCAGGAAGACGGCGGCCAGGATGGCCCATTCCAGCGGGTAGACGCGCCCGGCGTTCAGCACGATGCCCATGGACGCGACGAACCGCCGTATGCCCAGCAGGCACAGGTGGGAGAGCCCCAGCGAGAGCGCCATCGCCGCCGCGCCGGTCAGCGCGTTTTGGATGAGATAGAGCCGGTTGATTTTGCCCATGCCGATGCCGATCAGCCGCATCAGCGCGATCTCCTTTCGGGAATCGTACATGTTCAAGAGGGCGATCACCGACACCACGAACAGGTTCATCACCAGGATCACCGCGCACAGTATGTATACGATGCGGCGGCTCAGATCCACGTTGTCCATGACCTCCCTGAGCACGGTGTTGGGATTGATGACCAGGTATTCCGCCCGATCGCCATAGACGCTCATTAGCTGGGAGTAGGCGCTAAAGCCGGTGGAGCGCACCAGTACGGCGCAGATTTCACCCGCCCCGGACTCGACGTGATCCTCGTCTACTTCCTCCTCTTCCTCTTCGTGGTCGTGCAGCGCCCAGATGGTGCCCACCGGGGTGAACACGGCGCCGTCGTAGGCGGTGTTGGTGCGGGCCAGCACGCCGACTACCGTCAGCGGGTGCTCCGCGTGAGCCGCGCCGTCGGCGCTCAGCCCATGGGAGGTGACGATGCTGTCGCCAGGGGCCAGACCGTATTCCCGCGCCACGTCGAAGCCCACTACGGCCTCCAGCGCCTCGTCGAACAGCTCGCCGGCCTTCAGCGCCTTGCCCGCGAGCAGGGCGGCGTCGGTGCCCACGATGGGCGCGGCGTTGTAGCTGTCGCCCATGCTGAAGGGAATTGCCTCGTTCACCAGCCCGCTGGCGTTCAGCTCGTCGACGACGGAATAGGGGATGGTGCCCAGCGGTTTGTCGGTGAAGAACATGGTGTTCATCGCCAGCTGGGTGGCGCTGCCAGAGGGCCCGATGATGATGTCGAACTTCGCGGCGGTGTTCACGATGCCCTCGGACACCTGGGTGGAGATGTTGTAGGCCAGCAGCGCCACGCCGGCGGTGATGACGATGGACAGCGCGGTCATGATGAGCTTGACGCGGCGAATCGCCATGCTCTTCAGGGCGAATCTAAACATGGCCGTTCGCCCCCTCTCCCGGTTCGAAGCGGGCGATGGCGTTCATGTCCAGCGCATGATCGAAGCGCGGCGCGAGCCGCTCGTCGTGGGTGACGGCGATCAGCGTGCCGCCGCCGGCGTTTTCGATCAGCTGTCGCACCACGGCCTCGCCGGTCTCGACGTTCAGGTTGCCGGTGGGCTCGTCCGCCAGTATGAGGGCGGGCTTCTTGATCAGCGCCCGCACGATGGCTACGCGCTGCTTTTCGCCGCCGGAGAGGCGCTTCACCTTGCGCCGCTTCAGGCGCAGTATGCCGAGCCGGTCCAGCAGGTCGTCCATATCGGCGGTGTTCACGCCCTCCAGCCGCAGCAGGTTGATGTTGTCCGCGACGGTCATCTCCTCCAGCAGCTTGAAATCCTGGAAGATATAGCCGATGCCGCGAATGCGGTAGGCGTCCTTCTGCCGCTGGTTCCAAGCGCAGGCGTTCTCCCCGTCGATTTCGATCGCGCCCTCGGTGGGCGTCAGGATGCCGGCCAGCATATTTAATAAGGTCGATTTTCCGCAGCCCGACGCGCCCAGCAGCGCGTAGGTCCGCCCGGAATCAAAGCGCAGATCGCCGTATCGAATGGCGGTGCCGTCCGAAAAGCGAATGCGCAGATCTTTGGTTGTGATCATGCTTTCCTCCCAAAACAATAGCAAAAGCGGCCGTGCCGCGATTTGCGCGGACGGCGGAGCGACAGGGAGGTTTGTCAATCGTTCAGCCTGACGTGGCGGGCGAAGAGGGAATCGCGCCGTGCGAAGGATCGCCGTGCGAGGGTGATCCGTTGAAGAATGGCGAAGGTAAGCGGCGCCAGTGCGAGCAGCGGCATCGCGATGGCGCGCTTTAACCCCGCGCGCACGGTGGCGCAGATGGCGCAGCGCGCGCAGCCGGGGCACAGGTGATCGGAGAGGTGCATCGAGGCGCAGCACAAAATCGCCAGTTCCATCAGCAGAACCAGCGCGAACAGCCAGGCGATCCGCCTGCGGCGCGAATTGAACATGGCCTCGATCTCCTTTGAGGTTATTGTAACCTCGCGGCGCCGACCTGTCAATCAAATATGCTGTATTGTTCATAGAATGTTTTCGTTTTACCACATGGGCGTTACGCGCCGCGACCGTCGGCATCCTGCCGCGGCGTCGATTGTTGGAATTGAGCACGATCAGCGGACGGAGGCAGCAGGATTTCGGCGAAAATCGTTTTAAATTTTCATTGCGCAAAAAA
>JAFVBK010000285.1 GCA_017480045.1 Clostridia bacterium
CGGGATTTCTCCGCGCTGCGGGTGCTGCTTCCCGCCGCGCTGGCGGTGATCGTGGCGCTGATGCTCTCGCCGGCGAACCGCGTGACCTGGCCGCCCCTGGAGGCGGCCGCCAATCGCGTGCGCGCCGTGTTTGAGCAGTACTTCAGGTTCACCGAGGAGCGCGTCGCCTTTTCCATCAATCAGGAGGGCTACGACCACGCGGGCAAGGTTGGAGACAGCGTGGTGGCCATGCTGGGCGGCCCCGCCGAGCCCCACACCGCCCCAGTGATGGCGGTCCAGACGGACGCCGAGGTGCTGCTGCGCGGCACGATCCGCACGGCCTACACCGGCTATTCCTGGGTGGACGCCGCGCCGAAGAACCGCTATCTCTACTTCGATCTGACCCACGCCTTCATCCGCGACCGCGTGTTCAACGCGGGCTTTTCGGGCTCGAAGGAGGCGCTGCTGCCCGCGGAGGTGTCCGTGGAGATGTTGGACGCGGGCACCAGCACGTTGTTTGTGCCGGGTCGGCTGGATCGCTTTAATATGGACCTGTCCAGCGCCGTCTACTACAACACGGCGGGGGAGATGTTCCTGTCCCGCGAGGTGCGGGCGGGGGACGCCTACAGCCTGCGGGCGCTGCAGCCCGCGCTGGGCGACGCGCTGCGCGAGGCCGTGCTGCGCGGCGAGAGCGCGAACGACGACCGGTATCAGGAGGCCGTGAATTATCACACCCAGCTGCCGGAGGGCATCGAGGGCGGCGTCTACGCCCTGACGATGCAGGTCATAGACGGCGCGGAGACCCCCTATGACAGGGCCGTGGCCATTCTGGAATATCTGAGGCGCAACATTCGCTATACCCTTGATACGGAATATCCCCCTCAGGGCAGGGATTTTGTGTCCTACTTCCTGCTGGACAGCAAGGAGGGCTATTGCAGCTATTATGCCTCGGCGATGGCGGTGATGGGTCGCATTGCGGGCCTGCCCACCCGCTATGTGGAGGGCTATCTCGCCCGGCCCGGCAAGGAGATATTGACCGGCGAGGACGCTCACGCCTGGGCGGAGGTGTACTTCAAGGGCGTGGGCTGGATTCCCTTCGACGCTACCGGCGGCGCGACCGGACGCGCGGGCCTGCCGGAGGAAAACCTCGATCAGGGCGCGGGCGGGGGACAGGATCAGGGCGACTCGATCGGGCAGGGCGAGAGCGACTACGACGGCCCGGAGCCGACGCCGACGCCAACCCCCACGCCGGAACCCGACGGCGGCTTGCAGGACGACGCGCCGACGCCCTCGCCTGAGCCCCAGGACGCCCCTGCCGAAGCGACTGAGCCGCCGGAGGAGGCGCCGGAGTCGGAGCCCGACGATCCGCCGGGCCCGCGGACTGAAAAGAGCGATTTGCGCTGGCTGTGGTGGGCGCTTGGGATACTGCTTGTGCTGGCGCTGATCGCGCTGGCGACGCTGTGGGTGCGCGCGCGGCTGCGCAGGGCCAACCCGGCGCGGCTGGCGGGGGAGGCCAAAACCGCCCGTCAGGCGGCGATGATCGTGTATCGCGCGAACCTGACGCTGCTCAGTCACATGGGGCAGACGCCGGTGAACGGCGAGACCCCGGAAGCCTTTGCCGCCCGCGTTTCGGGCCAGTTCAAAAACCCGGAGTACGCCGACTTCGCGCGAGCGGTGGCGGCCGCCAGCTACGGGCGCAAGCCGCTGAACCGCGCCGACATTGAAAACGGCCTGCGCGCCTACGTGGGCTTCTCAAACGCCATGGGCCGCCGGGAAAAGCTGCGCTTCACGCTGACGCGGATATTCCGCGGGTTGGGAGACTTTGAGGCGATACCGTGAGGGAGAGCGTAGAGCGTGGAAAGTGAAGGGCGGGGCCGAATTGGAGCCCGTCGAACAGATAGCAGGGGCGCCGTTGTGCGGCGCCCCTGCGGGTTATATGCGATCCATATCGCTGTTCATCCATAAAGCCTTCAGAAAAACTCTACCGCCTGCGCCGGTCCCGGCCGGATTGCCGGTAGTATTCGCGCTTGGCCAGATACATGGCGCTTTCCGCTTCGGAGGTCATCGCCTTTATGTCCAACCCGGCCTTTTCGGCGATGGCGATGCCCACGGAGATATCGTAGCCCTGGGCGGCGAGGTGTTCACAGACGCGGGACACGTCCTGTCGGGTCTGCGCCTCCGGCGCGTCCATGCGAAAGCACACGAATTCGTCGCCGCCGATGCGGTAGGTGTGCTCCGGGCCGAAGCAGTCGATCAGCTCGCGCGCCACGGTTTGCAGCATCACATCGCCGGCGCGGTGGCCCTCGGCGTTGTTCAGCTCGTGCAGGCCGTTCACGTCGGCGTAGACGCAGGCGAGGTTTATCCAGCAGCGTTGGGCGTAGCTGTCCCTGCGGCTCTCATAGCGGTTGCGGTTCTTCGCGCCGGTGAGCGTGTCGGTCTCGCTGAGATACTTGATGCGGCGGGATTGGGAGAGCATGCGATATTTCGAACGTTGCTGCAGGATCTCCACGACGATGGCCACCGTCGCGAAGGAAATGCCGTTCCACAGGTCCATGCGGGCTATGTCCGCCGGTTTGAGGGCGAGGGACAGAACGCAAAGCGCCGCGGTTATGGCCGCCGTCATCACCACCAGGCGAATTGGACGGTCGACCACCAGAAACGGCACCGCGAACAACAGAACGATGGCGGTCACGGCGGGCATCTGGGGATGCAGGAGTGTCAGTACCAGCGAGACGGCGTACAGCGCGCCCATGAAGATGTAGCAGAGCGGGATCGTCAGGCGAGGCCGGCCGGGCGCCAAGAAGCGCGCGCCGAGAAAGACGCCCAGATTGACCAGCGCGAGCAGGATATAGGAGGTTTCGTTGACGGTCGTCGAGTCGTAGATTAGCGGATTGGCGATGGAAAGCACCGCGAAGATCACCAGCGCCACCAGCGAGTAGGTTTTCAGGTTTTTTTCGTTTTCAGCCTGCGCATCGTGCTGCAGCACCTGAAATTCCTCGCGGTCCAGGCCCGCGTACAGCAGCAGACTCTTGATGAAACGCATATCTATTCCTCCCACGGCGTTTGCTCAAGAGATACAAAAAACGCCGGCAAGTAACCTTATGATGTGACCTGGTAATTATCTCACAGGATTTTTAAAGGAGTGTGATAAAGATTTTAATAGATTGTAGTATTTCCTGATATTGGATAATCCATAAGGATAGATACCCTTTAATATGGATAATCTAAAATATGGGAAATGTCAAGCGGGATTTCCTCTGATAAAATAAACCCATGGAGGGAGGAATCCGCGTGGACGGCCTGAAAAGCATCATACAGTATCAGACGGCTGAGTATGGCCGCGTCAGGGTCAAGCTGGCCGAAGCTCTGGACAGCCGGGGTATCACCCGCAATCGGCTGCGCACGCTCACCGGGGTGAAGTATGACGTGATCGACCGCTACTACAAGGCCGATAAGGTTGAAATGCTGGATTTAAACTTTCTGGCGAAGGTCTGCTTTGTGCTGGATTGTGATATCGAGGACCTGCTGGAGTATCAGCCCCCGCGAATGCCCGCGGATGAATGACGACCGCCGTGAGGCGGTTTTTTCGCGCTTTGCTCAGGGCGACAACATTTACTTTTGCGGAAACAGGCAGGACCGAATAAAATCCAGGACCGGGGGACGGGGATTTTTGGGGGTATGCTTTCAGAACAGGAATCTTCGCGGGTTTCGCACATCGCGCGAAACCCCGCTCGATTGAACAGTTCTGAGAAGCATACCCCCGTGACGTGGGGATCAGCGAGTCATGCTTACCGCGCTCGGAGAACAGGATTTATACTATTCTCAATCTATAAGACAACAAATCAGAAG
>JAFVBK010000286.1 GCA_017480045.1 Clostridia bacterium
ACTAACAATATTATAGCCGTCAAACCGACTCCTGTCAACCGGACGCGCAACGATTTTCACCGAAGCCCTGCGACCTCCAGCCGCCAATCGTGCCCAACCGCAAAAAGAACCGCCTCCCAACGGAAGCGGCTCAAAAAATCATGTGGCAATCAAGCGTTCAGCGCGGCGATGATCTCCTGCAGCTTTTCATCCACCACGTCGTTCTCCAGCTGGCAGGTACCGGCGTTGCGATGGCCGCCGCCGCCGTAGGACAGGCACAGCGCGCCGATATCGAAATCGGACGCCTTGTTGACGATGGATTTGCCAATCATCACGGCGGTGTTCTGCTTGCGGAAGCCCCATGCCACGTGCACGGAAATCTGGGTTTCCGGATACAGCGCATAGATCATGAAGCGGTTGCCCGCGTGGATGACCTCCTCGTCGCGCAGATCCAGCACGACCACCTTGTCGTGCACCTTCGCGATGCGCCGCAGCTGCGCCTTGAACAGATCCGCCTGCTCAAAGTACAGGTCGACGCGCTCCTTGACGTCGGGCAGCTTCAGGATATCGTCTATGCCGTGATCCGTGCAGTAGCCGATCAGCTCCATCATCAGATCGTAGTTGGATATGCGGAACTGGCGGAAGCGGCCCAGGCCGGTGCGCGGATCCATCAAATAGTTCAGCAGCACCCAGCCGGTGGGATTCAAAATCTCATCCAGCGTAAAATCGGCGCTGTCGCCCTTGTCCACCGCGGCCATCAGCTCCTCGCCCACGCGCGTGAAGGTCTTGGCCCCGCCATAGTAATCATACACCACGCGGGCGGCGCTGCGCGCGTCGGGATCGATGATCAGCTTGCCGTCGGTGCCGGTCTCCTGGGCCTTCAGGCGGGCCAGCTCAGATTCGTGGTGGTCAAAGGACAGGCCCACGCGGGGATCATAGGGCAGGTTGGTGGTGATATCATTCTCGCTCAGTTCAATCTTGCCGTCCTGCACATCCTTTGGATGCACAAACTTGATATCCTCGATCAAATTCAGCTCGCGCAGCAGCATCGCGCAAACAAGGCCGTCAAAGTCGCTTCGCGTAACCAGTCTCTTTTTCTGTTCCATGGTATACCTCCCGCGTTACGGAAATAATTCTATTTCTATTATAGCACACCCGCGGCATTTTTCAACCATATTTTTACACTGATTTTCGCGGCCCCGCAAAACACAAATCGCCATCCCGGAATTCACTTTTTCAATATATCCGCCGACGATTCTGTTCGCACTTCATCGCGGCGTTCATCTTGATGAATTCCAGCCCCGCCCTACATTCTATCACAGGCTCCAGTTGGCGCTGGCCCCCTGCAGCTCCGCCATGTGCCGGAAGATGCCGTCGGGCTTAGCCATCAGTTCTTTCGGGCTGCCCTCCTCGGCGACGCGTCCGTCTTTCAGCACCACGATGCGGTCCGCCGCCTGCACGGTGCGCATGCGATGGGCGATCACCAGCACGGTCTTGCCCCGAAGCAGCCGGGAGAGCGCGCCCTGCACCTTCGTCTCGCTCTCCACGTCCAGGGAGGCCGTGGCCTCGTCCAGCAGCACGATCGGCGCGTCCTTCAAAAGGGCGCGGGCGATGGAGATGCGCTGGCGCTCGCCGCCGGAGAGCTTCACGCCGTTCTCGCCAATGGCGGTGGCGTAGCCCTGGGGCAGGCGGCTCACGAACTCGTCGCAGTTGGCCGCCCTTGCCGCTTCAAGCACCTCATCGTCGGTCGCCCCGCGCCGGCCCAGGCGTATGTTCTCCATCACCGTGTCGTCGAACAGCATCACATCCTGGAATACCATGGCGTAGTCTGTGAGCAGCGCCTCCGGCTCGACGGTGGAAATGTCCACGCCGCCCACCTCGATGCTTCCCTCGCTAGCGTCCCACAAACGCGCCGCCAGCCGCGCACAGGTGCTTTTGCCGGAGCCGGAGGGGCCCACCAGCGCCGTGACCTCCCCCTCCCTCGCGGTAAAACTGACGCCCTTGAGGACCTGCTCGTTATCATAGGCGAAGCCGACATTCTTAAAGACGATGTCGTGTCCCGCGGGCCTGAAATCCTCGCTTCCGGTGGCAGCGGGCGTGTCCTCAATTTCCATGATGCGGCCAGCCGAGACCTGGGACATGAACATCTCCGCGATCAGCGCCAGGCTCTGGTCAAAGGGCGCATAGATCCGCGTGATGATCAGCAGGAACATGAACAGCAGCATGAAGCCGATGCGGCCCGATAGGATGGACTGCGCGCCGGCCAATATCGTGGTCGCCACGCCCAGGCGCATGATGACGCTGGCGCCGTTGACGAACAGCCCCGTGACCAGCTCGCCGTGGATGTTCACGCGCTCGTGCGCGTCGATCTTGGCGTTCAGCCCGTCGAGGTAGCGCGCCTCCTGATTGGTGGCGCGGATCTCGCGAATGTTCTCCAGCGCCTCCTGGATGCCGTCGGACACCGTCACGGCGGAGGCCTTCAGCGCCTCGGAATTGCGCCGGGCCACCCTGCGGCTGCCGAACAGCAGCGCGAATGCCGCCGGCACGCCCCACAGCGTCGCGATTGCCAGCCGCCAGTCATAGACCAGCAGCATAACCGCGATGATGGCCGTGGACACATACGCGCCGTAGAGGTAGCCCAGACAGTGGGACCAGACGTGCTCCATGCGGTTCACGTCGCCCATGATGGTCTCGGTGAGGTCCGCCAAATCCCGCCTTCCGAAGTACCCCAGGGGCAGCTTGCGCAGGCGCTCCGCGAGACCCAGGCGCGTGGCCTTGACCTCGCCGTACACCAGCCCATAGGTGGCCCTGTACTGCTCCAGGTGGGTCAGGAATGAAAGCAGCAAAAACGCCAGCGTCATCCCCATAACAGCCCATGCGTTCGGCAGCGCCGCGCCGTCCGTCAGCGTTGTCATGAAGCGGGTCATCAGCAGATACAGGATGCCCGTACCGCCCATGACCACCAGGTTGGTAACCACCGTCCAAAGCGCCCCCTTCTTCACGTTCCTGACGCCTTGCTCAGTGAGAGCGTACCTCCGTTGAAACGTCTTGCCAAACATGCTACGCCACCTCCCCTTCGCTCGAAATCTTCCACTGCGCGGCCCGATTGTAGTCCGCCCACATGCGGGCATAGAGGCCGTTCGCCTCGACCAGCCGCTCGTGCGTTCCCTGCTCCGCGACGCGGCCGGAATCCAGCACGATGATATTGTCCGCGCCCAGTACGGTGGAAAGCCGGTGGGCGATCATCACCACCGTGCGGCCATCCGTAAGCCGGCCCAGCGCCCTTTGGATCAGCGCCTCGTTTTCCGGATCAGCGAAGGCGGTGGCCTCGTCCAGCACGATGATCGGCGCGTCCTTCAAGATCGCTCGCGCCAGAGCCACGCGCTGCTGCTCGCCGCCGGAGAGGTAGGTGCCCTCCGTGCCGATGACCGTATCTACGCCCTTTGGCAATTTTGCCAGAATATCGCCGCACTGGGCCGCCTCCAGCGCCGCCAGCACCTCCTCGCGGGAGGCGTCGGGCCGCGCCATCCGGACGTTTTCGAGGATGGACGCCTTGAACAGCCTGCTGTTCTGAAATACGAAGGCGATCCGATCCATCAGCACATGGGGATCGACCTGCCGCACATCCGCGCCGCCCACCAGCACCGCGCCGGAGCTCACATCCCAGAAGCGGGGAATCAAGCTGGCCGCAGTGGTCTTGCCGCCGCCGGAGGGCCCCACCAGCGCCACGGTCTGCCCCGGCCGCACCGTGAAGGACACGCGGTCGAGCGCGGGCTGCTCCGAACCCTCGTAGGTAAAGGTCACGTCCCGGAATTCGATTCGGTTGTCCCTGGGCGTCACGGGGTCTTCGACAGTCTCGAACGTCGCCGCGGACATCACCTGTCGGATGCGGCCCAGCGCCGTGCTGGCCAGCATCATGCCGCTGGCGGCGAACATGATCCTCGCCAGCGCAGTGGAAATGATGGCGGAAAACACCGCATAAAAGGCGAAGTTGGTCACGAATCCCGCGAAACTGCCGCTTTTCAGCGCGCCTGGCGCCAGCAGGAGCGCCACCGGCACCAGGAACGCAAACGCGCCCTCGGTAAAGGTCAGATTGACGGCCTGGGGCGTCTTGCAGACGTTCGCCTGGTAGTGCTCCGCTTTGGCGCTGTAGTCCTCGATGGCCTGCTTGAACGCCTTAAACGAATGGACGGTCTGCTGAAATACCTTCACCACGGGGATGCCACGCACGTACTCGGTGCCCGCCTTGCTCATCATGTCCTGGGCAGCCTGGTACTCCGCCATCAGACCCGCGTTTTTGCCGGTCATCATCACGCACAGCGCGCAAACCGAAATCACCGCCGCCAGCAGGCAGGCCGCGCCCATGCGCCCATCGAACACAAACATCAGTACGATCATGGCAATGAGCATCGCCACCGTGCCCACGATATCCGCCAGGTTGTGGGCCAACAACGTCTCCGTCTCCGAAGCCGCGCCGTCGAGCCTATTGCGCAGCAGACCGGAGGCATTGCTGTCGAAGAAGCCCAGCGGCGCCTTCATCAGGTGCGCCATGCCCGCCTTGCGAATGTTGGACGCCGTTCGAAACGCCGCCAGGTGCGTGCACATCAGCGCGCAAAAGTACACCGCGATGCCACCGAAGGCGAACCCAAAGGCCAGCCAGCCATAGCGTCCAACGTTGACGGCCTGGGTCCAATTCGGCGCGACGGCGATCAAATCCCGCGCCGCCAGCCAAATGCAGATGTAGGGGGCCATGCCCAGCGCCATCGCCGCCGCGGACAGCGCCAGTCCCAGATACGTCAGCCCGCGATAACTGCCCGCGTAACCCAGCAGCACGGACAAATCGCTCTGTTTTTTCTCTTTCATACGCAAACCTCCACTGATTTCGTTAGCTAACACGTCGATATTAGCATTAACTAACCCCATGATATACCAATCGCCTATCCCTACTTCGAGGAACAGGCGTATTGTTCAAATATGCGCTTAAAATCCCATCAGCCGCTTCCAGCCCGGCAGGAAGAAGGCCTCCACCGTCTCAAGACACCTGAGCGCCTCGTCCAGGGGGTAGCTGTGTGCCACCGGCTCAAAAAGGGCGGCTGTATAGGCGCTGAGCAGCAGGTGCAACTCCTTGGGGGCAATGTCCCGCGCGTTGTAGCCTTTCGCCCGCAGCATCGGCAGGTACTTCTCCATCTCCGCCTGATTGTACGCCGCCAGGTCATGCAGAAAGCTCTCGTACTTCGTGCCCTGGGCACGGGTGAGCAGCAGGCGGTAATCCTCCATATGGGGATAGACCACCTCGCGCATCAGGTCGATCTCAGTGTCCCTCCAGAGCACTGCGCCGTCGCCCTGCACGGCCTCCATATATCGCCCGACATGCCCCTTCAGCCAATCGTAGAGCCGGTTGACTGCCGGTGCGACCAGCTGTTCAAACAGGTCCTCCTTATCCCGACAGTGGCGGTAAATACCCGCCGCGGTCATGCCGCAGCGCTCGCCGACGCGCCGCATAGACGCCTTCTCAAACCCGTATTCCAGAAATTCCTCCCTGGCGGCGATCAGTATTTTCGCGTGGCTGGCGGTCTTGTCCCTCGGCATGGTTTCTCCTCTGACGGATCATTGTTGGTTAACACCGATAACTATACCAGAGCGATCCCCCTCGCGTCAAGTTAAATATTTCTAACCTTCCTTTGGCTTGTATTCCCTGAACAGCAGCCATGCGAATACGGCGCACAGCGCCGAACCCGCAAGCATCAGCCAGACGAGCAGTCCCGCGCCATGCCACAGCAATCCGCCGGCGGAAAGCAGCATGCCCATAACGCCGCCCAGCGCCAGCGCGCCGAAGCCCCTATACAGCCGCGCCTTCGGCAGCACCCAGTCCAGCTTCCGTATGCGTTCGCTGATCAGCTCTACGATGCCAATAAGCATCAGTATCGCCGGTGCAACGGCGACTACGGAAAGGACATTGACGCCTTGCTTCAACAGCAGCCCCAGGCAGACAAAATAGATGATCCACCCGGCGTTTCCCGCCAGATCATACGCCATCCATCGCTTTACCGATATCTTTGATTCATACAACATGATCATATCCTCCCAATGGTTGCCAGGACAGCAGGCGGTCTAGGATGTGTTTCTAAATGCCGGGAGATGCAGTTTTGAGCGTATCAGGCTGCAATTCAAGGCGATTTTCCGCAGGTTTACTGGAGGTAAATCAAGGAAAAGCAACTCAGAATGCAATCAAAGCGGTAAACCCGAAAGGTTTGCCGGTCAGCGCACAGCGCTGACTGCCTCGTTTCAATCCGTAGGATTGGGGCGAGGCACCGTAAGACGCCGAAAATGCGCTTCAGGCATTTTCGAAACATGCCCCAGCGTATTTTTTAAATCCCGATCCTGCAATTTCGTCGTCTTATCCGCCGCCTCTTCGCGCATCCGGAAGAAACGCTTGAGTTTCTCCCACATCCTGGCGTTCTCCTTTTCACTTGACGCAGCAAAAGACCCCTTCGGCGTTCACCGTGTGGACGTTTGCCTGAGAATACAGGCCGTCCAGTCTGCTCTTCAGACTCTCCTTCGTCTCAAAGGGCGGTGTAAAAAAGCCCTTGGGAACGTACATATGCTCCACAAACCAATCGGTTCTTTTGAATTCATCTTTGACATAGAAGCATCCACAGAAGGCGCCGCCCGGCCTCAGCACGCGGCAGGTCTCGCGGAACGCGGCGTCCTTATCGGGAAAGGCGTGAAAGCCGTTCAGAGAGAGGACGATGTCAAAGCTTTCATCCTCGAAGGGCAGCGCGCCGACGTCTCCCTGTACAAAGCGCACGTTTGAGACCCCCATCGCTTCCGCCCGTTTCTCGGCGTTCTTCATCATATCCGCGGAATAATCCAGGCAGGTGATATCCGCGTCCGCCAGCCTCCGGTAAAGCGGCATCGTCAATACGCCGGTCCCAATCGGAACCTCCAACAACCTTCCCGTGAAATCTTCCGGAATGGGAGAGAGCGCTTCATCGATCCACTTTGCCGCAAGCGTCTTATCCAGCCCCCAAACGAGGCTATCCAGCAGCTTTCCGAGCGGCGTGGATCTCGTGATAATCCCGTCGTACATCGTGCCGATATTGCCAAGCTGCTTATAGGATGCTTTGATTTCGTCGTGTCTTGACATTTATAAATCCTCCTGTCATTCCGTCAGAAAACACGCGCCCCTCAATGGAATCGCTCCGGGAACATCAGCGCCGGCTCCGCGTGGGCGAGGCCCTTGAATTCCCGCGCCATCGCCTTCGCCGACGCCTCGAACGCCCACCAAGGCTCCGCGGCGCATTGGAACATGACAAAGGCTCTCTCGTGCGCCTCGCCGAATTCATAGACCTTTACGTCGCCTCACCTCCTCAGAAAATCAGAACCACCAGCCCCGCCACGATGGCCGCTCCGGCGATCCAAATCAAGGTAAGGATGCCCCGCTTCTTCAACACCTGCGGCCAGGTCTGCACGAAGGGGACGTCCTCCGTGCCAGGAATGACCCAGAGCTTGCTGTGCCCGACCCACAGGCGGTCGATCACGATGCCGTCATACCAGTTCATGACCTCCAGGAACAGCAGCGCCTGGCCGTAAGCGGGACCAAAAGCACGGATTCTGTTCCATATCCCGATGATCAGCAGCAGCGCAGCCAGCATTACCAGGAAGAACGGAATCATGAATCGCTTTTCTTTTCGGACAACGGTCTCCCGGCTGCTTAGGCCGATCTGGTAAGCCCTTTCCCGCACCGGCTTCGGATAGAATAACAGCGCGTTCAGGGCGTTGTTGCGCACCGCGAGCTTCACCATCAGGGTGAACAGTGCGCAGAACAGGAATAGCTGCGCTACGATCATGGGAACCTCCTTTGGCCAGTTCGTCACGTAAGCTTCTCCCCCGCTCGCTTAAGGGCGATGATTTATTCATACGGCGAGCCGGTCAGCGATTTTTTCGATAGGCGGCCTCGCAAATTTTGCAGGCTGCCCGCAGGGTGATCCAGGAATCCGCAAGAGACGCATATCGGAAAGGCTCCGCCTGATCGAAGCGGATATTGATCGGCGACTACTTAAAGAACGGCAGCATCAATCCCGCGAGCACCGCCGCGATGATCGGGTTGCCGATGATGACGACGGCCCATTTCACGATCTGCGTCTTTCGGGGAATGTAGGGTTTCAGATCCTCGGTGCCCGGAATCGTCCACGCCTTGGTGTGGCCGACCCAGTACCAGTCGATGAAGAATCGGTCGAAGAGCCCTTCCGCCATGGCGAGGACGAGAATCTGCCGGAAGGGCTGCCAGAAGCCCCGCGCCCCGTTGACGCCATACACCGCCCAGATGACGAAGGCGACCATGACGGTCATGGCGGCGAGCTTAAAAACCCTCCTGTTTCGATTCAGGCGTTCCCGCGTGACCAGGCCCATCCGGACCACCCGGTTCTGCACATCCTTCTCAAACAGGAACGCCGCCTGCTCCACGCCGTTGGCGATGGCGATGACGCAAGGCACCAGCAGAATAAAGCAGATGACCACACATTCTAGAATCAGCGTCATGCTATGACCTCCATATAAAACGTTTGCCGCGACGCAACGCATAGCGTTCAGCTGTAGTTTGTTTTCGCTAACCATTATAGTACCTTGCGAACGAAATTGCAAGCCCTTTCGCGCATGTTCGCAATAAATGCTTACAATGTTCAAGTTTGAAAACTTTAGTTAAAGCGCTTGACAATTCTATCACGCAAAGCTATGCTTTTATAAGAATACAATGAACAGGAGAGCTTTGCTGCCCTCTCTCAAGGCGCAAAGAACGAGACTATGGCAAAGAAAGTTTCCATCAAGGATGTCGCAAGTCTGGCGGGCGTGTCGATCAGCACCGTCTCCCGCGTCATCAATGGCGGCCCCTATGTGAGCGAGGAAAAGCGAAACAGCATCCTGAAGGCCATGGAGCAGCTGAACTTCCAACCGAACTATTTTGCGAAGTCTCTGAAGGCGGGCACGAGCAACCTCATCGCCATCTTTGTGCCGAATATCAACAACACGGTCTACGCGCTGATCGCGCAGGGCGTGGAATCCATCGCCAGGGAGAACCGCTACGGCGTCATACTGTGCAACACGAACGAGGACGAGGAAATTGAGCGGGAGCAGATCAGCCGCTTCCAGACGATGCACATCGACGGCTACATCTTCGCCACGGCGCGCAATGACCGCGGCTACATTCAAGAGCTCGTCGAATCCGGGGTGCCCGCCGTGACGGTCATGCGCCATACGATGGACGCGAACGCCGTCATCGTCGACAACTTCAAGATCGGCTACGAAGCGACCACCTATCTCATCAACCGAGGCCATAGGAAGATCTACATATTCTCCAGCACGGAGGGCATCCCCTCCCTCAAGCTCCGCTACGACGGCTACAGAAAGGCCCTGCAGGACAACGGTCTGCCCTACGAGGACAGCTACCAATGCGCCTACGACGACGAGGACATCACCCGCCTGAGCGACATCGTCGTCGACTGGTTCGATAAGAGCGGCAAGCCCGACGCGGTCTTCAGCGTGAACTGGGTGCGCGCCATGAGCATCTACGGCGCGGCGCAGCGGATGGGCTTCCGCATTCCCGATGACGTCTCGGTGCTCAGCGTAGACGATCTGCCCTTCGCGCCCTTCCTCAACCCGCCGCTGACGACGGTCAGTCAGCCCTTCTACGACATGGGGCGCAAGGCGGCGGAGACGCTGCTCAACGTCATCGCCAACAAAAACGAGGATGGTGCGCGCAACACCTTCTATCAGATCATCATGCCCACGACCTTCGTGGAGCGCGGCTCGGTCTGCCAACGAGAGGTCTGAAGCCGTCTGCAGCCAGCCCGCGCACAGAAGAGATCCCGTTTGTACTGCGTACATTCGGGATCTTATTTTGATCGGCGCAAAAAACGTTTTCAGCTCTTCCAGATAATAGAAAATCAACGATACTCTATATCGCGCATGATTATTGGCAATAATTTGATCAAAATGACTATAAAATTTTTAAATCAAAAAATTTGACAAAGGTATTGACAAAGTGAAAATATGATATTATACTTAGACTATAAAAACGATTTCATAAACAACACCGTACAGTTCTTCCCGAAGTGGCCTTGGTAACGGGCCGTAAGCCCCCGTAATTGGCGGGTTTTGGAACGAACGGGACATGATAACGTTTTTAGAACGCGTCGCGACACAGCGCGCGGAATAGAACGACAATACATCGACGCAGAACGGAGTGAAGCATATGATTCGTCATCACATCCTGTGGAGATACACGGAAAAGGCGGAGGAATACGGCAAGGAGGCGCTCATCGCCGAGCTCAACCGCCGCTTCAAGGGGCTGATTGGCAAGGTCGAGGGCCTGACCTCGATCGAAATCACCGCAAGCAACGTCAAGGCCGACCCCGGCTTTCACGATGTGCTGCTGTACGCGGAGTTCACCGACCGCGCCGCTCTCGCAGGCTACATGCTGGACGAGGGCCACGCCGAAATCCGCGACTGGGATCAGCAGTACGTCTGTGATCGGGCAGGCTTCGACATCGAGGTTTGATTTTACGGCAGAGGAGGTGTTTGCGTGGCACGAGAGATTTTGCGCGCGGAAAAGATCAACAAGTCCTTCCCCGGCGTAAAGGCGCTGACCGACGTCTCGTTCAATCTGTACGAGGGCGAGGTGCACGTGCTGCTGGGTGAAAACGGCGCGGGCAAATCGACGCTGATGAAGATCTTTTCCGGCCTGTACTCAGTCGACAGCGGCGATATCTATCTGGAAGGCGAGAAGGTCAGCATCCGCAGCATGAAGGATGCGCAGAACCACGGCATCGCCATCATCTATCAGGAATTCAACCTTGTACCGCACCTGACCGTCGCCCAGAACGTGTTTCTGGGGCGCGAGCCCCTCAAGAGCGACGGGCGGATCGACAAGGAGTCCATGCGGCGCGCGGCGCAGGAGAAGTTGGACTTCCTGAAGTCCAACATATCGGCGGACGTGGAAGTCGCGACGCTGGGCGTCGCCCAGCAGCAGTTGGTGGAAATCGCAAAGGCGCTCTCTCAGAACGCGCGCATCCTCATCATGGACGAGCCCACGGCGGCCCTCAGCGAGAGCGAAATCGCCGTGCTGTTTGAGACGATCAAGGAACTGACCCGCAACGGCGTTTCCATCATCTACATCTCCCACAGGCTGCAAGAGCTGAAAATCATCGGCAATCGGGTCACGGTGCTGCGCGACGGCTGCACCATCGGCACGGAGCAGCTGGATCAGATCACAATGGACGAGATGGTCCACATGATGGTGGGCCGGAATGTCTCACGCGGCAGAGCCAGAGCCAAGAACACCGCCACGGACGAGGTGGTGCTGGAGCTGAAAAACGTCTCCAGCGGCAAGGCGGTCAAGAGCGCCTCGCTGGTGCTGCACAAGGGCGAGATCGTGGCGATCTCCGGGCTCGTCGGCGCGGGCAGGACGGAACTGGTGCACGCCATTTACGGCATCGACAAATTGGACGGCGGCGAGGTTTTCATCCGCGGCAAGAAGCAGGATCGAATCTCCCCCTTCCGCAGCGTCACGCAAGGCATCGGCCTGCTGCCGGAAAGCCGAAAGGAATACGGCCTGTCGCTCTCCCTTCCGATCTACCAGAACGTCACCGAGGCCGCGCTGCGGAAGATCACGCGGGCCGGCGTGATGAACCTGAGGCGGGAGCGCACGGCGACGCAGGAGTTCATCGAGCGGTTGAATATCGTCTGTCCGGGCATGCGGCAGCGCGTCGTGAACCTCTCCGGCGGAAACCAGCAGAAGGTCGTCCTTGCCAAGTGGCTGTTTACAGAATCCAACATCCTCATCTTTGATGAGCCGACCCGCGGCATCGACGTGGGCGCCAGAGATGAAATCTATCACCTGATGGACGAGCTGGCGAAGGCGGGCAATTCCATCCTGATGGTTTCCTCCGACCTGGTGGAGATCATGGCCATCGCGGACAGGATCTATGTCATGCGCATGGGCGAGATCATCAAGGAGCTGCCCTACGAGGGCACGACCGAGGAACTGATAATGAGCTACGCGTCAGGAGGGAAGCGGTAATGGAAAACAAGCTGAAGAAAATCCGCCTGCCCAAGACCGGCGCGATCTACGCGATCATCCTTCTGATCATCGTCTATTCGATCATCCTCAAGGGCGGCTATCTGTCCCTGACGAACGTCGAAAACGTGCTGAGGCAATCCGCGGCGCTCTGCATCCTCGCGCTTTGCGCGTTTCTGGCGATCATGACCCATCAGAACGATCTCTCGGTGGGCGCCATCGCCAGCATGTCCGGCGTCGTACTGGGGTTGCTGCTGTCCAAAGAGCTGCCCCTCGTTGTCGCCATCCTCGGCGCGCTGATATCCGGCTTTCTCATCGGCATACTCAACGGCGTGATCGCCGGATATACGACGGTGCCGCCGTTCGTCATCACGCTGGCGACCATGAATATCGCCAAGAGCATCGCGCTGGTGCTGAATAACGGCACGCTCAACGTCAACAACGCCGTGCTCAAGGCCTTCAACGCCACGAGCCTCTGGATCCTTCCCCTGCCGATGCTGCTCGTGCTCGCCATCTACCTCGTGTTCTTCTACATTTTGAAGCAGCGGCGCTACGGCACGATGCTCTACGCGGTGGGCGGCAAGGAGGACGCGGCGGTCACCGCGGGCATCAACACCAAGTGGATCAAGATGTCCGTCTACCTTATCAACGGCACCCTCTCGGCGCTGGCGGGCGTGATCTACGTCGCCCGACTCAACGCGGCCAACCCCACCCAGTGCAACGGCCTCGAACTTGAGGCCATCGCCGCGGCCGTACTCGGCGGCACGGCGACCAGCGGCGGACAGGGCAGCGTCTGGGGCGCGTTCCTCGGCGCGCTGGCCATGTTCATCCTGAAAAACGGCATGAATCTGATGGGCGTCAGGATCATCGAGCAGCAGCTTGCCATCGGCATCGTGCTCATCCTCGTCCTTGCCTTTGATATTTTCAACAGAGGAAGGAGGAATTAAGCGCATGAATGGCAAGAGAACCGTACTCAGCGTCGTATCGCGCTACACGCCGTATATCATCACGCTGCTCCTCGCGGTCGCAATGTCCTTTGCCTCCAGCAGCTTCCTGACATTTTCCAACATCATCAGCGTGCTCAGGCAATCGTCGTTCCTGCTGGTCATGTCGATGGGCATGATGTTTGCCATGGTGCTCGGACGCGGCGTAGATATGTCCGTCGGCGCGACGGTCGCAATGTCGTCCTGTCTGGCAGCGCCCTTTCTGAAGGCCTCCAAGGGCCCGGCGACCATCGTCCTCGGCTTCATCATCGCGCTGAGCATCGGGCTGATCATTGGCATCATCAACGGTACGCTCATCGCCTACCTGAAGATGCCCGCGATGCTGGTTACCTACGGCATGACGAACATCCTCCGCGGCATCATCTACTCCATCATGGAGGGCAGCGTGGTGATGAACCTCTCCAAGCCGGTCGTCTGGATGGGCTCCGGCTATGTGGGAAAGATTCCCGCACCGATCATCATCGCCGGGATCGTCTGCGCGATAGCGTCGTTCGTGTTCAAGTGTACGCCGCTGGGCAGAAAGCTCCTCATCGTGGGTGAAAACCCAGAGGCCGCCCGCTTCTCCGGCATCAATTCCAATCGCATCACGGTCATGGGCTTTGCCCTCAGCGGTCTCTGCGCCGCGCTGGCAGGCATCATGTACATCGGGCGCTTGGGCACGGCGGAGGCCACCATCGGCGCGGACTTCCACCTGAACGCCATCGCTGCGGCCGCCATCGGCGGCGTATCCTTCAACGGCGGCGTCGCCAATCCCGTGGGCGTCATCGCGGGCGCGATCATCATCTTCCTGCTGACGAACGCCATGAACCTTTTGAACATCTCCTCGTCCTGGCAAGGACTGTTGAACGGCGCCATCATCCTGCTGGCGGTGCTGCTCGACTACTTCAACAACAGGACCAAGGCTTGATCGACCGGTATTTTAGGCGGCCTGAGCTGCCTTAAATAAATAAGAATATGGAGGAATGAACCATGAAGAAACTGTTTGCAGCCATCCTGGCGCTGGTTATGATGCTCAGCGTCGTAGCCGTCGCCGAGGGCACCACCGACGGAGAGAACTACCGCATCGGCGTTTTCTTTAAGGACAGCACCAGCATGTTCTGGCGCTACATCGGCGTTGGTTGTCAGACCAAGGCGGACGAACTGGGCGTTGAGTTCGTCGAGTACTCCCCCGCGAGCTACACCGACGCAGCCGGCCAGATTTCCATGATCGAAGACGCCATCGCCTCCGGCATCGACGCCATCTGCGTCGCGGCCATCGACTCCACCGCCATCGTCGACTATCTGGTCAAGGCTGAGGACGCCGGCATCCCGGTCATCGTCTTCAACACGCTGATCCCCGATTTCGAGGCCACTGGCCGCCAGCGCTGCTTCATCGGCCTGGACAACGCCGCCGCCTCTGAAGCGGTTATGGAAAAGATTCTCGCCGATCACGATTACAGCGCGAAGGTCGTCGTGCTGGAGGGCACGCCCGCGACCCAGCAGAACGCGGATCGCTGCGGCACCGCCATCTCCGGGTGCGAGAAGTACGAGAACGTCGAGATCGTCGCCAGCCAGCCCTGCAACGCCAACCGCGATCAGGCTATGACGGTCATGGAGAACATCCTCCAGTCCACCCCGGACATCGACATCGTCTTTGCCATCAACGATCCGTCCGGCCTCGGCGCTCTGCAGGCAATTCAGGCCGCCGGCCGCGAGGGCATTGACATCGTCGCCATCGACGGTACGCCCGACACCTGCACCGCGATCCTCGCGGGCACCGGCTTCAAGTACACCGCCGATCAGGCTCCCTTCGACATGGGCGCTATGGCGGTTCAGGCAGCCTACGACGTGCTGACCGGCAAGGAGATCGAGCCCCTGCAGCGCTGCGGCGGCACCATCATTGGCCCCGACAACGCTCAGGAGCATCTGGATACCTACTATCCGGACTTCGAGTCCTGATCAGCAGCGCGGACAGACGGCGCGGCCCCGACGAAAGTCTGGGCCGCGCTTTAGTCTGGCCAGCAAGGTCAACAGACTGGCAGGCCGCTGAAAAGCCTGCAAGGCAAGGAAAGAAGCCCTGCAAATAGAGCGCTTACATAACCGTAAGTAACCGAATTTGAAGGGCTTCTTGACGCCGCAAGCGGAAATTGCCACCTTACGGAAGTGCTTTTGATACTATTCCCACTCTAAAAGGCAACAAAGCACAAGAGCAGATTTTTTGCGAATCCAAGGCGGGAAACCGCAGGCTTAGTGGCGCTAAGTCAGGGTTTCCCAACGCAGGATTCGCGGAAAAGATGCCTTATGAATGTTGAATTTTAGGCTGAGAATAGTATCAGCAATTTCCGCGTTTGCGGGCTTTCTCAGTGGACTGGAGGGGGCCGCCCTGCGGCAGCCCCCTCTCTCTCTTATCGCGCGTCATCCTACAGATTGAACTCCTTGCGAAGAACGTCGGTCATGACGTCGATGGGCGCCTCGACGCCCGTCCAAATCTGGAAGTTGAGCGCCGCCTGATTGACCAGCATGCCCAGACCGTTGATCGTCTTTGCGCCGCGCTTCTTCGCCTCGGCGAGGAACAGTGTGCGGGGATCGTTGAAGATGACATCGCTGACCACGAAGTTCGGCTTGATCGTATCGTAATCGATGTTCGGCTTGTCGTTGACGTTCGGATAGAGCCCGACGGAGGTCGCGTTGGAGAGGATGTCCGTATCCTCCGGGATGGCGATGGCGTGATCCCAGAAGATGAATTCAGCCTCCGCGTCCGTGCGTTCGTTGATAAGGCGCACCAGCTCCTCACCCTGATCCTTGATGATGTTTGCGATGTAGATCTTCTTCGCGCCCGCCAGCGCGCACTCCACGCTGATGGCTCGCGCCGCGCCGCCCGCGCCAAGGATGGTGAGGGTCTTCCCCTTAGGGGATACGCCGTTGTCCGCAAAGGACTTCAGCAGGCCCTTGCCGTCCGTGTTCTCGCCGAAGAGCTCGCCGTCGCGGTTGACGACGGTGTTTACCGCGCCGATGATCTCCGCCGCGGGAGACAGCTTGTCGAGATACTTGATGCCCTCGACCTTAAAGGGGATGGTCAGATTCAGGCCGCGCATGCCGACGGCGCGCATGCCCGCCATCGCCGCGCCCAGATCGCCGGGCTCCACCTTCATCGTGATGTAACGCCAGTCGAGGCCCTTCGCGGCAAACGCCGCCTCCTCCACCACGCCGGTGGGATTTTCGTCGATGGGATTTCCAAAGGTTCCCACGAGTTCCGACCGATAGCACTTAGACATAGCTGCTTACCTCCATTCAATGCCTGTTCATAAAGATGAGTCGATCGTAAGTGATGTCCGCCAGCGTGCGGCAGCCGGTCAACCGCATGATGTTCTGAAGCTCCCAGTATATCTTCTGGGTGTAGATGTTGGCGCCGTCCTTTTCGCCGCCG
>JAFVBK010000287.1 GCA_017480045.1 Clostridia bacterium
CGCCTGAACCCCCCCGCTATCGTCGTTAAAAACGAGGAGCGGCTGACAGTCGAGGTGACGCCCAACAACGTTAACGACTCCAACATTAAGCTCATCATAACTGGCGTGGACAGCGATGCGCAGGCGGTCATTCCAGTGTGGGTCGTGGACAGCGAGGCGCAGGCGGTCATTCCAGTGTGGCCTGACAGGAATCACAGGGTCAACGATGATTTGGTCGTGAGGCTGGACGATATTACGCAGGCCTTTGATACGAGCACGCAGGACGGCGGCCACTTTGCCGACCTGAAGGAGAAGATAGAGGGAACCAGCGCGACCGACGAGAAAACCGTCTTTCAGGGTGAATTCTGGCCTGGCGAAGATATCACCATCAAGGCGGTGGCCTATAACAACGACGTGCTCACCAACATCGCCTACAGCAATGAGTGGACGACCAACAGCCTGTTCTCGGATGTCGTGGAGGCGTCGGAGGAATCCGGCGGCAAGGTGGCCCTGATCGCCAACGCGCGGCATCTGGAGAATCTGGATAAGCTCGTGTCTGGGGTGAATTTGGAGAAGTTAGGCATCGTGCAAGCGCGTCAGACCGCGGATATCTTGTGGAAGGACGACGAGGCCAGCGATACCGCGTCGGCGAAATCGACGGCGTTTACCTATCGCATCGCGCAGGACAAGGGCGGCGTTACCGCTGATAAAGTCAAAGTTTACAAGCTGAACGACGCCACCGGCACGGCGGAAGGCTGCTTCCTGCCCGTGAATCCGGACAGCGTTCTGATCTATGATGGCGGTATCGATGAGACCGAGGCGCAGTATCACCGCATCACCGGCGTCAAGGTTGAAACGGAGGGCGCCGCGGGTTTGTTTGGCGCGCCGACGGCGGCACTGACCGTGCAAAATCTGGAACTGATCGACTTCGACATCACCGGCTCCGGCGACGCCGGGGCGCTGGCGGGCGCTTTGGCGGACGGTTCCTCCGTGCGCAATGTGCGGGCGCGAAACAGCGAAGTTTTTGACAAAAAGAAGATGCAAGACAAGAAGCCCACGATCACCGCTTCCGGCAGCGCGGGCGGCCTGATTGGCTCCGCGAACGGCGCTACAATCGATAAGAGCGCGGCGGCGCTGGTCGTCGAGAGCACGGGCGGCAGTGCGGGCGGCCTGATCGGCACGGCCGAGGGCGGCAGCGTGACAGGCAGCTATTCCGGCGGGCATACCGTCGATAAGAAGGACGGGGAGAATGTCATTGGCATCGTCTACGATACCACTTCCTACAATGTGACCGCGTCTGCGGCCGCGGGCGGCCTGATCGGCAGCGCGAGGGGCACGAAGATCGAGCACAGCTATTCCACCTGCTCGGCCACCGGCGAGACGGCGGGCGGCCTGGTGGGCAAAGCGAGCGGAGAGATTGAGAACAGCTACGCCGTCGGTCGGGTCAAAGGAACGTCGAAGCAGGGTGCCTTCGCGGGTGAGCTGTCCGGCACTGCCAGGGACAGCCTGTACTTCGAGATCATCAATGAAACGCCGGACGATGCGACGGGCGCTATAAGCTATCTGCCGCCCGTGGACGGCGCGCAAACGGTGGAGGGCGTCACGCCGCTGGATGCCAGCGTCGAGAGCTACAATGCCTTTTGCGGCGCACCGTCGGTCTGGAAAGGCGCTATCGCCTACAATCCGACCCAGGCGAGGTATTACACCGTCGACGGAAGCCCCAGGTACAACCTGAAGACCGTCGCGCAGCTGGGAGCGAACCTGGACGTGGCGGATGATTCGGAGGAAGCGGAAGAGGGAGCGGAGACCGTCCCGGATCCCTTCGTCGTCACCCACTATGGCGACTGGCCCGCGCCGGAGATCTTCGTCATCAACGACGGAGCATGACGGCGTTACCGTTCGACAACTTAGTTAAACGAAACCGAGGGATGTAGCATTGGCAATATTTGGAAACAACAGTGATAAAAAGCCGGCTGGCAAGGGCTATCTGCGCCTGGGCGACCTGCTGATCTCCGCCGGATTGATCACGGAGGAGCAGCTGGAGGAGGGCCTGCGGCTTCAAAAGGGCAGCGGCAAGCGCCTGGGAACGGTATTGCAGGAGAACGGCTTCATCACCGAGAGCGAGCTGATCGAAGCCCTGCAAATGCAGCTGGGCATCGAGTTCATCGACCTGAGCAAGGTGAACATACCCACCGAGCTGGTGCAGGTGGTGCCGAAGAACATTGCCAAGCAGTATCAGGTGGTGCCGGTGCGCATCGCCCGCGACGAGCTGTACATCGCCATGAGCGATCCGCTGAACTTCTACGCCATCGAGGAGGTGCGCAAGGCCGCCCGCCGCAAGGTGGTGCCCATGGTGGCCATGTCGTCTGCGGTGGAGCGCGCCATACAGGTGCTCTACGGCAACGAGGGCGCGGCCAAGGCCATCGAGGAGATGAAGCGCGAGGCCGCCGTCTCCGGCGAGAACACGGTCTCCCTGGACAATTCCTTTGCGTCTAATCAGGTGGGCGAGGAGTCCGCCAACCAGGCCCCGGCCATCCGCCTTGTGAACGCCATCATCGAGCGCGCCGTCACCGAGCGCGCCAGCGACATTCACATGGAGCCCCGCGAGACGGAGCTCTCCATCCGCATGCGCATCGACGGCCTGCTGCGCGACATACTGACCGTGCCGCGCGAGCTGCAAGCAGCGGTCACCTCTCGCCTGAAGGTCATGAGCGGCCTGGACATCACCGAGCGCCGCGTGCCCCAGGACGGCCGCTTCAACGTGAAGATTCGCGACAAGGATATCGACCTGCGCGTCTCCACGCTGCCCACGGTGTATGGCGAGAAGATCGTGGCCCGACTGCTGGACAAGTCCGGCATGAACCTGAGCCGCGATTCCATCGGTCTTACGGGCGACGACTTGGAGAAGTATAAGAAGCTCATCAAGATCAAGAACGGCGTGATATTGATCGTCGGCCCCACCGGCAGCGGCAAGTCCACCACGATGTACACCATGGTGGGCGATCTGAATACCAGGGATATGAATCTGGTGACGCTGGAGGATCCGGTGGAGTACAACATCGATGGCGTCAACCAGGTGCAGATCAACGAGAAGATCGGCATGACCTTCGCCAGCGGCCTGCGCTCGATATTGCGCCAGGACCCGGATATCATCGCCATCGGCGAGATCCGCGACGGCGAGACGGCGGAAATCGCCATGCGCTCCGCCATCACGGGCCATGTAGTGCTCTCCACCATCCATACCAGCGATGCCCTGGGCACCATCGAGCGCCTCACGGACATGGGCGTGGAGCCCTATCTGGTGGCGAGCGCGCTCAAGGGCGTGTTCTCGCAGCGCTTGGTGCGCCGCATCTGCCCCAATTGCCGCAAGCCCTACGAGCCCTCCGAGGAGGAACAGCGGGAGCTGGGGCTTGAGCCGCGGCCCGGCCGCACCTTCTATCGCGGCGCCGGCTGCCCGGAATGCTTCGATACCGGCTATCGCGGGCGCACGGCGGTGTTTGAGATATTCCCATTGACGGTGCAGGTGCGCCGCATGGTCGCCGCCCGCGCCGGGCGCGAGGCCATCGAGGCGGTGCTGAAGGATCCGTCCAGCGGCTTCGTCTCCCTGCGCGAAAACGCCATCCGCCTGGTGGAGGAGGGCATGACATCGTCTGATGAAGTGCTGCGCGTGATTTACGAGGATATCTAGGGATTGGGAAACGGGGAAGGTCGCTGCCGCGCGTTCCATAGGGGCGGCGATGCGCCGCCCGCCTGGAAAGGATGAAGCGCGCGGCGCGAGATGCAAGCCGCTTTCCTTTACAAAATAAAACACACAAGGAGAAACAGACATGATGACCATTGAACAGATGGTGCTGAAGGCGCGGGAGGATCACGCTTCCGATATACACTTGATCTACGGGCTGCCGCCCAAGTACCGCAAGGACGGGCAGCTGGAGAACATGTCGGAGCAGCCGCTCTCCGCCAACGATTGCACGGCCTACGCCAAGCAGCTGGCGGGTACGCCGGAGGCCTTCGACATGTATCTGCACACCGGCGAGTTGGACGCGGCGGATACCTTCGCGGGCAATCGCTGCCGTATCCACATCTTCCGCCAGCAGGGCCTGCCCTCTGTGGCGCTGCGCCTGCTTTCAGACCGTATTCCCCAGCTGGATTCTCTGGGGCTGCCGCCGGCGGCGCTGAAGCTGCCGGATCTGCACAAGGGCATCGTGCTGGTGACGGGCGAGACCGGCTCCGGTAAATCCACCACGCTGGCGGCGCTGCTGGATTACATCAACCACACCCGCAAGAGCCACATCGTCACGCTGGAGGATCCGGTGGAGTACGTCTACAAGCCGGACAAGTGCGCCATCAACCAGCGCGAGGTGGGCAAGGATACCATGAGCTTTGCCGCTGGTCTGCGCGCGTCCCTGCGCGAGGATCCGAACGTGATACTCATCGGCGAAATGCGCGACCGAGAGACCATCGAAACGGCCATCACCGCGGCTGAGACCGGCCATTTGGTGTTTGGCACGCTGCACACCGGCAGCGCCTCCGACGCGGTGGACCGCATCGTGCAGGTGTTCCCGGAGGGCATGCAGACGCAGATTCGACTGCAGCTGTCCATGTGCCTTCAGGCCGTGCTGACCCAGCAGCTGATTCCGAAAAAGACCGGGGGCCGCGCGTTGGCCTGCGAGATGATGGTCGTCACCGACGCCATCCGCAACCTGATTCGAAACGGCAACACGCCGCAGATCGCCAATACCATCGCCACCAGCGCGGCCATCGGCGGCCAGACCATGGATCAGGCGCTGGTGCGACTGGTGCGCACGGGCCAGATCACCCGCGATATGGCGCTGCGCTATTCCCACGATCCAGAGTATGTGAAGAAGAACGGCTGATCGGGGCCCGCGCTTTGCGTCGCGCGGGGCAATACATGATCAAAGGAGAACAGCGAAATGGCCGCGTACAAATATACTGCCGTTTCAAAGGACGGGAAGAAGGTCACCGGCGTGATCGAGGGCTTTAACGAGCTCGACGCGGTGGCGAAGATCAAGGAATCCTATTCCATCGTCCTTCAGATCAGCGAAGCGCAGGAAAAGGGCAAGGCCGCCTCGTTCCTGAGCATGGATATCGGCGGAAACAAGCTGAACGACAAGGCGTTCACGCTGATGTGCAGCCAGTTTGCCGTCATACTGCGGGCGGGCATTTCTATCACCCGCACCGTGGAGCTGATCGCGGAGAAGATGACCGATAAGCCCCTCAAGCGCATTCTGGAGCAGGTGGCCAAGGATGTGGAGGCGGGGCGTTCACTGTCCACCTCCTTCGCGGAGCGCGGCGGCAAGATGCTGCCCGTCACCTTTCTGGAGACGATCCGCGCCGGCGAGGAGGCTGGCAGCCTGGATACCGCCTTTGATTCCGTCAGCAAGCACTATGCCAAGCAGAGCAAGATGAAGGGCAAGGTGCGCGGCGCGATGATCTACCCGGCCTTCGTGCTGGCCATCGCCGTCGTCGTCGTGATCGTGCTGATGGTGAGGGTGGTGCCCACCTTTACCGCCATCTTTGAGGGCTACGATGCCGAGCTGCCTTTCATGACGCAGCTGCTGATCGCCATCTCCGATTTCTTTAGAAAGTATATACTCTACATCGTCGCCATCGTGGCCGCGCTGGTGCTGGGATTCAAGCTGTACGGCAACACCGAGGACGGGCGCATCAACCTGGCCAAGCTGCAATTGAAGCTGCCTGTGCTGGGCAACATCGGCAATCTGAACGCGGCCAGCCAGTTTGCCAACACCATGGCGATGATGCTGCAGGCGGGCCTGCCGATGACCAAGGCTGTGACCATCACCAGCCGCGTGCTGAGCAACTACCACATCAGCCAGCAGGTGGGCAAGATCACCGCCAAGCTGGAGGAGGGCCAGACGCTGGGGCGCAGCCTGCGGGACGCGGCATGCCTGCCGGACATCATGGTGGACATGGCGGCCGTGGGCGAGGAGAGCGGCGAGCTCGCCCAGACGCTGACCATGACCGCCGAATACTATGATACCGAGCTGGAACAGGCCACTGCCGACGCGCTGGCCAAGCTGGAACCGACGATCATGGTGTTCCTCGCCGTCGTCGCCGGATTCATCGTCATTTCCATCTACATGGCGATGTTCAGCATGTACAGCGTGATGTAAGCGATGGATACGAGATGCTGTATGGCGGGGGATGCCCGCCGCGGGGGCGTCAATCGCGTGGTGGCGGTGCTGCTGGCGCTGATCGTCGTCATGCTGGGGATCATCGCCGTTCCCAGCTGGAGGGCCTTTCGCGAGCGCTCGCAGAAGCTGGCCTGTGTGCAGGCGTTGAAATCCGCCAGGGACGGCCTGATTATCGACTACCTCAACAACTGGGAGGAGGGCTCGACGGAGGACGCCATGGCGACGCTGGACGAGGTTTTGCCCGCGCGGGCGAACATCTGTCCCGCGGGGGGCACCGTCTATCTGGTGCGCGGCGAAAATGGCATCTTCGAGCCCATCTGCGGTTTGCACGCGGACGACGCCAAGCTGCGCACGCGCCTGAACGCCAGCCGCGCCAAAGAGCTGCTGGAGGAGGCGCTGCGCAAGGCCCGAAGGTCCAGCGAGACGGAGCCGGAAGCGGTGGAGATCGAGCTGAACGGTCAGCCGCTTGAATGCGTGCGCGTCGCCGAGGCGCAGCGCCTGCGCTGGGGGACCGCCAGCACCAACGGCTATGAGGGCGTGGTGGCCTTCTACGGCCTCGCCGGGGAAGGAGATTTTGCCGAGAACGCGGCCAAGGCGGGCACGATTTGCTACTTCATCTATGCCGACGAGGCGCACTGCGCCGTATGGCGCAATGATGACGGCTGGACCGGCGACGCCTACCAGAGTCTAAAGTAGTTTTGTAAATAATTTAACAATTTTGCAAAATTTTGCGGGATAGCGTATACTTTTACTTGACATCTGGTTTAATATGGATTAAAGTAATACTGTATGTATCCCTGATATCGGGGGAACTCGGCTGCGGAAGGAGGATGGCGCATGTCCATCTATGAATACCGGCCGCTGCTCGTGTTCGGCATAATTGTGGCGGCGTGCTTCGGCGCGGTGATGGGTTCCTTCTTGAACTGCGCGGCATTTCGCATTGTGCGGGGAGAGTCCTTTGCGCGGGGAAGGAGCCGCTGTCCGTCCTGCGGGCATATCCTGACCGCGGGGGAGCTGATTCCCGTGCTCAGCTGGGTCTTGCAGCGCGGGCGTTGCCGCGCCTGCGGGCGAAAGGTGTCCGTTCGCTATCCGCTTACAGAGATTGGCTTCGCGCTCGTCACGGTGCTTTGCCTGCTGCGGTTTGATCTGACGGCGCTGTGCCTGAGAAACTATGTATTTCTGTGCTGCCTGTTCCTGCTGACGCTGACGGACCTGGAGGGCATGATCATCCCGGACGGTTGCCATATCGTCGCGACGCTGGCCTGGGTGGCGGCCCTGCCCTTTGCCTTTCCCGGCTGGGGCGGCGTGTTGCGCGCGCTGCTGGCGGCGCTGATCTTTGGCGGCGGGCTGCTGGCGGTCTCGCTGGTGATGGATAAGCTGCTGGGGCGGGATTCCCTGGGCGGCGGCGATATCAAGCTGTTCGCGGTCGTGGGGCTGTATCTCGGCATCATCGGCACGCTGTTCGCCCTGCTGGCTGCCTGCGTGCTGGGCCTGGCGTTTAACGCGCTCTCCCGCCGCGAGGAAGGCGGCCGCGCGTTCCCGTTCGGCCCGTCCATCGCGCTGTCGGCGGCGCTGATGCTGCTGTATGGCGCGCCGCTGATCGAATGGTACGGCGGGCTGCTGCGTATTTAATTGGATGGTATTTCGGGTTGACCGGCGAAGCCGGCAACCGAGAGGGTATATAAATGGCAAAGACGATTCTGGGTGTGGATATCGGGCACGATCAGCTGAAGCTGGCGCTGGTGAAGGGCAATCGCGTGTTAAAGACGGCGTCTGCCCCAATGCCGGAGAACCTCCTGCGCCAGGGGCACATTGCCAGCCGCGAGACGATGGGCGAGCTCATCAAATCCACGATGAAGGGCGCCGGCATCCGGGCGGGCAACGCCGCCATCGTGCTGCCGAGCGATTCGGTGTTCATCAAAAACGTGGAGATGCCCCTGATGAGCATCGAGCAGTTGGAATACAACCTGCCCTTCGAATTCAACGATTATATTACCGGCGAGCTGCGCGAATATGTGTTTGACTACGCCGTTATATCCGATCCCGACGCCGTCGGCGCTCAGGGCGAGGGCGAAGAGGCCCCCGCCAACACCATGGAGCTGATGGCGGTCGGCACGCAGCGCGTCATCTTGGAGGATTGCAAGGATTTCCTGCGCAAGGCCGGGCTGCGGCTGGCGATCACGGCGCCGGCGATCAGCGCATATATCTCGCTGATCCGCGCGCAGAGCAATTTCCTCGCCACGATATCGGATGAGTTTTGCGTGCTCGATCTGGGCTACGAATCGATCCGCATGTATATGTTCCTGGGCGATAAACACGTGGCGACCCGCGTGCTGGAGATGGGCATGTCCAATTTGGACAACGTGCTGGCGGATGCCTACGGCGTGGATGTCCATCTGGCGCACACCTATCTGATGAGCAATTTTGAAAATTGCCAGCATCGCGAGGAGTGCGTGAACGCTTATTCCAACATCGCCGTGGAGCTGATGCGCGCGCTGAACTTCTATCGGTTCAGCAATCCCGACAGCGCCCTCGCGCACATGTGGCTGTGCGGCGGCGGGGCCGTCATCGAGCCCCTGGCCGAGACCATCGGCGAGATGCTGAGCATCGAGCTGCATCCCGCGTCGGAGCTCGTGCCCGGCGGCGAAGGCGTGGAGGAGTGCAACAGCTTCGCGCAGGCAATCGGCATCACGATGGGGTAGAGTTTGTTTCCTTTGAAGCATACTCTTGATACGTTGGAGGTAAAGCAGTGGCAGCGGCAAAGGGAAGGCCAAAGGGCAAGGCTGGCGCGCGCCCCAAGAAGGGCATCGGCGGCCGTATGCCGACAAAACGGTCGATCAACCTTGTGCTGGTCGATGAAAATAAAATAAACCCCCTCAAGGCGGCGCTGGGTATTGTGCTCATCGTGGCGCTTGCGTTTGTGTTCAGCAAGTATCTGGTGGCCGACCGCCTGGTCGAGATGTCGCGGGCTACCGCCCGCGTGGCGCAGCTGCGGCAGACGCTGGATGAGACCATGGCGGCGATCGAGGATTTCGGCGAGACGGAGGCCACCTACGCGCACTATACCCTGGACGACATGACTCAGGCCGAGCTGGGCCGGGTGGATCGCGCTCAGGTGGTGGGCCTGATCAGCACGATCATTCGCGAGCAGGATAATCTGTTTGACATGGAGGTATACGCCCCGCGCCTGGATCTGCTGCTGGCGGAGCTTTCCGAGAGCAGCAGCCCCTATCGCGGCCTGCAAGCCTTCCGCGAGGGCGTTTCGGCGCTGGGCGCGGAGGTTCTGGCCATGCGCGAGCAGGTGCTCTCCTGGAGCGTGCAGGAGAATGTATTGACGGTGGAGGTGACCGGCAAGTCGCTGGAGAATTTGAACCAGCTTGCTCGCAAGGTGGAGGAGGAGCCCATCGTGGATAGCTGCACCCTCACCACCGCCAACAAGGACGCGAAGTCTATGAAGGCCACGGCCATGGCCACGGGCGTGCGCGGCAAGTTCAATATCTACCTCATGCAGCCTGTGGAGGAGGTGGAGGAACCGTGAAGATTTTCAGCCGCGATTTCACGCGGACCGAGAAGCTGCTGATTCTGGTGCTGGTGCTGATCCTCTTGGCGCTGGCCTACTATCAGTTTGTGGACCAGACCGTGCGTACCACGGTCGCCAACGCCCAGTCCGAGGCTGAAATGCTGGAGCTGGAGATATCCGCCGCCCAGGCGCGCGCCGCGCGGCTGCGCGCGCTGCGGAATACGCTGGACGAGCTGGAGGAAAAGGGACAGCTCTCCTGGATGAGCAGCTACAACGGCAGCAAGGCCGAGGTGGCCTTTCTGAACGACATCTTGGCCGACACCCTGACCTACTCCATCAACTTCGACAAGATCACTCGCAACGGCGATCAGCTCCGCCGCAGCTTCAAGCTGCGGTATCAGACCGGCGGCTTCCGCTTGGCGCGGGAGATCATGGAGCGCCTGCTGGCGGGCGAAAACCGCTGCCTGGTGAGCGATGTGAAGTGCACCATCGCCGATGGCGGCGTCACCACCATCGATGCGCAGGCCACCTTCTATGAGACCATGGTCGGGGGCACGCCCGATGCCGGTTTACCGGCGGACGCCGCCGCGGCCAACAGATGATCTGTTATTTCCGACTGTTCCCGGCAGTCTGAAATATATTGCGGCAAGCCAATTTCGGCGCGCCGCGGCATAAATCCGGTTCGGACGGCAAGCGGCCGTTAACTGTCCGGACTTAACGACCTACATGTAGAAAGGATGTAATCAATGAAGAAGAACAACAAGGGCTTTACCCTGGCCGAGCTGCTGATCGTCGTCGCGATCATCGCCGTGCTGGTAGCCATCGCAATCCCGGTTTTCACAAGCCAGTTGGAGAAGAGTCGTGAGGCGACTGACGCCTCCAATATCCGTGCTGCTTATGCTGAAATTGCCGCAGCTGCTCTGACTGATCCCGATACTCCGCAGACTGCTACCATCGAAAAGAAGCAGACAGTTGATGATTGGCAGAGCGCTTCCAGCATGAAGGATATTGCCGGCGTCGCAATCGCCAGCATTAACTCTACTGACGATACTACTGTTACTTATAGTCTCGATGATGGCATTCAGATTGACGGCAATGCTGTAACGTCTACTTTCATTGACTAATTAATCTGTTACAAATTTAGAAGGCCCCCGGGAAGGCCTGAGAACGACATCGAGAGCGTCCATCGCATACGGGGCGCTCTCCTTTATTATGGAGAAAGGCTCCGCCCCGTATGCTGGGGAGGAGCCTTTATTCCGGGAAATACCGCCGCCCTCATCCCTTTCCCGGAGAGGAGGGGCGGCGAAATAAGGTTACTTCTTAGCTGACAGTAATGGTTCCGTCATCTGTGTAGATAGTTACGGTGTATTTATCGGTCTTTGCGGGAACAGTACTGTAACCGTAACGAAGTAATGAAGAATAGCCGGCACTCCCACTCACCGGGAAGAGAGGAACGGCGGTAACAACAAATAAGGCCCTGTCCCAGCAAGAGGGACGGGGCTTTCCCTCTGGATGGCGAAAGGGGCTGCCTCAAAATGTTGCGGCCAGCGCGTAAACGATATGTAGGGGCGGC
>JAFVBK010000288.1 GCA_017480045.1 Clostridia bacterium
ACGCCTCTGCCGCTTTCCCTCGCCCATCTGATCGATCAGTCCGCCCAACGCGGCGCTAAGCGTGGACGCCGCGCACAAAAAGCTGAATCCGCTGCTCATCCAAAAACCCGCCAGGCCCCATCTGGCAGCCATGATCACCGTGGGCATCGCCTGCGCCAGCAGCTGCCGCCCGCCCCTCAGGATGGCGGCGTTCGCACATAACAGCAGTGCGCACAACAGTGCTCCGCACCGTGCGCCAAGCCGGTTCGGTTTTACGCCGTCCTTTCCAAAGCGCACGATCACACCCCCGACGATGCCGGCGTTCATCGCCGCGTATAGAACCGCCAGCAGGATTGCCGCGACAACGTTACCCTCAAGCGCCAAGGCGGTCGCCCCGCTCAGATAGAGCCTCGGCGGGCGGCTGTCAAGGGCCAAACCCGCGTAAAACGCCAGTCCCGCCGCAAGCGCCGCAAGGCCCATCCACGGCAATGGCCGCTGCTTCAAAAGGCTTGTAAGCAGCGCGATCAGAAGCGCCAATCCCGCGCCCCACAAAAAGCCGTGCTTCATAGGCAGCGTCAGCGCGCCCATTTCTCCGGCGCTTTCCAGCATAACCGCGGCCGTTACCGCCAGCATGAGCGCGTGCAGCACTCCTGCCACAACTCCGACGCGCTCTCCAAATCGCCGCCGGTACATCCCTATAAAGCCAGTCGCCCCAGTCCTTTGCGCGCAGCGCCCTATGACCGCCACCAGCAGCGCGAACACGGTCGACGCGATGGGTATTCCAATCCAGCCGGCCCAGCCCAGCTGTGCGAAAAACAGCACCAATTCGCGCCCCGAGGCATAGCCCGATCCGGCCACTGCGGCCATGACCGCCAGCGCCGCCCGCCACTCCCTGCCGTTACCCATAGCAAAACCCCCGTTTCACATGGATAGTATGCGAAACAGGGGGTTCAAATTATCGTCGGGCGCCGTCAGTTTCCCGACTCGGCCTCCCGGGAGAGCTCCGCCGCGGTCTTGTCTACTGGCGTCTCCTCCTGAACTGTCCAATTTGAGGAGGGATCGTCCTCCTGCAGGCGGTATTCCCCTTCCTCCGACAGCTCGGGCGGGCGAGTCACCGTCGCGGCAGGCTCGGCAAACTGGGGATCGCGCTCCGTCGCGCCGCCGTCGGCGCGCAACAGGCTCAGCGCGCCCAGCAGAAGCCGCCCCGCGAAGGCAACGATCAGCACCAACACCACGGCAACCGCCGCAAGCAACGCGATCCTGGGCCATAGGGGCGGGCGCCTGCGCCTGCTCAAACCGTGAACTTCCGGATGAACTCCGGCACCTCATCCTCGGAAACGCTGATGGACAGAACGAATTTGCAGTGGTGCGCGTTGGAAATCTTCTCCAGATTCTCAAAGAATTTTTCCATCTCGATGTCCTGAAGCGGGGTCTTGACCAGCTTTTTAAAGGCGTCCACCGCGATCAGGGAGAGGTCAAAGTCAGCGGACAGCATGCCGCATACGAAGGCCAGGAACTCGCTGGCGCTGCACTTATAAGCCACGGGATATTCGCTGGCGTCCACAAAGCGAATCTCGTGCCGCAGATCGTACATATACCGCTTGTCGTCGTCGATAAAGATAATATTGCCATGCTCGCTCTTGAGCGCATCGTTGGTCAGGTCGATCAGGCGCTTGGTCTTTCCGCTGCCCTTGTCGCCCAGTATGACTTGAATCATTTCAATCCTCTCCTTTTCATCATCGGTTGGAGTAACTCTATTATACAATGGTTTTCACAAAATTACAAGCCATGTATTTCGTCGACCGGCCTTTTCCAGAGCATTAGGGAGCGCAGCGTCTTCTCCCAGTACCAGCTGTGGACGGACTCCGCATCCTCCGGTGCGTCTGGCCGCCCGTCGCTGGCGATGATCTCCGCCGCCGCGGGATGTTCCAACAGGCGCGCGGCCAGCTGCCTGCAACCTCATTATAGCGTTGCCATCCGAAAGAGTCAATCGGAGAATTCGTCTGTTTTGCGGTCTGTTTTTCACGGGAGCGCCCCGTTTTTTGCAGGATTTTCCGCCCGTCGGTCGAATAATATTCCCATCACCATACGGGAGGCCGAAACAATGAACGAGAATATCATGGAGCGCACCGTGGACAGCAAGCGCGTGTTCGACGGGCTGATTCTGCACATCGACCACATCACCAACGAATTGCCTAACGGCAAGCTTGCCGCCCGGGAGATCGCCCGCCACGTGGGCGCTTCGGCTGTGGTGCCTGTGGACGCGTCGGGCAGCGTGTGGCTGGTGAAGCAGTTTCGCGCGCCAATTGACCGGGTGCTTCTGGAAATTCCCGCCGGGAAGCTGGACAGCAAGGATGAGGACCGCCTGCTGGCCGCGAAGCGGGAATTGCAGGAGGAGACCGGCCTGACCGCCGCAAGCTGGACGCATCTGACCGATATCGTCACCACGCCCGGCTTCAGCGACGAAAGGATATCGCTGTACCTGGCCCGAGAGCTCTCCGCCGGGGAGAGCCATCCCGACGCAGACGAGTTTTTGAATGTGGAGCGCGTTCCACTAAAGACGCTGGTGGAAATGATCATGCGCGGCGAGGTTGCTGACAGCAAGACCGTTTGCGCGGTGCTGATGGCCGACAAAATCATCAACGGCTGAGAGATGGAGAAGTTTCCATGATCTATACCGACAGCTACGCTTACATGCCCGATCTGGACACGCCGCGCCTGCGCCTGCGCAAGCTGACCATGCATGACGCCGCTGACATCTACCGCTACAGCCGGGACGTGGAGGTGGCCCGCCACGTGTTGTGGGAGGCGCACCGCTCCATCGGCGACAGCCGCGCCTATCTGCGCTACATGCTGCGGCGCTACCGCAACCACGAGCCCGCCAGCTGGGGCATCGAATACAGGGAGACCGGCGCCATCATCGGCACCATCGGCTACATGTGGATTCAGTGGGACAATTCCGCCGCCGAGATCGGCTATTCCCTGTCACGGGATTACTGGAACCGCGGCATCATGACGGAGGCCCTTCGCGCGGTCATCGCTCACGGCTTCGGCAGCATGAATCTAAACCACATCGAGGCCCAGCACGAGCTCACCAACCCCGCCTCCGGCGCGGTAATGCGCAAGTGCGGTATGCAAAAGGAGGGCACCCTGCGCAGCCGATTGTTCAACAAAGGCCGCTATGTGGATGTGGATCTATATGCCATTCTGAGAAAGGATTACACCGCAAAAAGCAATGGGAGAGGATAGCTCTATCCGCCATTGACAGCGCTGCGC
>JAFVBK010000289.1 GCA_017480045.1 Clostridia bacterium
CCACGGCGCATATCGCCGCCGCGGGGCCGCTGCCGGCGGCGTATATCAGCGCGCTTGCGCCGCCTGACAGCAGCGCGCCGCCGCAGAGCAGCAGCGCCGCCTTGCCGCACAGGCGAAGGCCTGAGCGGCCGACAACCAGGGCGGACAGACCTGACAACAGCGCAAGCTGAACCGGCGGACCCGACCAGGGAATGGGCCGATGGACGGCGAGCACGCTATAGGCGGCGCACAGCGCGTCCGCCGCGAGCAGACGCCGCCAGTCGAGGCAGCCCAGCGCCCGCGCCACGGCGCAGAGCAGCGCCAGGTCCGCGGCAAGGTTGACCAGCAAATACAGCTCGATGCTCATTCCGCATCACCTCGCGAAATCATCATAGCCAAAACGGCGGGACAATCTCAAGGATTTGATGTCGAGGCGTTCGAGTAAAATATCGACGCGATGTCGCGGGTTTCGCGGAAGTCGACAGACTTTTCGACGCGCCGCCGGATGTACACGGCGGCGCGCGCGGGAAGGGCGGGCGGGTCGAGCACGCCCGGCGGTCTGGAAACCGCGCCGGGCAGCGGAAAAGACATCGTTTCGCGCCGCTGTCGAAGACTGCGGTAAATGTCGACACAATTCGAAAAAATATGGCCGCTGCCGCGGGAAGATCGGTGATTCGACAGCAAATTTCCACACGCAACGCGCGCCCGTCGCATAACATGACCCAGGGAGGCGGTAGCATGAGCTTTTCTGAGATTCGGCGCAAGGACGTCGTGAATATTTGCGACGGCAAAAAGATGGGCAAACCAATCGACCTGATTTTGAACGAGAGCGCGTGCGTGGAGGCGCTGGTGGTACCGGGGCGCTCCGGCGGTCTGTTGGGATTCTTGAAGCCGGACAGGGAAGGCTGCGTGATCCCCTGGGGTCGCGTGCGGCGCATCGGTGACGATGTGATACTGGTCGAGGTGGATTCTGAGCGCTTCGAGGCAAACTGAAACGCAATATTTGGGGCCGCTGCGTAAAATGAGCTATTTTTTCAAGCGTTTTTGTGCAAATAATTTAGAAAAGGGGCTGGACTTCACGTTATTTTTTGTGTATAATATAGCATACGAGGTGATATAAGCATGAGATGTGCCTATTGCGGCTGTATGCAGAGCCGCGTGGTCGATTCCCGTCAGAACGACGACGGCACATCTATTCGCAGGCGCAGGGAATGCGAAAACTGCGGGCGGCGCTTCACCACCTATGAGCGCGTCGAGCTGGTTCCACTGATGATCGTCAAGAAGGACCAGACCCGCGAGGCGTTCGACGTGGAGAAGCTGCGGTCGAGTATCGTGAAGTCCTGCGAGAAGCGCACGGTCTCCCTGGGGAAGATCGACGCGCTGGTGCGGGATATCGAACAAAAGCTCAACAGCCAGCCGGAATCGGAGATTTCGAGCAAGGTGGTTGGGGAGCTGGTGATGGACGGGCTGAAGAAGCTGGACGAGGTGGCTTATGTGCGCTTCGCTTCGGTGTACCGCCAATTCCGAGACATCCAGACCTTCCGCGACGAATTGAACAAGCTGCTCACCGACTTTGACAAGGGTCCTGCTGACGGCGATGCCGCCAGATAACCAAATACAATGAGAGAGAGGATACGCACATGGCAAATGAATTGATTCTGGCCGTTGATGATGAAGCCCATATTCTTGAACTGCTTTCGTTCAACCTTGAGGCTTCCGGCTATCGAGTTGTCACTGCCGCCACGGGCGAAGATGCGCTGGTGGTATGTGCGCATGAGCGTCCGGCGATGGTTTTGCTGGACATTATGCTCCCCGGCATCGATGGCATGGAGGTCTGCCGCCGCTTAAAGAGCGCGCCGACTACCGCTGACATTCCTATTATTATGCTGACTGCCAAGGGCGACGAGGTGGATAAGATCCTGGGCCTGGAGCTGGGCGCGGACGACTATATCACCAAGCCGTTCTCGGTGCGCGAGCTGATCGCCCGCGTGAAGGCGCTGTTGCGTCGCGCCGCGCCGCAGAATGAGGAAGAGGGCATTCTGCATGTGGGTGGCCTGACCATCGATGTGGGTAATTATGAAGCCTTCCGAAACGGCGAAAAGCTGTCCCTGACGCTGAAGGAATTCGAGCTTCTGAAGCTGCTGGTGCTCAGTCGCGGCAAGGTGCTGACCCGCGATTTCCTGTTGGATCGCATCTGGGGCTATGAGTTCTACGGCGAAACCCGTACGGTGGACGTGCACATCCGCCATATTCGTCAGAAGCTTGGCGACGACGCGCACTACATTGAGACCATCCGTGGCGTCGGCTACAAGTTCAACGACCGTCAGGAGAATCGCCTATGAAATCAAGGGTTACATTAATTGTGACCCTGGTTTCACTGCTTGTTCTCGCGCTGTTATTCACGTATAATTGTTCTAAGCTCGCCGACGAGGCCAACAGTGAGCTTCGAGACGATCTCTCCATCGTGTGCTATGTCACCGGTAACTTCAGCCGGAGCGACACGATGGAGGATCGCGTGCGGACGCTGGAGTCGCTGTCGGTGAGCGAAGGAACGGTAAAGGGCCTGTTTGATGCCGACGGCAAAGCCATATACGTCTCCCGTGATGGTTATAGTCGGCTGTTGGATGAGGATATTGCCTTGGCCGCGGTTGGACAAGCCGTGGTCGTTCGGCATGCAAACCCGGAAGGGAAGCCGGCTGCGTACGCCATCTATCAATATGAGGATGGCGAGTTTTTAGTTTACGCGAAGCGCGAGGCGGATGCCTGGGCGATGCTCGCAAACAATCGCGGGCTGATTCTGCTGGCTGTGATCTTCGGACTGAGCATGGTGCTGTTCGTGGTCGTTCTGCTGAACGTGATGGAGCGGGAAAGGCGCGTGAATCAGGTCATGCAGGCGCTGGATCGCTTTTCAGACGGCAATTTCGATACCCGCATCGAGGGCTTCTCCGGCAATGACGGCCAAGAGGCGGAATACAACGCGATTATTACCCGGATCCAGGATCGCATCTTCAAGCAAAAGAACCGAAACCACGTGCTCAGTCAGGTCATGTCGCAGATGCAAAACGGCATCATCGCGGTGGATCAGAGCATGAACGTCATATTCATCACGTCCGTGGCCAAAAAGCTGCTGGGCATCGTTGGCAATCCCGAATATAAGAATGTCAACGAGGTATCCAAGGACGTGAAGCTGGACGATGTGTTCACCGAGGCCATGCGCCAGGGCGGCGTCTACACCAACGAGGTGGCGGCACGCACCGCCGTGGGCCGCGGACATCGGCCGCTCAGGCTGTATGTCTCGCCCATGCGCCAGGACGATCACGTGGTCGGCGCGCTGGCCATCGTGGAGGACATCACCGAGCTGCGCCGCCTGGAGCAGGTGCGCACCGATTTCGCCGCCAACGTTTCCCACGAGCTCAAAACGCCGCTGACCTCCATTCGCGGCTTCGTGGAGACGCTGCAGGCCGGCGCCATCGATCATCCGGAGATGGCGCACAAGTTCCTGAACATCATCATGGTGGAGACCGAGCGCCTGACGCGCCTGATCAACGACATCCTGTCCATCAGCAAGCTGGAATCCGGCAACGACGAGGTGGCCACCGAGCGCATTCGCCTGGACAAGAAGGCTTACGACGTGTGCGAGATGCTGTCCATCCACGCGCAGGAGAAGGAGGTCACCCTCAATTACCGTCTGAACAGCGAGCCGGTGAATATCATCGGCAATCCCGACCGGGTGGAACAGCTGCTGATCAACCTGACGGAGAACGCCATCAAGTACAACAAGCCCGGCGGCTCCGTGACGGTACAGGTGTTCAAAAACGATCAGGAAGCCAATGTAACCATTTCTGATACCGGCATTGGCATCGCGGAGGAGAATTTGCCGCGGCTGTTCGAGCGCTTCTATCGCGTGGACAAGGGCCGTTCTCGCCAGATGGGCGGCACGGGCCTGGGTTTGGCCATCGTCAAGCACATCGTGCGCTCGATGAACGGCGAAATCGAGGTGCACTCCAAGCTGGGCGAGGGCACAGAATTCCTGATCACGCTGCCCCTCGCGCCCAAGGAGAATCCGGAGAAGGAAACGATTTTTGAGGACGACATGTAAAAGCGGACAATCCTAACCGCAGGGGCGGCGATGCGCCGCCCGCCCCCGGCAGGGCCGGGCTCCATTTGCTGCCGCGCGGTTGCTTGCGAGGCGGCGAGGGGATAGGGCGGGCGACGCAACGGCGCCCCTGCAAAATGTCTGTCTGCATGTAAATGTTTCACGCGAATATATACTCAGAGGGAATTGTTCAATCGGGGAGGCGCCGCCCATGGCATCGAGAAAGAAAACGGTCGCCCACTGGCCCTTCGCGCCGAAGGACGTGGGCCTGAACCAGGACACCAATCTGCTCAAGCTCATCGCTATGATCACCATGCTGATCGACCACACGGGCAAGGTGTTTTTCGCGCAGTATAACATCATGCGCATCATCGGGCGGATGGCGTTTCCCATCTACGCCTACTGCATCGCCGCGGGCTGCGTCTATTCCCGAAACCGGTTCAAATACCTTTCGCGCATCGTGCTGATGGGCCTCGTGTCCCAGCCCTTTTACGCGGTGGCGCTGAAGCACACCACCCAGCGGATGTACGCCGTCCGCTTTCTGGACGATCCGGTGGGCGCGGTGTTCAACTTTTATGTGCAGAGCTGGGCCACGCCCAACATCATGTGGACGCTGGCGCTGGGCCTGCTGCTGATCTGGGCCCTACGCGACCGGCAGATCCCATGCGCGCTGGCGCTGATGCTGATCGTGTGGAAGGTACAGAGCAGCATCAACTACGGCTGGCAGGGGGTGGCGCTGATCGCGCTGTTCTATCTGTTCATCAATTGCTGGTGGCTTTCGCTGCCCGTGGTGCTGGCCTTCATGGTCTGGTGGGGGATGCGGGGCGGCAGCTATCACCTCTTTGGGCGCTCCTTCGGCATACAGATGTTTACCATTATGGCCCTGCCGCTGATCTACATTCCCACCTACTCCAAGCTCAAGATCAACAAGTGGGTATACTACCTGTTCTATCCGGCGCACCTGATCGGCATCATGCTGATACAGTTCGCGCTGGCCCTGGGGCAATAAAAAAATACTTGACAGCATCGTGATAAAGTGGTAAACTTCACCTTAGCAAAGGCAGTGACCGGAAACGAGTAGGTTGGCGGTCGCGTAGCAAGAGAGCTGCCGGGCGGTGCGAGGCAGTCTACGGCGTCCAACCGAATTACATTCCGATAGCCGCGCGCTGAAAGGGAAACTGAGTAGGCGAAGCCGGGTTCGCCCGTTACAGCGATAGGGTATAGGCCTTTTGCCCGTACCCGACGAGGGCGCTCTTCGCGAGGAGGCGCTGAACAGAGGTGGTACCGCGGATTTTGTCCGCCCTCTGCATGGAACCATGCGGAGGGCGGTTTATTTTGCGCTCCGCGGCACAAACGATGAAAGGGGATACCTGAATGTTCATCAAGATTCTCATGCTCGTGGTGTTTTTTGGCATTATGATCGGCGTCGGCTTCTACAGCCGCAAGCACGCCACCGATGTGGACGGCTTTGTGCTGGGCGGGCGCTCCGTCGGCCCGTGGCTCACGGCCTTCGCCTACGGCACCTCCTATTTCTCCGCGGTCATCTTCGTCGGCTACGCCGGACAGTTTGGCTGGAAATACGGCATCGCCTCCACCTGGGTGGGCCTGGGCAACGCCTTCATCGGCTCCCTGCTGGCCTGGGCGGTGCTGGGCAGGCGCACCCGCATCATGACCCAGCAGCTGAACAGCGCCACCATGCCGGAGTTCCTGGGCAAGCGCTATAACAGCAACGCGCTGAAGATCGGCGCCTCCGCCATCATCTTCATCTTCCTGATTCCCTACACCGCCTCGCTGTACAATGGCCTGAGCCGCCTGTTCGGCATGGCCTTCAACATCGACTACACCGTCTGCATCATCATGATGGCGGTGCTCACCGGCGTGTACGTGATCGCGGGCGGCTACATGGCCACCGCCATCAACGATTTCATCCAGGGCATCATCATGCTCGTGGGCATCGTCGCCGTCATCGCCGCGGTGCTGAAGGTGAACGGCGGCTTCATGGCGGCCTACCAGGGCCTGACCGAGGTGCCCTACGAGGGCATGAAGGGCCAGTTTGCGTCCTTCTTTGGCCCGGATCCCCTGAACCTGCTGGGCGTGGTGATACTCACCTCCCTGGGCACCTGGGGCCTGCCGCAGATGGTTCAGAAGTTCTACGCCATCAAGTCCGAGAAGGCCATTGCCAAGGGCACCATTATCTCCACCTTCTTCGCGCTGGTGGTGGCGGGCGGCTGCTACTTCCTGGGCGGCTTCGGACGCCTGTTCTATGAGCGCATCGACCCCACCCTGTCCGGCACCCCCGTGGGCGGCTTCGACGCCGTCGTGCCCGCGATGCTGGAGGGCCTCTCGCCGCTGCTGCTGGGCGTGATCGTGATCCTGGTGCTCTCCGCCTCCATGTCCACGCTGTCCTCCCTGGTGCTGGCCTCCAGCTCCACGCTGACGCTGGACTTCCTGAAGGGCAATATCATCAAGGATATGGACGAGAAGAAGCAGGTGCTGACCATGCGGCTCTTGATCGTGGTGTTCATCCTGATCTCCGTCGTCATCGCAATCATCCAGTACAGCACCACCGTGAACTTCATCGCGCAGCTGATGGGCATCTCCTGGGGCGCGCTGGCTGGCGCTTTCCTGGCGCCGTTCATGTACGGCCTGTACATGAAGAAGGCCACCTCCGCCTACGCCTGGGTCAGCATGATCTTTGGCGCGGGCATCATGGTCGCCAACATGTTCTTCAAGAGTGCCTTCCCGGCGATCCTCCAGAGCCCCATCAACTGCGGCGCCTTCGCGATGCTGGCGGGCCTGGTGATCGTGCCGCTGGTCAGCCTGGTGACGCCCAAGCCTGACAAGGATTTGGTGGATTTTGTGTTCGCCGGTTACGACAAGAAGGTCGTCGTCTCCGCGCGGGATTCCCTGGGTGACAGCGAAAAGGCGTAGGCGCGTGTGGCGCTTGGAGCAAGGGAGCCGTGATCGGCTTGCGCTCCGCGCGATTCCAGCGAACGCATTGTAAAATAACCAGCAAGGGGCGACAATCGTCGCCCCTTGTGTTATAATGACATTAATCATTGAAACTAGCGTAAAATGTGAGGGATGTACCGTGAACAACAGCCGAGCCGTCATCATCGTGAAGAACCCGGAGGCGCTCCGCGTAGCCGCGTCCTCCGCGCGCATTTCCACCCAGCAGGGCACGGCGCTGGAGATATTCGACCGCAGCCTGGGCGATGAGAGGGACCTGAAGCTCATCAACAAGGTGCTCTCATCGGGCCACAAGTCTGTGATCGAGCATCAGGTGTTCTCCGTAGCCTTCAACAACGTCTCCGTTCTGGTGGAGCAGTTTGTGATCGAGGCGCGGCTGGCCTCCTATACGGTCAAGTCCCGCCGCTATGTGGACTTTGCCGGCGCGGGCTTCGTGGTTCCGGAGGAGCTTGCGGAGGAACAGCGGGCGCTGTACGCCTCGACGATGCGGGCCCGCTTTGCGGACTATGAGAAGCTGCTGGCGCTGGGCGTGCCCAAGGAGGATGCCCGGTTTGTGCTGCCCTATTGCCTGCGCAGCAACTTTTTCATGACGCTGAACGCGCGCGCGCTGATCGCGCTGGTGAGTGCCATGCTGACGGGGCGAGGGAAGGGCTTTGCCGAGATCGAGGCGCTGGGCGCGCAGCTGAAGGCGCAATTCGACGCGCTCTATCCCGGCGTGATCGACGCGGAGCTGGCCCACAGCCCAGGATATGCCCCTATGTCGCTGCCGGATTCGATCGCTGAGCCGCGCGTGGGCGTGGGCGGCGCTGCGCTGCTCTCCGCCACGCCAGGCGCGGAGGCGCTGCTGGAGGCCGCGATGGGCTTTTCAGGGCGGTTTGAGCCGGAACTGGGAATGTATATGACCCAGCGCAACCTCCGAAGGCTGCTGCTCGACGCGAGACCGCGGGAGCTGGAGCTTCTGAATTATGTGTTCGGGATACAGCGCATCTCGCTGGCGTGCCTTACGCACTTCGTCCGCCATCGCGTCGATTCGCCCGTCGTGCCGCCGGTGGCCGCCGCGTTGGCGGGGGGCAGCTATGTGCTGCCGGAGACGGTGCGGGCCATTCCGGAGGCGGAGCGCCTGTATCGCGCCGCGTTCGAATCCCAGGCCGTGGTTGCGCGGGAGGCGCTGACCCTGGGCCTTGCTCCGGCAAATCTCGGCTACTTCGCCCTCAGCGGCCACCAGCTGGACATCCTGCTGGGCATGAACGGGCGGGAATTGATGCACTTTATGAAGCTGCGCACCTGTAGCCGCGCTCAGTGGGAGATTCAGGGCGTGGCGGGGGAAATGCTCGCGCTCTTGCAGGCTGAGCTGCCGGCGCTGTTCGGCATGTACGGTCCCAGCTGCCGCTTCGGCCCCTGCCCGGAGGGCCGGATGAGCTGCGGCAAGCCGCGGGAGCGAATATAGCTTCTGCCAAAAATGCGCAAGGGCCATCGCCTGCCGGATACTCGGCGGGCGATGGCCCTTGCGATCGGGCGCGCTATCTTTTGAATGTGTATTCGGCGCATTCGGGAAACAAGTCGTACAGGCTGCCGCCGATTTTCGCTTCGAAATATGCCTTCAGATCAAACCATTTCCGCCACTTCTCGGCCATGCCGGGAAACGCGCCGTGGCGCAGCACCACGTCCACCATGCGCTTCTCCAGTCTGAGGCCCTTCACGTCGGCAATGCTATAGCGCTGACCGCCGATGATGATGACG
>JAFVBK010000290.1 GCA_017480045.1 Clostridia bacterium
CGCACGCTGCTTTTCAGCTTGATCATCAATCGCGCGGTCTCGCACTCCGCCCGGTAAAGCCTCGGCAGATACACGGCCACCTCCTCGCCGACGGTCTCCGCGATCAGCTCGTCCTGCAGAATCAGCGCCCGCAGCACGCCATCCACCAGCTCCGCCTCGGCGCTGAGCACGCGGGCGGCCTGTTCCACCAGGGCGGTTCTCGGCAGATACACGTGCCCCGCGCCATTGGCGGCCTCGGAGAGCACATATTTCACGCCGCTGCGCAGCCTGAATTCCGATTCGCGCCCGAAGCCCAGGCTCATGGCGATGTCATCCGCCGTGCGAAAGCCCACGCCGTTGATCTCGTCCACCAGCCGGTAGGGGTTCGTGCGCAGCACGCTCTCGGTCATCTCTCCGAAGGCGCGGTAGATCTTCATGGAGAGGTTCGGCGTCAGGCCATAGTTCTGCAAAAAGATCAGCGTGTTGCGCATGCCGTTCTGCTCGGCAAAGGATTCCGCGATCATCGCCGCCCGCTTGGGGCCGATGCCGTCCACCTCCGTCAGCCGCTCCGGCTCGCTCTCCAGCACATCCAGCGCCCGCCTGCCGAAATAGGCCACGATCTGCTTGGCGGTGGCGGGACCCACGCCCTTGATGAGCCCGGAGGCCAGAAAGCGCTCCACGCCGGATTTGGTCTCCGGCCGGGTGGCCTCATAGGCGGCCACCTTGATCTGCTTCCCGTAGTCCCGGTGCTCGGTCAGCTCGCCGTCAAATATGGCATGCTCACCGGTGGAGAGGAAGGGCATGACGCCCACGGCGGCGATACGGTTCCGATCGCCGTCCAGGCGGACGGAGGCCACCGTCCAGCCGTTCTGGTCGTTGCGGAATACGATGTCCTCCACGGTGCCTTCAAATTTGGACATGAATGATGGCCTCCCTTCCTCTCTAAATGTCGCGGAAACGCGCGAAAACGTTGGGGCGCCGTTGCGCGCCCGCCCCCGGCGGAGCCGGTTCCACTCGCTGTCGCGCGCCATAGCGTCGCGCCGCTTCATGGATATTGGCGAGCGGCGCAACGCCGCCCCTACATATGATCCATTATCGATTCGCCGCGTTCTTCTCGTAGATGATCCGCAGGCCCTTCAGCGTCAGCAGGCCGTCCATCACGTCGATCACGCTGCTCTCCCCCGCCACCAGCACGGCCAGGCCGCCGGTGGCGATCACCTTGATGTTCGGCACGCCCATCTCCTGCTTCATGCGGTTCACCAGATACTTGATCTGGCCGATGTAGCCGTAGACGATGCCCGCCTGCATGTTGGCGACGGTGTTGCGCCCGATGGCGCTCTCCGGCTTCACCAGCTCGAAGCGCGGCAGCTTGGCGGTATGCTCCGTAAGCGCGTCGGCGGCAAGCTTCAAGCCGGGGCATATCGCGCCGCCCAGAAACTCGCCCTTCTCGGAGATCGCGCCGAAGGAGGTGGCGGTACCGAAATCGATGGTGATACAGGGGCCGCCGTACAGCTCATAGGCCGCCACGGCGTTGGCGATGCGGTCGCTGCCCAGCTCGCGCGGGTTTTCATACTTGATGTTGATGCCCGTCTTCACGCCCGGCTCGATCTTCATCGGCTCCATGCCGAAGTAGTTTCGGCACATATGCTCGATGGTGAAGTTGATCTGCGGCACCACCGAGGACATCATGATGCCCTTGATCTCGCCCTTGTCGATGCCGTAGTGGTTGAGCAGGTTCATCATGTTCATGCCGTACTCGTCCGACGTGCGGTTGCGGTTGGTGGACAGCCGCCAATACTGCCGCATCTCGGTCCCGTCGAACAGAGCGGTCTTCATGTTGGTGTTGCCGATATCCAGCGTCAGAATCATGGCGCGCACTCCTTCAGTGTCAGAATCTGAGGGCATTACTTCCCCGAAAAGAAACCGGCCTTCTCCAGCGCCGCGCCCACGACGCCCGTGACGACGGTGGAGGTCAGCATCTCCACCAGGCCGTTGACGCCCACCGAGGCCACGATATAGGCGAGCAGGCCGCGTCCAGCCATGGAAGTCTGCATATATTCGGTGTTGCCAAAGAGCCACACCAGGGAGGTCATAAACAGGGCGGTATTCAAAAAGGCCGCGAAAAAGCCCGTGACGGCGCAGGCCGCGTGGACGTTCATCCGGGGCTTTAGCAGCCGGTAGATATAGCCCAGCAGCAGGCCGTCGATCAATCGCGGGAAGAACCGCTGCACGAACGCCAGCAGCGGATTGATGCCCGCCAGCACCGCGCCCATGCCGGAAAAGCCCAGAATGCCGAAGCACTGCAAAAAGCTGATGAGGCCGAAAGCGCCGCCGATCACCGCGCCGCCCAGCGGGCCCAGCGCGATGGCGGCGATGGCCATGGGGATCATGTTGAATACAATGTGCAGGCCGCCGGGCATGGGGATGTTCACATAGCCCAGCACGATTTGGACGGCCACCAGCAGGGCCAGCAGCACAAAGTTACGGGTAGACAGCTTCTTCATTTTTCATTCCTCCGTTCGAGTTCGCGATGGATACCCTACGAAATTGGCTGGGAAGCCATGTCTCCCTCGGATAGCGGCGCTCATCCGTCACGCTCGGCCTTCGCCCGCGCGCAGCAGCTCCTTCCCAAGGAAAAGAAACAGCCCGCGCGGCCGACGGATGAGGCGCATCCAAGCGAGGACACGCTCCGGGACTTCCTGTTCGGTTCCGCTTCGGATACCGACGGCATTATTATAGCATATTTGCCCCCGACTTCAAACCAATTCATGTTAAAACAGAATTTACTTGTAAGCGGGCATAAGGCATATTATAATGGCAATATACAAATATATGTACATACGCTGAATGCATACTTGACTTGACCTGAAAGGGTGTGTTGTTTATGATAACCCGCAGCGAGGAACAGAGCCACAGCATACGCGAATTCATGCGCGGCGGCAAAAAGCATGTGGAACATACCCTGCTCTCCGCGGCGTTGCCGGAGAATGTGCGCATCTTCAACGTGCTGACGCTGATTCCCGGCGCGTCCATCGGCTATCACGTTCATGAAAACGAGATCGAGCTGTTCTACTTTATGGAGGGCAACGGGCGCGTGCGGGACGACGACCAATTCTTCGACGTCTCCGCAGGCGATTCCATGGCCACGTTCAGCGGCCACGGCCACGCCGTGGAAAACACCGGCGACACCAACCTGGTGATCCTGGCCGTGATCGTGAAGGACTGACGCGCGCGAAGCGCTCGTCAGGAGGTTGACAAAGTCAACAGACTGGCAGGCCGCTGAAAAGCCTGCAAGGCAAGGAAAGAAGTCCTGCAAATGAGGGCGCTTACATAAACGTAAGTAACCGAATTTGCAGGGCTTCCTTGACGCCGCAAGCGGAAGTTGCCGCCTCTCGATGGTTTTTTCCAGCAATTTTCGCGTTTGTGGGCTTTGTCAGCGGTCTGACGCGCGCGAAGCGCTCGTCCCTGATCGCCGCCGCGTATATGATTAAAGGCTGTCTCTTCTTTACTGAGACAGCCTTTTGAATTGACATTATATCCGTTCGTTCAACAAATCAATCGTCCACTACGGGATTGCCGTTTTCGTCGAGGGTGAAGCTGGTGCCGATGCCGCTCAGGCTGGGACCGCTGAGCGTCGCGCCTGCGCTGTCGCCGAGGTCCTCAAACTCGCCGTCCCCGTCCGCCTCGGCGTACTCAATCTCTTCCCCGGCGGGAACGCCCACCGCGTAGAGGCCGTCCGCCCTGGGCGTCAGCTCGGCATAGATCATGCCGTCCGCATCGACGAACGCCGCGGGATTGACCTCCACCACGTCCGCGTCCTCGGCGGCCTCGATGGCGGAAATATACAGCGCGAGGGCATTCACCGGTTCTTCATCGGTCTCATCCAGGGGCAGCACGCGCAGCCTCAGGTCCACGGGATAGCCCCGCTCCGGCAAGCGCTCCGCCAGGGGCAGCTCCACCGTTTCGCCATTTTCGGCTTCCTTCGCGTTCTCGATCACCACGGGAGCGTCCTCGGATTCGATCACGGCGCGCACCAGCACGCGATAGGTGGGCGTCACCTGATCGTAGGTCTCCAGCAGGCCGATTTCCCGCTCGGTAAGCAGCGCCACCTCGGACTGCTCCACGCAGATGTCATAGGCCTCTACGGTCAGCGAAGTGGGCGCCAGCTCAACCGCCAACTCCTCGATGGCCTTCTCGACGGCCTCGCCGCCCTCGACGGTCTCCTCCTCCGGCTGGATGGTGCCGATGACCTCGGTCTCCACCTCATCCTCCAGCGGAATCTCCGATACCAGGGAATCCAGCGGGATGGTCAGCTCAGCGCTGTCCACCTCATAGATGATCTCGGTATAGCCCAGGCTGGTCAGCGTATCCACCAGCGGCACGGTCAGCTGCAGGTGCAGCTCGTCATACTGCTCGCGCTCGCCGTCGTCCAGCAGCAGCGTCTCACCGGTCTCCTCGTCCACCAACGGATCGGCGATGATGGTCAGCGAGTACTGCTCAGGCGCGTTCTCATCGTCATCCAGGCTCTCGATCGGCTCCTCAAACTGCACGAACGCGGAGGGCATGCCGTTGCCGTCGAACAAGATGGTACCGTAGTCGTTGCCGTTCAGAATCAGCTTGCCCAGATCCTCGTCTTCCTCGTCGTCATCCTCATCGTAATCCTCCATCGACTCATACTCGCCGTCGTCGAAGCCGCTGTAGCTATAGCTGGAAAAGCCGCTGCTGCTGGAATTGACGCCGGAAGCGATGTTCAGGATTCGGAAGCTGGTTTCGCGCTCGCCGGTATAGTTGCCCATGCCGGTCAGCTTCACGCTGGCCACGCCGGGCTGCACATTGTTGGTGAATGCGGCCTTGAAGTCGGTATCCTCCTTCAGCACGTTCTTGCCGAAGCGCAGCGTAATCGCGGGCTTGACCTCCTGGCCAGTATAGCGTTGGTTGCCGATGGTCACCAGGCCCACGTCGGAGCTGTTGATGCTCTTGGCCTCGATGACGAAATACTGCTCCAGCACCTGCACCTCGTAGTTCTCGCCCGCATCGATGGTGCCCTGCAGGATGCGGTAACGGCCCGCGTTCTCGCCGGTTTCGCGGCTCAGCTTGCCGGAGATCTTATCGCCGGACAGCAGCCCGCGCACCGTGCCCTTATAGGTAGTCGGATCGGCAGCGCCGTAGGTCTTTTTCTGACCGGCGGTGGGCGTAATCACCAGCGGCTTGGGTTCGATCGTAGCCGATACCGTGGTGGCGACCTTGCTGCCATACATCGCCGCGTCGTTACCGCTCAGCTTCAGCGTGACCTTGACGGTGCGCTTGCCGGCGTCGACCTTGTCATAGCTGGCGGAGATGCCGCTGATCTTCAGATCGAGCCCATGGGTATCCTCGATGGCAAAGTCGCTGGCGCTCAGCTTTACGTTGTGGGTCTTGTCGTAGGTCTTCTTGACGGCGCTGCCGTTATAGCGGACGCTCAGTTCGGGCAGCTCAACGCCGCAGACGGCGCACTTGCCATCGGCGAAGCTGTGATCGCCGTTGGCCCTGTAGGTGCCGCCGGTGATGCTGCCGGTCACCGTGCCGCCGCAGCTGAGCACGCTGCCCGCGTTGGTGAACGCGCCGTTGTTCGTGATCGTGCCGAAATTGGTCAGGGTGGCGTTGTTGGTCAGCGTCGCGCCGCTCTCGACGCTCACGCTGTGGCCCTCCGCCACGGTGAAATCGCAGTCCACGGTCAGGCTGGCCGCGTTCTCCTGCACGTTGTTCTTGGTGACGATGATGTCCGTAAACGCCATGGGCAGCTGAACGGAAACCGCTGTCTCCACGCCGTTGGCGGTGATATTGTGGGTGATGGTATCCGCGGGATTGAGCGTGGAGGCCAGCGTCGCGCGCAGCACCAGGCTCGTCAGGGCTCCGTCGTTCAGCAGGATATTCTGGCCCAGCAGCGGCTCCAGGGAGTCCGGCAGGGTCAGGCTCGCCAGATTGGCGCAATCCGCGAAGGCGTTGTCGCCGATAGTCTTGACGCCGGCGGGAATTTCCAGCTTGGTGAGCGTGGACTTGTTCTGGAACGCGCCCGCGCCGATGGCGACCACGTTGGCGTTTTCAAATTGCGCCGGCACGATCAGCTCGGCATCAGAGCCGTTCCAGCCGAGAATGGTCGCCTCGGTCTTTTCGGGGTTCAGCTTATAGGTGTAGGCGCCAGAGGTCTTTGTCAGGCTCTCTGCTTCGTAGGTCGCGGTATAGGTGGCATTGCCGGTCACGGTTGCCGGAGCGGGATTCCACGCCTTGAAGTTATAGAGGTTGTTGCCGTCGGACGCCTTCGCGGGCTTGGCGCCATTGTAGCTCGGCGTCGCGCCGTATTCGACGTTGTCGTCCTTCTCCAGCACCACGCCGTCTTCATTCTGCCAGGTGATGGTATACTTTTGAAGGGCGGGCGTGTATGTCGCCCTGTAGGTTTCGTCCTTGGTCACATTGGCGATTGCCGGGCTCCAGCCGGCGAAGGTATAGGTATACTGATCGGTGGCCGCCTTCGTGGGGTCGGCGGGCTTTTTGATCTGATCCGCCGCCGTGCCCTCCGCGTACTCCGCGGCCGCCAGCAGCACGGTCTTGCCGTCCTCGTCCACAAAGGTGATCTTGTAGGTCTTGGGAATGGGCGTCTTGTTATAGGTGGGCTTGTAGGTCTGATCCCCGGTCACGTCGGCGATCGAGGGCTCCCAGCCGGCGAACGAATAGGTATACTCTGAATCGGCCGCCTTTTCCGGAGCGGCGGGCTGCTCGATGCTCGCCGCCGCCGTGCCCTGGTCATATTCCTTGCTGGACAGCGCGGTGCCGCTCTCATCCACGAAGGTGATCGTGTACTTGACGGCCTTGGGGGAAGCGCTGTAGCTGGCGGTAAAGGTCTGATCGCCCGTCACCTCGCTCTGGCTCGGCGTCCAGCCCGCGAAAGTATAGGTATTGTTCTCGTCATCCGCCTTGGTGGGGTCGGCGTGCTTGATGCTGTCGATGGATGTGCCGTAATCATAAGCCGCCGTTTCCTTCAGCGTCGCGCCACCCTCGTCCACAAAGGTGATATTATACTGCCGCAGCTCCTGGCTGACGGTAGCGGTATAGGTGACGTCCGCGGTGGCGGGCGCGATCTCCGGCCACGTCACGGTATAGTGATACTGCGCCGTATCACTCTTGGTGGGCGGCGTGGGCGTCTCGTTCTGGTTCACCGTGGACGTGCTGATTTCGCCGTCCAGATTCCACGTGATCGTGAAGGTCAGCGTTTCATCGCTTTCCGCCACGACCGTCAAGCCGTTGTCCTCATCCGCCAGCGCCGCCATGCCGCCCAGCAGCAGCGTCAGGCACAGCGCCAGCGCCAACCAGCGCCAGCCAAAGCGGCCCCGCGCCTCACGATTGAAACTGTTTTTACTTCCGTTCATATTCAGCAGCCTCCTGTTCGATGGCATAGTTCACCCATTTTCTAACCTTCATAATATTCTACGCGTCGTCGGCAAATCCTGCCTTTTTTCTTATGATCGCATAAATGCCCTTTATTTGTCTTCATACCGCCACATTTCAACGCGTTTTCGCGCGTCGCGCCCACAAATTTTAAGCGTTCTGTCAAAATACCGCCTCAACCCTCTTGATTTTTTGGACGTTTCACGATAATATAGACGTAATGACAAAGAAATTTGTTGCACGGTTCTAAAACGTTTTAGAGCGTGTCACATTGAAATGAGGAGGCAGATTCATGGAGTACGGCCATTTCGATGACCTGGCGCGGGAATACGTCATTACCCGCCCTGACACCCCCTCGCCCTGGATCAACTATCTGGGCAGCGAGGCCTTCTTCACCCTGATGAGCAACACCAGCGGCGGCTATAGCTTCTACAAGGACGCCCGCATGCTGCGCATCACCCGCTATCGCTACAACAACGTGCCCACCGACGCCGGCGGACAGTACTTCTACATCAACGACGGCGGCTCCCTCTGGACGCCCGGCTGGATGCCCGTGAAGGCGAAGCTGGACAGCTATGAGTGCCGTCACGGCCTGGGCTACACCCGCATCACCGGCGTCAAGGACGGCCTCAAGGCCGAGCAGCTGTCCTTCGTGCCCCGCGGTGTGAACGCCTTGGTAACCCGCGTGCGCCTGACCAACGAGTCCGACGCCGCCAAGGACGTGTCCCTCTACAGCTTCGTGGAGTTCTGCCTTTGGAACGCCCAGGACGATTCCACCAACTTCCAGCGCAACTTCTCCACCGGCGAGGTGGAGATCGAGGGCAGCGCCATCTACCACAAGACGGAGTATCGCGAGCGCCGCAACCACTTCGCGGTCTACGCCGTGAACGCCGATATCGACGGCTTCGACACCGACCGCGCGTCCTTCATCGGCTATTACAATGGCTTTGGCGAGCCGGACGTGCCCACCGCCAATCAGAGCAAGAACAGCGTGGCCAGCGGCTTCTCCCCCATCGCCAGCCACTGCCTGAAGCGCAGCATCGCCCCCGGCGAGACGGTGAGCTTCATCTTCGTGCTGGGCTACTGCGAGAACCCGAAGGATCAGAAATTCTCCGCGCCGAACGTGATCAACAACGCGCCCGCCTACGCGTTGCTGGAGCAGTTCAAGACCGACGCGCAGTTTGATGCCGCCTTCGCGGCGCTGAACGCGTACTGGGCTGAGCTGCTGTCCTCCTTCCAGGTGGAGAGCGGCGACGCGCGCGTGGACCGCATGGCCGGCCTGTGGAACCAGTATCAGTGCATGGTCACCTTCAACATGAGCCGCTCCGCCAGCTACTAC
>JAFVBK010000291.1 GCA_017480045.1 Clostridia bacterium
CGCATGAAATCAACACGTTGTACCACGCCAAGTTTGAGGGGCATCCTACCGGCATCATTACCACCTACAGCCCCGATGATGACCAGGCCTACGATTACCGGTTCGAGTGCCACGGCTTCGACGAGTACAACATCTACAGCAAGCGGCGAAATCGAAAGTGAGGAATCAGAATGTCGGACAAGGATTTCCAGAAGATACTTGAAGCTGTTCCTGGTTCCTATGACGATTTTGTCAGTTACCTCGTCAGGAACGTCACCGAGGAAGAGAACCGAAAGAAGATCGCCGATTTCGTCAAGGACAATCCGGAGAAGAACGCTGGATATGTGCTGGAGTTCTACGATGACAACATCTGGAACGAAGATGACGACTATGACGACGACACCGTTTTCTATGACGACGAGGACGTGAGTGCCTGATCCCACACAAGGACCAAGAAGCAGTTCGCATAACGCGGGCTGCTTTTTTCATGCTCGAAAAGAGGTGACACGATGGCATACCCGAAGCTGCCCGATGTGCTGCCGCCTCCGAACTCTCCCGAATACGTGGAACTGGCGCGCCAGGTGGCCGTAAAAACGGGCGCCGCGAAGGAAGCGCCGCGCACCTACTTCATCGCCGAGCGAAGGAAAGCGGAGCGCAAGTATCAACGGCTGATTCGCAACCTGCTGAAAAAGGTCGAAGACGAAGTGTCCAAGCTGCCCAATCCCACGCCGGACGCAATCATCCGCGTGCTGACACAGATTGCCTCGTCGTCCACCTTTCAGCACATGGCCGAGGAGGCCGCAAGGCAAACGGTGTCGATGCTGGCTGTGGGCATGAAGCGATCCTGGAGAGCGGCGGCCGCGGCATCCAGCCAGGGTCGCCTGATCTACCAGGCGTTGATGAAGGAGACCACGGGCACGGCGCTGGGTCAGTCCATCAGCGCCATCGTAGCCGAGAACTCCAAACTGATCGTCACCTGTCCCCACGACATGGCGCTGCGCTTCTCCAAGCTGGCGAAGCAGCGCGAGTTCGAGGGTGTCAGGCCTGACCAAGTCACGAAGGAGATCATGAAGGAGGCCAAGCACCTGCGCGAGTTCGAGGCGCGGCGAATTGCCCGCACCGAATCGGCAAAGGCCTCCACCGCGCTCGTCCAGTCCAGGGCCGAATCCCTGGGGCTGGACTTTTACATTTGGCGTACCGCCCACGATTCCCGCGTCCGTGCTCAGCATGAGAAGATGGACGGCGTGATCTGCCGATGGAGCGACCCGCCAGACCCCGAATCAATGGCCGGTGAACGGAGCTATGGCAGATACCATCCCGGCGGCATTTTCAACTGCCGGTGCATCGCGCTCCCGATCATCGCCCTTGAGGATATCAATTTCCCGGCGAAGGTTCACGTCTCCGGGCATATTGAGACGATCAGCTCCCTGGCCAAGTTCAAGGAGCGGTTCGGAATAGCAGTGTAAAGGAGGATTCCAGACGATGAAGAGTAAGACCAACGCCAATATTACCCCCGACGTGGAAACGGCTGGAAAGGCCGTTGCAACGCCCGAAGCGCCCATCTCCGACGAGAAGGTTGTGGCGGACGCTGTGGAGGCCTTCGACGTGCGCCCGTCCGAAACGGTGAGCATCGTCGCAGGCAATCGCGTCCTGTTCCTGGGCGAAGGGCTCAAGGAAATCAGGATTACGAGGTGATGCGCCATGCGAGCTTATTACGGCTCCAGGCTGTCCCCGAATCAGACGGAAACGCCGGAGGGCTTTCTGATCTGCTTGAACGTGCCTATAGCGCGGACGGGCATCCAAACCTATCTCCGCTCGGAGCTGGGCTTTGAGGATGACCCGACGGGCCTGGTCGATGTCATCCGCACCGAGGAGGAGGTTTTCTCTCCGGCCACTATCGCGTCGTTCGAGGGTAAGCCCGCTACGGAAGATCACCCGCCCGTCGAGGTGACGCCGGATAACATATCGGCCTATGACCGAGGGCACGTCCAGAATGTGCATCGGGGCACCGGCGATGAAAGTGATCTGCTGATCGCTGACCTATACATCACGTCGCCGCCGCTGATCGAGGCGATCAAGAGCGGGCGGCTTCGTGAAGTCTCCTGCGGCTATGACTGCGAGTACCGAATGGACGAGCAGGGCCGCTTGTATCAATGCGGCATTCGCGGGTACCATGTAGCGGTTGTATCGGCCGGCCGCGCAGGTTCCCGCGTTGCTATAAAAGATTCCGCAGAGCAGGAATCCGAAACACCTAAAGAAAGGGGCAAAAAGACCATGGCTAAGAAAACCACCAATTCCCTGTTCAGCCGCATGTTCGCTGGCTGGGCAAAGGATGCCGACCCCCAGGAAGTGGCCGACGCGATTGAGGAAATCGCCGGTGCTTCCGACAACGAGCCCGAAGCCGCTCCTGCCCCCGCTGCCTCTGATTGCGGCGCGGGCGAATCCAAGGATGGCGGCAATGAGGTGCTGCAGCAGCTTCTGACCGCTGTGGCGGCGCTGACCAAGAAGGTCGAAGCGCTGACCACTGCCCACGACGAGGAACCCGCGCCCGCTGCCGACGAGGACGCGCTGGACGAGCTGGAGGAGGAAGTCAGGGGCGATAACGACCCCGGCA
>JAFVBK010000292.1 GCA_017480045.1 Clostridia bacterium
AGTTGGTAGAGCACCTGACTCTTAATCAGGGTGTCCAGGGTTCGAGCCCCTGAAGGTGTACCAAGTGAACCATATCCGAACCCCTGGATATGGTTCTTTTTTGTTTCTGTTTATCGCTGATATTGTCCAGCAATGTACCTTTTGTGCCCAATTTTGCTTTACCACTACAAGTGATCGTTATTGGAGCAAGAATCGCGTCAATCTGTGTACTTCGCGCGTTCGCCGCCCACCAGCATCGGGCGCGTCCTTGCCGCGACGAGCGCGGCCGCGCCGATTTTCTCAATGCTCAGTCGAACGGGTACCGCCACGCGCCGAAGGTGCATGCCGACCATGGTAAGCCCTATGTCGAGGCCCGCGTCCGCCTGAACGCTCAGCACCGCCACGGGATCGTCGAGCTGTTTCCATGCCGCGGTGGCCAGCGAACCGCCGGCTTTGATCTGGGGCACCACGCAGACGACTTCATAGCCGCGCTTCTCAGCTGCCGCGCGCTCCATGATCAGCGCCCGGTTCAGGTGCTCGCAGCATTGAAAGGCCAGGTCCACACCGCGCGCCCTTCCGACGGCCAACGCCGCTCGCGCTGCGGCCTCGCCGAGCTCATAGGTGGAATTGTGACCGATGACGCCTCCGGCGATTTCGCTGGAGCTCCCGCCGATAACCAGCAGCCGGACCGGGTTGAAATCCGGACGCTCCGCATCCAAAAGTGCCTCTATCGCGCCCTTTGTCTGATCAAAAACAGTTCTCGCGTCCATAGCCATAGCGTTCAACATTTCCTTTCAATAGTGGGTCGCTCCTCAGCCGATAACCTGTCCATAGAGCTTGCGGAGCCGCAGGGGATAGCAGATGATCATGGAGAACACCGCGCCGAAGCCCGCCTGTAGGATTTCAAAGGGAAGCTTTATCAGCGAGTATTCCAGCGTGGAATAGACATAGGCCCGTCCCAGCGTATAGCCGACGACCATGATGATCGCGCCGACAGCGACGCCGATGCCGGAGGCAAGCGCCTGCCTCTTCTGTAATACGCGATGACTGATGAGGCATACGACGACGGCTTGCAGGCCGTGCGTTACCAGCGAGACGAACATGGGCGCTGGGTAGAAGAAGAAATCACCCAGGAACGAGCCGATGCCGCCCACGATAAACGCCGACAGGGGATCCATCAGTATGGCCGCCGTATTGATGACGGTATCGCAAAAATAAAGATGGCCGCCCGGCACCGGAATGCTGAATACGCTCAGACTCAAAATGATCGTCATCGCGGTGAACATGCCCGTCAGCGTCATGCGCAGCGTCTTGCTTCTGGCTATAGCGGTATTCACTGTTGAATCCCTCCTGTCGTCTGTGGAAAGCTTGACTTCGGTTGCCATAGAGTATATACTAAAATTGATATTATTAAAAGTGCCAGAAAAGGAGAAAATAATAAGGCCAGATGAGAAGCGATAAACCGGAATACCTGAAGCTCTACGAATTCATGCGGGACGAGATCACCAAGGGCGTTTGGCCCTGCGGGGCGCGGCTGCCCTCCCGGCGCCAGATCGCCCTGGATCGGGGCCTGAGCGCCATCACGGTGGAGCACAGCTATGAGCTGCTGTGTCAGGAGGGCTATGCCGAGGCGCGCGCGCGCAGCGGCTATTTCGTGGCCTATCGCCAGTCCGACGGCTTCGCGGCTTCGGAGGCCGCGCCGAGCCTGCCGCGCCCGGCACAGGCGACGAGCGCGGCGGGCGCCTTTCCCTTTTCGGTGCTCGCCCGGTCGATGCGCCGCGTGCTCTCCGATTATGGCGAAAACCTGTTGAACAAGTCGCCCAATGCCGGGTGCATGGAGCTGCGCCGCGCCCTTTCGGGCTATCTTTCCCGGAATCGGGGCATTCGGGCGGGGGAGGACCAGATCGTGATCGGCTCCGGCTCGGAATATCTGTACGGCCTGGTGGTGGAGATGCTGGGCCAGGACCGCGTATTTGCCATCGAGGATCCCTCCTATGAGAAGATCGAGCGTGTGTATCAGGCGAAGGGAGTGGATATCGATCCGCTGCCGCTGGGCCACGACGGCATCCGCACCGAGGCGTTGAAGCGCACGCGGGCATCGGTGCTGCACATCACGCCCTTTCGCAGCTTTCCCACCGGCGTGACGGCCTCCGCCTCCAAGCGCGGCGAGTACCTGCGCTGGGCGGCGGAGGGCGACCGCTTTATCGTAGAAGACGACTTCGAATCGGAGTTTTCGCTCCTCAGAAAGCCGGAGGAGACGGTCTTTTCCCGCTCCGAGCTGGAAAACGTGATCTATTTGAATACCTTCACCCGCACGGTTTCGCCATCGCTGCGCGTGGGTTACATGGTGCTGCCCCGGCGCCTGACGGCGCTGTTTGAGTCGCGGGTGGGGTTCTATTCCTGCACGGTGCCGGCCTTTGAGCAGTACGTGCTCACCGACCTCATCGTCAGCGGCGATTTCGAGCGCCACATCAACCGCGTTCGCCGCCAAAAGCGCCGCGAGGCGGGGAAGTGACGGGTTGCCAACGGGCTCTGGGGATGGTATAGTAGAAGAGGGATTTAGATATTAGCAACAGTGGCCGCGACGGACACGCGCCATTTTGGCGCGGCGCGCGGAAATCCAAATAATTGGAGGTATCCAATGCTGAACCTATGCTTTACGGCCTTCGCCGAAGAGAGCACTCCGGTGCAGGATGTGGTCGAGCAGGTGGGCGACATCATCGAGACCGCGGGCGACAAGGCGGGCAGCTTTATCACTGGCCTGCCGATGCTGACCACCCGGCTGCTGATGGCGGCGCTGGCCATATTTATCGGCTGCATTATGATCCGCATCGGCCGGCGGATGATCGGCTCCATCGTGAAGATGCGGGGCCAGAAGGGGCTGCAAACCGCCGCGCAGGTGAATACGGTCAGATCGCTGGTGACCAGCATATTCAACTACATCATGTATTTCATCATCGTCACCGTGGCGCTGAGCATCTTCGGTGTGAACGTCTCGTCCATACTGGCGGTGGCCGGGGTCGGCGGCGTGGCCATTGGCTTCGGCGCGCAGACGCTGATCAAGGACATCATTTCCGGCATGTTCATCTGGATGGAGGGCAGCATCTCCGTGGGCGATGTGGTGAACATCAACGATCTGTCCGGCACGGTGGAATCCATCGCCATCCGTACCACCGTGGTGCGCGATTACAACGGCAATCTCTACGTGATCCCCAACGGCGATATCCGCACCCTCACGAATATGAGCCGGGGCTACAAGCGGGCCATCGTGGATATCCGCTGCCCCTATGAGGCGGATCAGGCGCGCATCGTGGAGATTTTGAAGGAGGAGATGGAGAAGGCGAAGGCGGAGGTGCCGGGGCTGCTGGAGACGCCGGAGGTGATGAGCATACTGTCATTTGAGACCGACGCCGTGGTCGTGCGCATCGCGGCCCAGTGCCCGGTGGGGGAAAACTGGCGCATCGAGCGGGAGCTGCGCACGCGGGTCAAGGCGCGATTCGACGCGGAGGGCATCGTGATGCCCCACTATCAGAAGCCCGCCGTTTGATGTGCGCTTCAGATTTATCCATCCAATCATTTTCGCCGCGCTCAAAATGACAACGAAGTAACCGTCATCCTGAGCGCGGCGTTGCCGCAGGCATAGAGTATGTCAAGCTTTTTTGTATACCTTTGATTTGAAAATAGAATTATAAAACGCACTCTAATCCAGCGCCGCCATCAACGCCCGCATCAGCGCCATAGATTCCTCTCCGCCGGAGCTCTGGTATTCCACGCTGCCCGGCGAATCGTCCGAGCGCAGCCCCTGGGCTTCCAGCAGATACTTGAGCCGTTGCGCCGTTCCCTCCCGCCCGTCAAACAGCTTTGCGCTGGGAAACATGCGCTGGATGGGCGCGCGGAGGAAGGGGAAGTGGGTGCAGCCCAGCACGATGGCGTCGATTTGCAGGCGCGCGTACGGGCTGAGCAGCCGCTTGAGCTGCGCTTCCGCCTCCGGCGACTGGGCCTTGCCGCTCTCCACCAGCTCCACCAGCCCTTCGCCGACCACGCAGATCACGTCGTTGCCGTAGAGGGCCATCAGTCGCTCAAACTTTTCCAGTCGCAGCGTCGCGTCGGTGGCCAGCACGATCACCTGCCCGCCGTGCAGGGCAAAGTGCGCGGGCTTCAGCGCGGGCTCCATGCCCACGATGGGCAGATCCGGGCGCTGGGCGCGTATAATTTCCGCGTAGGCGGAGGTGGCGGTGTTGCAGGCGATCACGAGGGCCTTCACGTCTCGCGCCAGCAGCCTGCCGATGCCGGACGCGCTCAGCGCGCGAATTTCATCGAGGGGCCTTGGACCGTAGGGCGCGTTCAGGTTGTCGCCGTAAAATAGAAAATTTTCGCTGGGCAGCAGTCGGCGGGTCTCGTGCAGCACGCTGATGCCGCCCACGCCGGAATCAAAAAAGCCGATCAGGTCATTCATGGAAGCGGGACTCCTGTTGTTATTGTCCATTCAATTATAGACGCTTTTCGAGCCAAAAGCAATCCCCCGGACAAACCGGGAGATGTCGTCCTCAGGCCCGATGATGGGCGCTTCTGTCCGGCAGCTGCGCCACGATGGACGCCGCCAGCATCAGCCCGCAGCCCAGCAACTCCCGCGGCAGCAGCGTCTGTCCCAGCAGTAGCCAGCCGCCCAGCGCGGCGAAGACCGATTCCAGGCACATCAGCAGCGACGCCAGCGTGGGGTCGGCATATTTTTGCCCCACCATCTGAAGCGTGTAGCCCACCGCGCCGGAAAACACCGCCACATAGAGGATGCTGGTCCAGCAGGCGAGCATGCCCTCGACGCGCGGCGTCTCAAACGCGAACGCGGCAACGCCTGCCACGACGGCGCAGGTGGCGAACTGCATGGCGCTTAGAAGCATGGCGTCCAGATTCGGGGCACTGCGGCCCACCATGATGATCTGGCAGGAAAACATGAACGCGCTGCCCAGGGTGAACAGGTCGCCGGCATTGATGGAGAGGTCGTCGCCCACGCAGAGCAGCACCATGCCCGTCAGCGACAGCGCCAGGCCCAGCCAGACCGCGGGCCGCACCCGCCTGCCAAGAAAGAGGCCCATGATCGGCACGATCACGATGTACAGCGCCGTCACGAAGCCGGACTTGGCGGGCGTAGTGTAAACCAGCCCCACCTGCTGCAATATCGTCGCGGAGACCAGAAAGACGCCGCAGAGCATGCCCGGAACGATATGGGCCCTCAGGGGCGGCGCGGCGTCGGCAGCGCGATGGGCGCCCACGCGCCGAAACAGCGGGGTCGCCAGCAGCAGCACCGCGCAGGTGATTGCCGAGCGCAGGAACACGAAGGTGAAGGGCTGTATGTAGCGCATGGCGTTGCTCTGCGCGGAGAAGGCCATGCCCCAGACGAAGGCGGCCGCGATCAGCGCGACGGAGCCCTTGAGGCGGTTGTTCATGGTCATCATCCCTTTGGTGAATTGGTAAAGCTATAGCATACTATAGCACGCGTTCAGCGCAGCGCGTATTGCCTGCGTATTAAGAATAGACGCGCGGCTCAAAAAAATAAATTGAATTTTTTTCTGAAAACCTATTGACAAATGCGCGGGATGGGATATAATAGTCAAAGAAAGTCAAAAATGACTTTTAAAATAATAATTACCCTGTTTGTGGAAGAGGGGGAGAGTATATGAACGCCGAGAAATTCACGCAAAAATCCATCGAAGCGGTGCGGGAGGCTCAGGAGTGCGCCATCCGCAACCAGAACATGCAGATCGACCAGCAGCACCTGCTCTATGCGCTGCTGAACCAGAATGGCGGCCTGATCGCCCAGATGATGAAGAAGCTGCACATCGACGCCGCGCGAATGTCCGCCGCTTGCGACCGAGAGATTCAGCGCATCCCGAAGGTCAGCGGCCCCGGCCGCGAGGCGGACCGGGTGTACGTGTCCCAGTCCGTGGACGCGGCCCTCACCGAGGCCGAGCAGCAGGCCCAGTACATGAAGGACGAGTTCATCTCCGTCGAGCACATCCTGATGGGCCTCATCGAAAAGCCCAACGGCGCGTTGAAGGGCATCTTCAATGAATTCGGCCTCACCCGCGACGCCTTTTTGGAGGCGCTGCAGAAGGTGCGGGGCAATACCCGCGTCACCAGCGAAAACCCGGAGGATACCTATGACGCGCTTTTGAAATACGGCACCGACCTCACCGAGCAGGCCCGCGGCCAGAAGCTGGATCCGGTGATCGGGCGCGACAACGAGATTCGAAACGTCATCCGCATCCTTTCCAGAAAGTCGAAGAACAACCCGGTGCTGATCGGCGAGCCCGGCGTCGGCAAGACGGCCATCGCCGAGGGCCTCGCCCAGCGCATCGTGCGCGGCGACGTGCCCAGCACGCTGAAGGACCGCCAGCTGATCGCGCTGGACATGGGCGCGCTGATTGCGGGCGCGAAATACCGCGGCGAGTTTGAGGAGCGCTTAAAGAGCGTGCTGGAGGAGGTCAAGAAGAGCGAGGGCAGAGTGATCCTGTTCATCGACGAGCTGCACAACATCGTCGGCGCGGGCAAGACCGAGGGCAGCATGGACGCCGGAAACCTCTTGAAGCCGATGCTGGCCCGCGGCGAGCTGCACTGCGTGGGCGCGACGACGCTGGACGAATACCGCAAGTACGTGGAGAAGGACCCGGCCCTGGAGCGCCGCTTCCAGCCCGTCATGGTGGATGAGCCCACGGTGGAGGACACCATCTCCATCCTGCGGGGACTCAAGGAGCGCTACGAGGTGTTCCACGGCGTGAAGATCGCCGACCAGGCGCTGATCAGCGCGGCGAAGCTCTCCGACCGCTACATCTCCGACCGCTTCCTGCCCGACAAGGCCATCGACCTGGTGGACGAAGCCTGCGCCATGATCCGCACCGAGATCGATTCCATGCCCCAGGAAATGGACAGCATTGCCCGCGAGATCATGCAGAAGGAGATCGAAGAAGTGGCCCTTGCCAAGGAGGGCGACGCCTCGAAGCACCAGTTGGACCGGGTGCAGGGCGAATTGAAGACTCTGCGCGAGCAGTTCAGCGGCTTAAAGACCCAGTGGGAGCGGGAGAAGAAGGCCATCACCAACGTGCAGAAGCTGCGCGAGCAAATTGAACAGGCCAATGCAGAGCTGGAAAAGGCCCAGCGCGAGTATGACAACGACAGCGCTTCCGAGTTGATGTACGGCAAGCTGCCCCAGCTGAAGGCGGAATTGGCGGAGGCTGAGAAGCAGATGGAGGCCGGCAAGGCCAACACGCTGCTGCACGACCGCGTGACCGAGGACGAGATCGCCCGCATCGTGTCCCGCTGGACGGGCATCCCCGTGACCAAGCTGGTGGAGAGCGAGCGCAGCAAGCTGTTGCATCTGGACGACGAGCTGCACAAGCGGGTCATCGGTCAGGACGAGGCCGTGCGGAAGGTGGCCGAGGCCATTCTGCGCTCCCGCGCGGGCATACAGGACCCGAACCGGCCCATCGGCTCGTTCCTGTTCCTGGGCCCCACGGGCGTGGGCAAGACGGAGCTTGACAAGACGCTGGCGCAGGCGCTGTTTGACGACGAGAAAAACCTGATCCGCATCGACATGACCGAGTACATGGAGAAGTTCTCCGTCTCCCGCCTGGTCGGAGCGCCTCCGGGATACGTGGGCTACGAGGAGGGCGGCCAGCTGACCGAGGCCGTGCGCCGCAAGCCCTACAGCGTGGTGCTGTTCGACGAGGTGGAGAAGGCGCACCCCGACGTGTTCAACATCCTCTTGCAGGTGCTGGACGACGGGCGCATCACCGATTCTCAGGGCCGCACGGTGGACTTCAAGAACACCATCATCATCCTCACCAGCAATCTGGGCTCTCAGATCATCCAGCAGGGTATCAACGCCGACGGCCAGCTGACCGAGGAGGCCCGCCAGCAGACCGAGGCGCTGCTGAAGGCCAACTTCCGGCCGGAGTTTCTGAACCGCCTGGACGAGACCGTCGTCTATACGCCGCTGACGCGGGAGCAGATCGTGTCGATCATGCATCTGATGATCAGGGATCTGGATCTCCGTTTGGCTGAGCGGCGGCTGACCGTGCAGCTGACGCCCGCCGCCGAGCAGTGGGTGGTGGACAACGGCTACGACTCCGTCTACGGCGCGCGCCCGCTGAAGCGGTTCATCCAGCGCGCGGTGGAGACGCCTATCGCCAAGCTCCTGATCGAGCGCGACCTGCCTGAGGACACCGCCATCATCGTGGACGTGGAAAACGACGAGGTGACGCTCAAAACGCGGGAAGCGCTGCTGAGCGGAGAATAAACTTTGAAGCGACTGGGATCATCCCAGTCGCTTTTCCATGCACACCAGGTTGACCCCCGGAATGCCGTTGAACACCGTCGGCAGAATGGCGCTTTCGATGTAGCCGCGGCGGGCGTACATGGCGCGGGCAGCGGCGTTGCGCGCGTTGGTGTCGATGCGCAGCACCGGACAGCCGTTTTCCAGGGCATAGGCCTCGTAAAACTCCAGGAACTGCCGCCCATAGCCGCGCCCAGACCGAAGCGGATCCACCGTCAGCGTGTGCAGCACCATCACCTCATCGTCGCTGGCGGGATACCGCCAGTTCACTTCATAATAGACCGGCACCTGTTCCTGATTGACGCGGGCAGCGGCGACGATTTCCGCTCCATCCTCCAGCACGAACAGGTCGCCAGCCTCGATCGCCGCGCGGGCGGTGGCCTCGGTGGGATAGATCTCCCGCAGCCAGCCGGTGGTGAGCGCGCCCGCGGCCTCCGCGTCGTGAATGCGGCCGTAGATGCCCGCGATGGCGGGAAGATCCCGCGAGGTTGCCTTGCGTATCATAAAAACACCTCATTGCGACTCAATAAATCCGGGCGGCGGCCGGCGGGACGCCAATGCCTGTAGCCTCATGCGCATTAGCGGCGTTATGCCGCCTGTAGGGCGCCACCGATCATTTGCCTTTTGACCACGCTATCCTGTCGGCCTATCGGCGCTTCGAGCCCCTGTCACTGTTCTTCCGATTGCCCCGGCGCTCGCCGCGGCGGGCGTCCGATTTCTCCCGGCGGGGTCTGGCGCTGTGCTTTTCCTGTTTGAACTCGAACCGGCTCAGATCGCTGGTGTCCAGCAGACGCGCACGCGCGGCAGGGGAGAGCTTCACCTTTCCGCTGCGCGCAGGCTCAGCCTGCTTGCGCTGGGGCCTGAACGCCTGCCTGTCCGCGCCCTCGCGCCGCTCGACGCGACCGGCGCCGCGCCTTTGTCCGGGGGTCGGTCGCGCGGCGGGCTTTTCGCCGCTCAGCTTTACCTGCACGGGCACGCCGCAGATCGTCGCGCCCTGCATGGCCCGTTCGATGGCCTCGGCCCGCTCGGCGGGCACGCCCACCACGGTCTTTTCATCATAGATCTCGATCTTGCCGATCTGCGCGCCGGGAATGTTGGCGCGTCCCGCAACGGCGCTTACGATGTGGTTCGGCGCGGCCTTCTGTCTGCGTCCGATGCCGATGATCAGCTTGCGGTACAGCCTGCCGCCGTCGGACTTGCGATCAAAGGCGATGTCCGTGAGCCCCGATTCGTCCCGCGCGAAGCAGAGCCGCATCGCCGCGGAGGCGATCATCGCCGGCTCGTGGCCCTCGGCCATCAGCCGGCCGACCATCGCCTGAAATTCCATCGGTATCTCCGCGCCGAGCGTTTCGCGCACCTTTTCCAGGCTCTTTTCATTCTGCCTTTCGCGGATCTGGGCGATGGTGGGAATGGGGATTTCCTCCACCTTCGATTTCACAGCTTGCGATATATCCCGCATGCCGAAGAACTGCCGCCGGCCGCTGCACAGCGTGATGGCGGTGCCCGCCTTGCCCGCGCGGCCTGTGCGTCCAATGCGGTGCACGTAGATTTCGCTGTTCTGCGGCAGATCGTAGTTGATCACGTAGTCGATATCGTTTACGTCGATGCCCCGCGCGGCCACGTCGGTGGCCACCAGAACCGGAATGCGGGCCGATTTGAAGCCCTCCATCACGCGGGTTCGCTGGCTCTGGTTCATGTCGCCGTGGATGCCCTCGCAGCCGAAGCCGCTTTTATTTAGGTAGGAAGACACCTCATCCACCATCAGCTTGGTGTTGCAGAAGATCATGCAGCGCTCCGGCTCGCAGGCGCGCAGCAGCAGGTTCAGCGCGTCCAGCTTGCGCCCCATGGGCACCTCCATGTACTGCTGGCGAATCTGATCCAGGGTCACCTGCTCGGCGTTGATCTCGATGAGCTGCGGGTCGTGCAGGAATTTGTTCGTCAGCTCCATGATCGCCTCCGGCATCGTGGCGGAGAAGAGGACGGTCTGATGCTGCTCAGGCACATCCTCCAGGATGGTCTCGATATCCTCCCGGAAGCCCATGCTCAGCATCTCGTCCGCCTCGTCCAGCACCACCAGCTTTACGCCCGAAAGGCTGAGCGTGCCGCGCCGCATGTGGTCCATCACGCGTCCCGGCGTGCCGATGACCAGGTTGGCGCGCTTTAGCTTGTAGATTTGCCGGTCCATCGCCGCGCCGCCGTACACATCCACGGGCCAGACATTCAGCATGAAGCGGATCAGCTTCTTGATCTCCTCGCAGCCCTGCTGGGCCAGCTCGCGGGTGGGGCAGAGGATCAGCACCTGCACGGTGGGCTCGGCCTCCGTGCGGTCGATCAGCTCCACGGCGGGAATGGCGAAGGCCATCGTCTTGCCCGTGCCGGTCTGACTGCGGCCGATCACGTCCGCGCCGCTTCGCAGCAGCGGTATCGCCTGGCGCTGGATGTCCGTTGGCTCGGAGAAGCCCATGGCCTCCACCGCCCGCTGGATTTCCGGCAACAGGTGGAGCGCCTCGAAGGTGTTTGTCTCCGAGATCGTTTCTGGCAACGCTTCATTGATGATTTCAGTTTCGTGTCTATACTCGCTCATAATCAACCGCCGCACAATCGCCCTGGCAGATGCGGCTTGGGCCCTTCTGAAATTATATACCGCTATTGTAAACGCAAAACCCCCGCCTTGCCACGCGACGGGGGTTAAGATGGGGTTTTATTTCGGGTTAAACCTAAAATCTCAATGATTACTGGTTCAAAAGCAGCTCCGCGATCTGAATGGCGTTGGTGGCCGCGCCCTTGCGAATCTGGTCGCCGCAGCACCAGAGGGAGAGGCCGTTTTCAGAGGTCAGATCGTCGCGGATACGGCCCACGAACACGATGTCCTGGTCGCTGGTATCCAGCGGCATCGGGTAGGATTTGCTGGCCAGATCGTCCACCAGCCTGCAGCCGGGGGCGGCGGCGATGGCCGCGCGGGCCTCGTCCACGGAAATCTTGCGCTCGGTGCGCAGGGTGACGCTGATGGAGTGGCTGCGCAGCACGGGTACGCGCACGCAGGTGCAGGTGACGTTCAGCGCCGGCAGGTGCATGATCTTGCGGCCCTCGTTCTGCATCTTCATCTCCTCGGAGGTGTAGCCGTTGCCGGTGTCGTCGCCGATCTGCGGAATCACGTTGAAGGCGATCTGCCAGGGGAACACGCCGCTTTCGAGCGCCTTGCCCGCGGCATAGTCCAAAACCTGCTGCTCCAGCTCCTTGAGGCCGTTTGCGCCCGCGCCGGACACCGCCTGATAGGTGCTGGCCACCATGCTCTGGATGGGCGATAGGCGGTTCAGCGCCGCCACGGCGGTGAGGGTGATGATGGTGGAGCAGTTGGGATTGGCGATGATGCCCTTGTGCCGCTTCACATCCTCCGGGTTGATTTCCGGCACCACCAGCGGCACGTCGTCCACCATGCGGAACGCGCTGGAGTTGTCCACAAATACCGCGCCAGCCTTCACGATGGCCGGAGCCAGCCGCTTGGCAAGGGCGTTGCTCGCCGCGCCCAGCACGATGTCGACGCCCACAAAGGAAGCCTCGATGGATACCTCGACCACGACCGTGCCGCCCGCGAAGGGCAGCTCCGTGCCCGCGCTGCGGGCGCTGGCCAGCGCCTTCAGCCGGTTGACGGGGAAATTGCGCTCCTGAAGCACCTTCAGCATTTCACGGCCCACGGCACCCGTAGCGCCGAGCACGGCGACATTTAACTTGTTCATCACATATCCCTGCTTTCAGATTATTGCATATTTTTAGAACACTCTGTGGGGCGTAACATCGGCCGCTCCCGCTGAAAAGCGCGACGAGCCTACTCCCGAATCCCTGCAAAGAACAGCCGCGCGTCCTTTTCACGCAGCGCCGACGCCAGGGCGTGCATATCCGCTACGGTCATAGGCTCGGTGACGTAGGCCGTGCCGCCCTCGCAGTCGCCCAGCTTTTCCACCGGCACGCCGGGGTGCGCGCTGATGCGCAGATAGTAGGCGTGGCGCGCCTGGCGATTGTCCACGCGGGCATAGCCCTGGGGAATGGGGTTGAGCCGGGGGCTCACGCCGTCCAGGATTTCCCGAAGGCCCAGGTCCACGGCAAAGGCGGTGGGATCCTTGCCCGCGCCCTGGCCCTGGAAGGTGTGCAGGCCGCAATACTCGCCGGTGACGGATATGGTGTTGTTGTTCATGTGCACGGCGGCCTCGGTGGCGTCGCTGGCCACCAGCGTCGGCTCCACAAAGGCGCATACGCTGCCGTCCGGGTTCAGCGCGGACTGGGCGATCAGGCGGCAAACCTTGCCCATCCGCCTGAAATATATGATGTCTCCGGCGGCGATGTGCCGGATGCCCTCGGTGTCCACGTCCTCCGGGCGCACGTACTGCTGATAGGCCACGGCGCTGGCGATGGAAATTTTGCACTGCGCGTCCACGCCGTCGATATCGGAGGAGGGGTTCGCTTCGGCGTAGCCCAGCTTCTGGGCCTTGGCCAGCACGTCGTCGAAGCTGCGGCCCTCGGTCTGCATCACGTCCAGAATCAGGTTTGTGGTGCCGTTCACGATGCCGGAGAGGCTCGTCAGCCGGTCGGCGCTGCGATAGCGCATCAGGTTGTACAAAAACGGGATGCTGCCGCCCACGCTGGCGTCGTAGCGATAGTGCACGCCGTTTTCGCGCGCGAGGGTCAGTATCTCCTCCATGTGATGGGAGAGCATCAGCTTGTTGGCGGAGACCACGTTTTTGCCGGCCTTCAGCGCCTGCACGGTGAAGCTGTGGGCCGGTTCCATGCCGCCGATCAGCTCGATCACAGTATCGATCTCCGGGTCGTTCAGGATTTCGTTAAAGTCGCTGGTCTCCAAATGCTCCAGGCCGGGATGCCGCAGCAGCTCCAGAATGCGCACGACCTCAATGTCGTCTCGCTTTTGCAAATGCTCATAGATGCCGGAGCCGATGGTGCCCAGGCCCAGCAGTCCGATTTTCACGGTCAACAACTCCTTTGTGTCTTTCATGGAAGAACACGTGTTTTTATCATGGAAACACTATATCACAACCCGTTCCATTTGTCAAAGGAATCGGCCAAGGGTTTTCAGCCATTTAACGAAGCGGAAAATATGCGCCAAAAGCCGCTTGCCCCTTGCTTTTTTACATGAAAACCGCTATCATAGAAGCATAAACTCAACGCACAGAGAGAGGGATTGACGCATGATCTTCTATTCTACGCGCTCCAGGCAGCATACCGCCGACGCCACCGAGGCCGTATTGAAGGGCATCGCCCCGGACGGCGGCCTCTATACGCCCGTGGATTTCGATCAGATGCAGGTGGATGTGGGCGCACTGCTCAACAAGAGCGCGGTGGAGATATCCGCCGAGGTGATCGGCAAGATATTGAACGATTTTACGCCGGAGGAAATGCGCGCGCTGATCGACGCCGCCTATGCCGGAAAGTTTGAGACCGAGGATCTGACGCCCGTGGAGAAGGTGGGCGAGGATTTTGTGATCGAGCTGTTCCGCGGGCCCACCTCCGCCTTCAAGGATGTGGCGCTCTCGGTGCTGCCGCGACTGATCACCGCCGCGAAGGCGAAGCTGGGCGTGGAGGACGAGATCGTGATCCTGACCGCCACCAGCGGCGATACCGGCAAGGCTGCGCTGGAGGGCTTCCATGATGTCGAGGGCACGCGCATCATCGTGTTCTATCCGGATGGCGGCGTCAGCGACGTGCAGAAGGCCCAGATGGTCACCCAGGCGGGCGGCAATGTTGGCGTCTGCGCGGTGAAGGGCAACTTTGACGACGCGCAGACCGGCGTGAAGAATATCTTTGCCGACGACCAGCGGAGCCACTGGGCGGCGACTGCCGGCGCGCGGCTGTCCAGCGCCAACTCCATCAACATCGGCCGTCTCGCGCCCCAGGTGGCCTACTACTTCAAATCCTACTGCGACCTGGTGCTGCGGGGCGAGATTCGCCTGGGCGATCCGGTGAACTTCATCGTGCCCACGGGCAACTTTGGCGACATCCTGGCGGGCGAGTTTGCCCGGCGCATGGGCCTGCCGGTGGCGAAGCTGGTGTGCGCCTCCAATGCTAACAAAGTGCTGACCGACTTCATCAACACCGGCGTCTATGACCGCCGCCGCGAGTTCTACAAGACCGCCTCGCCCTCCATGGACATTCTGGTGTCCAGCAATCTGGAGCGTTATCTGTTCCTGGCCAGCGGCGGCGATTTCGAGCTGGTGGCGCGACTGATGGCCGATCTGCGGGAGAAGGGCGTCTACACTGCGCCCCAGAGCCTGATGGACGCCATGCGCGAGCGCTTCAGCGCGGGCTGCGCCGACGACGCGCGGGCACTGGACGCCATCGGCCGGGTCTGGCGGGCGTACGGCTACCTGATGGACACCCACACCGCCGTGGGCTGGGCCGTGATGGAGGAGTTCAAGGCGCGTGAGGACAACGGCTGGGTCAACATCGTGCTCTCCACCGCCTCGCCCTACAAGTTCAGCCGCGACGTGCTTTCCGCAATTTCCGACGCCCAGCCTGAGAGCGGCTTCGGCGCGATGGATATGCTGCATGAGACCACCGGCGTGCCCGTGCCTGCGCGCCTTGCGGAGCTGCGCTCCCTTGAAACGCGGTTTGCCGACTGCGTGGAGAAGGACGCGATGCTGGGCTATGTCAAAGGGATGATTTCAGGGAACAGGGAACAGGAATAGTGGCTGACGCGAGTTTGCAAAGGCCTTCCCCCTTGAGAGATGCCCTTTAGGAGGAGACTGCTTCGACTTAAGAAACGCATTCTGGCTGCGCGCCCAGCTTTTTATATCCACCCTCATATTTTCCCCTCCCGTCCGCATACAATCCCACGATCAACGCGGACAGGAGGGGTTTTTATGGCGCTGGAGACAGACCGGCGAACCTTGGAAGTGGAGAACCTGATCGGGGCGCGGGAGGCGCAGGTGCTGGTGCGGGCGGAGGCGCTGGTGCCCGGCGCGGGCCGGGACGCCATCGAGCCGCTGCTGGCGGACGCGAATCTGTACATTGCCGAGGCAGACCTGCAATCGGACCGCATCGTACTGGAGGGCAGCGTCAGCTGTCAGGCGACCTACCGGCAGGGCGAGGAGAGCGTCGTGAAGGCGCTGACGGCTCAGACCACGCTGAACCACGTGATGGACATTCCCGGCGCTCAGCCGGGCATGTTTTCGCGGGTGCGGGGAGAGGTGTCCCACGTAAACGCCCGTTACGAGAACGGCCATATGATCTTTCAGATCACCTGCAACCTGACGGCCCAGGTGCTTCGGCTGTCACCGGTTCAGGTTGTCACCGGCGTCAGCGGCGCGGATGGCCTGCAAACCGCCTTTCGATCGCTGGAATCGGTGAAGCTGGCGGCGGAGGCCAGCGAAATGGCGCTGCTTACCGACGTGGTGGCCCTGCCCGCGGCGCTGGACGCCCGCACGGCTCTGATGGACTGGGCCTCGGTTGAGGTCGACGAAATCGCGCCGGACCTGGGCGGCGTGCGGGTGAAGGGGCGCGTGCAGGTGGAGACGCTGGTTTCCAGCGGCGTGGCGGGCCGGCCCGCCGTGCTGGTGCGCTATCCGCTGGCGCTGGATCAGCTGGTGGAGCTGCCGGAGTGGCTGACCGGCGACGTCTGGGCCGAGGCGGACGTGCGCTCGGTGCAGAGTCGGATCGAGCCCGCGGCTGAGGACGGGGACATGCGCCTGGCATGCGAGGCGGAGCTGCGGGTGCGGGTGCTGGCGAACGCCACGGACAACGCCGAGGCGCTGGCGGACGTCTACGCCACCCAGGGCGCGGCGCTGGATGTGGAGGACGAGGACATTCGACTGTGTGTTGCCGCCGATCATCTTCGGGTCAACGAAATCGTGCGCGGCACGGTGTTGATCGGCGAAAACGCGCCGGGGGTGGGCACGGGTGTCGCTACTCAGGCCCGGCCCGTGATCGGCGAATGGCGCGCGGAGAACGGACAGGGGCGCGTTGAGGGCGTGATCGAGACGAACGTGCTGTACATGCCCGGCGGCTCCGACCTGCCCGCCGCCACGGAGGCGGAGCTGCCCTTTTCCATCACGGTGCCCCAGGCGTTGAACGATCAATCGCTGATCGACATACAGGTGCTTTCCGCCGAAGCCAACGCATTGATGAGCGACCGGCTGGAGCTGAAATTGCAGCTTTCCGTCGCCTGCGATACCCGGCGGCGGGAGCGCGTGGAGCTCGTGGAGGAAATTGAGGAGGATGAACCCATCCAGCGCCGCGCCGGCATCGTCATTCGCTGGCCGGAGGCGGGGGAGAGCCAGTGGGACATCGCCAAGCGCTACGCCGTCCCCGTCGCCAGCGTGGGCGAGGTCGAGGCCGGCAAGCCCGTGGTGGTGAAGGTATAAATAATGAGGGACAGATCACTCGGATCTGTCCCTTTATGATGCTGATGATACAGAATTACTTCCCGAAATACCGACTTGACGGTCCCATTAACATCCCACCATGGCGCGGCTTTGCGAACGATCGTCCTATTTCGCTTTCTTTTGCACGGCAAGCCTGTGCGCCTCAATTGCCTTTTGGCGCAGCTTTACTTCAGATGCTGGAACCGCCGGCACGTAGTCGTTGGAAATATAGTAAAACCCGTCCGAAAAGGTAAAGGTGATCCTCGCGGTATAACGGGATTTCCTGACTGCACTGGATTCGACCTTTTTGTCTACAATCACCGCGTTGACATCTGGAGAAGCATCCTTTTTCCAACCGGATTGATCGAGATAGACGCCACGGACAAATGCGATTATAAGAATGAGAGCAATTACAGCATATAATACGATCATCTGTATTTTCCTTTCTCATACGGCTTACGCCGTGGATCATGTGCCAATTCCTGTTGTTGAACGGGGTATTCCCAAAAAAGATAGTCATCCAAGACAACCGAGAACGTTTTCCCTTCGCGGATGGAATCTTGATGACATTATAAGTGCCGAAAATGCTGCTGTCAAGGGATATTTCGCAAGGGGCGATTCCAAGCGGAATCACCCCCTGCGAAAACGCTTGATTATCAGGTTTTCTTATTTCCCGAAGTACCGCTTCAGCAGCCCCGCGAACGCCTTGCCGTGGCACGCCTCGTCGCGGGCCATTTCGTGGACGGTGTCGTGGATGGCGTCCAGGTTCAGGGCCTTGGCGCGCTTGGCGAGATCGGTCTTGCCGGCGGTGGCGCCGTTCTCGGCTTCGACACGCATCTTCAGGTTCTTCTCGGTGCTGTCGGTCAGGACCTCGCCCAGCAGCTCGGCGAACTTCGCGGCGTGCTCGGCTTCTTCAAACGCGGCGGTCTTCCAGTATTCGCCGATCTCCGGATAGCCCTCGCGATAGGCGACGCGGCTCATGGCGATGTACATACCAACCTCGCTTCACTCGCCGTTGAAGTTGGCGCGCAGATCGTCGATGAGATCCTGCGGCGCGCCCTGCGCCACGCCCACCACGTGCTCAGCGGCCCAGGTCAGCTCGTCGGCCTGCTCGATGAACTTGGAGGCGGGAGCCTTGCAGACGGGGCAGAATTCAGGCGCGGCGTCGCCCTCATGCACATAGCCGCAGACGGAACATACGAACTTCTTCATGGATAAATCCTCCTTAAAATATGTCGATTCTCTTCGAGCCCAAAACTCTGATAATATTATACACTATAAAGCTGCTTTTGTGAATCATAAATTTTCTTATTGTGAATTAGCCGCCACAAACAGCGGCGGGGCGAACCTGTCCATCCGCATGCGCAGGTTCACGTAGCTGCGCATCAACCGCGCGGCCTCCGGCCATTCGGGGCGGTCGCGCAGCAGCTGGAACTTGTCAAACTGGGTGCGGGGCAGCTTCATCAGGATGCGCCGCGCGCCGTTGGAGACGAGGGGCGCGTCGGACGCGAAAGGGGAACCGGCGGTGTGACCGTGCGGGCCAGAGGAGAGGGCGGGCTGACAATCTAGGCAGACCGCGCCGCCCAGATCCGCGTCAAAGCGGGCCTCGCCGTCGATGGCGCGCCCGCAGCGCACGCAGGCGTCCATCCTGGGGGAGAGCCCCATCAGGCGCATGAAATGACTCTCAAAGGCGAAGGTCACAAGCTCCGGCGGCAGCTCGCCGTAGTTCAGATGGGCCAGCGCCCGCAGCGTGGTGATGAACAGCTCCGGCGCGGGCGTGTCCGGCAGGATGGCCGTGTCCAGCAGCTTCAGCCAGTAGACGCCGTGGCGCAGCCGGTCGTAATCCGCGCGCAGCTCGTAGTAGCTGTCGGATATCTGGCACTGCTCCAACGAATTGCGCTCCCGGTGGCTGTACAGCTGAAATTCGCCGCTGGTGAAGGGCTCTACGGCATTCACCAGCGGGGATTTTGGCCTCCGGCAGCCCCGCGCGATGGCCTCCACACGGCCCAGCTCCGGCGAGAACAGCGTGATCATCCGGTCGTAGTCGGCATAGTCCGCCCGGCGGATGACGATGGCGGGGGTGGTGAAGGACGGCATGTCAGTCCTCGTAGCCCAGCGTGCGCAGGTCGCCCGCGCGGTTGCGCCAGTCCTCACGCACCTTCACCCACAGCTTGAGCATCACCTTCGTGCCCAGCAGCCGCTCGATGTCGGCGCGAGCCTCGCTGCCGATCTTTTGCAGCATTGCGCCCTGCTTGCCAATGATGATGGACTTGTGACTCGCGCGCTCGCAGTACACATTGGCGTGAATCTCCGTCAGCCTGTCGGAAACCTTCTTGATTTCCAGCATCTCCACGCCCACGCCGTGGGGCACCTCGTCACGCAGGTTTCTGAGCGCCTTTTCCCGGATGATTTCCGCGCACATCACGCGCTCCGGCTGGTCGGTGATCATGTCGTCGGGGAAGTACTTCGGCCCCTCCGGCATGGCTTCAATCAGCAGCTTGAGCAGCAGATCGCAGTTCTCGCCCGTGCGGGCGGAGGTGGAGACGATCTGGTCGTAGCCGATGTCGTGCAGCTGCGCCAGCTGAGGGAACAGCTTTTCCTCGGACACGATATCGATCTTGTTCACCGCCAGGAATTTCGGGCAGCGCATCCTGCCGAGATCCTGCATGATGGCCATGTCGCCCGCGCCGATGTGCTGGCCGTCCACCACGCAGAGCACGGCGTCCACGCCCTCCTTGGCCTCCTCGGCGGTCTTCATCATGTATTCGCCCAGCTTCGTGCGGGGCTTGTGCAGGCCGGGCGTGTCTACAAACACGATCTGCCAGTCCTTCCCGGTCGCGACGCCGAGCAGCTTGTTGCGGGTGGTCTGGGGGTGGTTTGAGATGATGGCGACTTTCTCGCCCACGAAGCGGTTCATCAGGCTGGATTTGCCTACGTTTGGCCGTCCCATGATGGCCACGAAGCCGGAACGGAATTTCTTGGTCTCAGACAAGTTTGGTATCCTCCGTAAATATCTAATGCTGGATTTCGATGCCCAGATCCTCCGGGCCGAAGCTGTTGGGCAGGAGCTCGCCCAGCGTCCTGACAGTGAAGCCCTGG
>JAFVBK010000024.1 GCA_017480045.1 Clostridia bacterium
GAAGTTGTCTTTACTGGCGAGATTCCCGTCCGCTGCATACAGGCATACCGTACTGATCTGGCCTGTTACACCAACGGGCGGAGCGTATGCCTGACAGAACTGAAAGGGTATCAGGCCGTTGTCGGCGAGCCGGTCATCCAGCCCCGCCGTCCAAACAGCCGCCTGGACAAGGTGCGCCATATGTTCAGTAAGATCACTTGATACACCACAGCGAGGAAGGTTATTGCATTTCCCTGTCTTTCGTGGTAAAATGTAGTTGTAAACCACCAGAGAAACCAATCTAATTTTACCGTTGATAGCCATTTCCTTGATAGCCAAATGATAGCAAAAGTTTGGCAAGCCCATAGGATAAGGATAATAGGTATCAGGAAAAATCAAATGGTATCAAATCCCCCAAACAAAAGCGTTTAGAATTAAGTTTCATTTTGCGAGTGGGAGTGATAGTAAACTATCTATATGCTGGATTGACCTGTTAGTAAACCGCTAAGTTTTGAAGAAAAGTCAGCCGTACCCTCGGGTATGGCTGACTTTTTCATTTTCTGTTCATTCCCCGACGACTTTCCCGCGTTTTCGCAGTACAAAGTGGCTACAATATGTGGTGTAAAGATTCTTTGTAAAACACTACATTCTGATTGTAAACCAAAGGAGGTTTCCCATGGAGCTGTTGCGAAGAAATACCTTTTTGTCCCGCCGGGTCTTTTATCTGCCGGTGAACAAAATCCGCCCCAATCCCTCCCAGCCGAGGCGCTACTTTGACGACGCGTCGCTCCTCGAGCTGAGCCGGAGCATCCTGCGCTACGGCATCATCCAGCCGCTGACCGTGCGCCACGGGGCGCAGGGCTACGAGCTGATTGCCGGGGAGCGGCGGCTGCGGGCCGCGCGACTGGCCGGACTGCGGGAGGTACCCTGCCTGCTGGCCCGGGCGGATGAGGAGGATTCGCCCCTGCTGGCGCTGATCGAAAACCTTCAGCGCCGTGACCTGCACTGGTACGAGGAGGCTGCCGCCATCTCAAAGCTCATCTCCACCTTCGGACTCTCGCAGGAGCAGGCGGCGGAAAAGCTGGGGAAGTCCCAGTCCGCCGTGGCCAACAAGCTGCGGCTGCTGCGGCTCTCAGACGACTGCGTCGCGCTGCTGCGGGAGCATGACCTCAGCGAGCGCCACGCCCGGGCGCTGCTGCGTCTTCAGGACGACGAGACCCGGCTGGAAGCGGTGCGGGCTGTGGCGGAGCACGGCTGGAACGTGGCGCAGACGGAAGCCTATGTGGAGACCCTGCTGCACCGCGCCAACGTTACGCCCCCACAGAAGCAGCCCACTTACGTCATCAAGGACGTGCGGCTGTTCCTCAACAGCATCCGTCGCCAGCTTGGCATCATGCAGCGGGCGGGCGTGGACGCCGCCGTGGAGCGGGAGGACACCGAGGATGAGATCCGCATGACCATCCGCATTCCGCGCCGCACCGCCGAGCCTGCGATACATTAAAATTTAATGAAATTGTTATCTTCTTGTAATGACTTTCCCTCCGATCTGTGCTATGCTGAGAATAGTTCAAAAAATGGGAAGGTCTCTGATATGCCCGGAAAACGTGAACTTACAAAAGAAAACAGTGCGTCTGCCGCCGCGAAATCGGCACAGGCCGGTTGGCTGTTTCCCGCGATCATCGGTGCGGCGCTCGTCAGTGTTTACGCAGGCTTTTGCATCGCCTCCTGGGCGGCGGACGCCATCGCGCCCCATACCCTCATCGGCGGGGAGGACGTCGTTGGGCTGACCCACTCCGAGGTGCTTTGGGCGGTGGATTCCATGCTGGACGATCTGCGCTACAACAGCGGCGTACACGCCATATTGGAGGACGGATCGGAAGCTGCGTATCTCAGCTACGACGAGCTGGGCCTTGTTTTCGACGCCGACGCGTTGGCGGAGGACGCTTATGCCAGCAGCCACAGCGGAAACGTCCTCACCGACGGCTGGCGGCTGCTGACCGCGACGCTGGGCCGCTCCACCGTGGTCACGCCCGAGCCGCAGCCCGGCTGGGAGGACGGAGCGGCACAGAAGCTCGCCGCGGTCACTCAGGTCGTGCCGGAGGACTTCTCCTACGAGGTGCTGGACAACGACATCCTGCGCCTGACCAAGCAGGAGATCGGCCGCGATACCGATCCGGCCGCGCTCAGCGCGCGGCTGAGGGACGCGGAGGCGGATGAGACCGGCTCGCGTACCGTGGAGCTCCCCTACACGGTCACCTCCGGGGAACCGGGCGACCTTACCGCCATCGACGCGCTGCTGGGCGGCAGAGCCGCCAACGCGAAGTACGACGCAGAGAGCAAAAGCATCGTTCGTGAGCGTGCCGCGCTGCACTTTGACATCGCGCAGGCGCAGCAGCTCTTGGACGCCGCTGCCCCCGGCGCAACGGTGGACATCCCCACGGAGTCCTTTGAGCCGCAGGTCACGGCGGAGGAGTTGGAGCAGGTGCTGTTCCGCGACCTGCTGGGCACCTACACCACCAAGGTCGGCGGCGCGCCGGGCCGCAAGGCCAACGTCAGGCTGACCGCCGAGCGTGTCAACGGCGTGGTGCTCAACAGCGGCGACGAGTTCAACTACTACGACTACTGCGGCCCCTTCACCGCGGCTAACGGCTACCAGAGCGCGCCGGGCTACCTCCACGGCAAAACCGTCGAGATGGACGGCGGCGGCGCGTGCCAGTGCAGCTCCACCCTCTACGCCGCTGCGCTGCTGTCGAACCTGGAGATCGTGGCGCGCACCGCCCACGGCTTCGCCTCCGAATACATCGGCCTTGGCCTGGACGCCACCGTCTCCGGCGGCGGGCCGGACTTCATCTTCCGCAACAACACATTGTATCCCATTAAGATCGAGACGGTTTACAGCGACAAGAACCGCCTGACCGTCAACCTCTACGGCACCAAGACCGACGACCTCACCGTCAAGATGCGTACCGAGGTGCTGTCCGTCAAGCCCTTTGAGGAGGAGATCGTTGACGACCCGACCCTCGCCCCCGGCGAACGCGTGGTGGAGCAGACCGCCTACACCGGCTACACCGTCAACACCTACCGCCAGCTCTACCGGGGCGACGAGCTGGTCTCCGAGACCTTCGAGGCGCGCAGCAAGTACAACGCGCGCAACCGCATCGTCCGCGTCGGCCCCACCGAAGAAGGGGCGACGATCGCTCCGGAATCGAATACTCCCGCTCCCGAGCCGGAGGCTTCCCCCGTGACCCCGTCTTTGGAACCGACGGAAACCGAAATCCCGGTCGAGACCCCGGTTCCGGAGACGCCTACGGACATCCCCGGCGGCGTTGATCCGACGCCGATCAGTGAACAATTGGAGCGGCTGACACAGCCCGGAGGTGACGTATGAGACGGCTGACCGTTTTGCTGCTGGCGCTGTGTCTGATGCTGACTGCCTGCCGAAAACCCGTTGAGGCCGTTCCGACATTCGCGGAGGCCGATCCATCCGCGGCGCCCGTCGAGGAAACGCAGCCGCTCAAATTGGAGCGCCTGAACGTGGAATTCGTTGTCAACGGGCGCGACCCCGACCGTTTACTGGCGCTGCGCACCGACTTTCCGGAGGCGCTGCGCGCGGCGCTGGAGCAGCGGAACGTCACCGTGGAGAAGGTTACCGTCACCTTTGGCACCAGCGGCGAAGCCACCGAGGAGGCGCTGCGCAGCGGCGCCGTACAGGTCGCCTTTCTCTCCGCGGAGGATTACTTCCCCTATCACTGCGGACAGATCGTCGGCGTGGAGCAGGGTGACGAACCGGCGCTCTCGCTGGGGCTGATCGTCTCCGCTGTGTCCGACGACGCGGACGCGGACGACCGCTTTGCCGATTCCCTGCGCGACGCGCTGCCGGAGCTGACGGACGCGCTCGCGCCCTACGCCGACGCGCCCTACGATTACGACAGCGCGCAGCTCGAGCAGCTCGCGTCGCTCTACGAGCAGGAGGCCGCGGGGCATGGATAGAAAAAAGACCGCCGTTCGGCGGTCTTTTTTGCTCGCGGGGTTACAGGGTCGGTCC